>JAKFEA010000264.1:0-1779 GCA_036675905.1 Acidovorax sp. | reverse complement strand
TGGGCTTCCAGCGCGTGCAGTTCACCTCGGACCTGTTGCCGGCCGATGTCCTGGGCGTGTCGGTATACGACGCGCAATCGAGGCAGTTCCAGTTCCACCCCGGACCGGTGTTCACCCATGTGCTGCTGGCCGACGAGATCAACCGCGCACCGCCGCGCACGCAAAGCGCATTGCTGGAAGCGATGGCCGAGCACCAGGTCACCCTCGACGGCATGACCCGTCCCCTGCCGGATCCGTTCTTCGTCATTGCCACCCAGAACCCGGTGGACCTGTCCGGCACCTATCCGCTGCCGGATTCGCAGCTTGACCGTTTCCTGCTGCGCCTGACCCTGGGTTATCCGAATGCGGAGTCCGAGCGCGCGCTGCTGGCCGGCACCGACCGTCGCGAACTGATCGCCCAGACCGAGCCGCTGCTTTCCAGCGCCGACGTGCTGTCGTTGCGGCTGGCGGTCAACGAAGTACATGCCAGCGACGCGCTGGTGGCTTACGTGCAGGCATTGCTGGCGCGCAGCCGCCAGCACCCGGGGGTGCGCGTGGGCCTGTCGCCGCGCGCGGGCATCGCCCTGCTGCGCGCCGCGCGCGCCTATGCGCTCTTGCTGGGCCGCAGCCATGTGTTGCCGGAGGACGTGCAGGCGTTGTTCGCCGCGGTCGCGGCGCATCGCCTCGTGCCTGAAGCGGAGGCTTCCTCGGCGCAGGCGCTGGCCAAGTCCATCCTCCATGCGGTGGCCGTGGACTGACCGGTGTCGACCCTGCGCGAACGACTGGCCTCGCGTTTCGCGCTGCTCGCCCGTCCGCGCGCCGCGGAAACCCTCCCGGTGAAACTGGACCGGCGTCGGGTATACGTGTTGCCCACGCGCTTCGGACTGTTCTTCGCCGCACTCCTGTTCGCGATGCTGCTGGGCGCGCTCAACTACAACAACAATCCGGCATTGCTGCTGGCGCTGTTGCTGGGCGCCACCGGACTGGCCAGCCTGATCGCCGCGCACCTGCAACTGTCGGGATTGAGGATAGATGCCATTTCCGCCGAGCCGGTCCCCGCCGGCGCTTTTCTGCACCTGCATCTCGCGCTTTCCGCGGACGATGCGCGCGTACGTCGCGGCCTGCAGCTGCGTTGCAATGGCGTGCATGCCCATGCATCGCTGCCGACCAACGAACCTGCAGTCGCCACGTTGAACCTGGAGACGCAGCATCGCGGCTGGCTGGACCTGGACCGCATCCGCATTTCCAGCACGCAGCCGCTGGGCCTGGCGCTGGCCTGGTCCTGGGTCTGGCCGGACATGCCGATGCTGGTCTATCCCGCGCCCGAGCCGCAGGGTCCTCCCCTGCCCTTGGGCGAAGGCAATGCCAGCCATGCGCGCCTGCATCCCGCCGGCGACGACGTCCATCATCTGCGCGCCTATCGCGCCGGCGATCCGCGCCGCGCCATCGCCTGGAAACCGTCCGCACGCCGCGACGTGCTGCTGGTACGCGAGTACGAGCAACCACTCGCGGTCGAAGTGGCCCTGGAGTGGCGCACGCTGACCGAACTTGCGCACGAGCACCGTATCCGCCGGCTCGCCCACTGGGTGGACCTGGCCGAGCGCGAAGGCCGCCGCTATCGCCTGCACCTGCCCGGACAACCCCAACTCGGGCCAGGACAAGGTGCGGCCCACCGTCACCTGTGCCTGCGCGCGCTGGCCTTGTTGCCGCATGTCGAAGTCCGCTGACACCTTGACCCGGATCGATACCGGGAGCCGCCTGTGGACGCTGGCGAGCGGCGCGCTCGCCCTGCTGCCACTG
>JAKFEA010000263.1:0-3751 GCA_036675905.1 Acidovorax sp. | reverse complement strand
TCCAGGGTCAGCCAGTTGACCAGGGTGGTGCCGGCGAAGGCGGCGATGAAACGGAAACTGATCAGGGTGGTGCGTTGCTGGCTGTCGGCGGTCATGACCCCGGACAGCGCCGAGTACGGCATGGCCAGCACGGTGTAGGCCAGCATCATCAGGGTGAAGGTGGCATAGGCCCACAGCAGCCTGCCGCCGCCGTCCAGTTCCGGCACGGTCCAGGTCAGCACACCGGCAAAGGCCAGCGGCAGCGCGCCGTACAGCAGATAAGGCCGGAAGCGGCCCCAGCGGGTGCGGGTGCGATCGGCGATCGCCCCCATCAGTGGATCGGTCACCGCATCGACCAGCCGGGTCACCAGCATCATCGTGCCGACCGCGCCGGCGGCCAGGCCCATCACGTCGGTATAGAAGATCAGCAGGAAGGCCGAGATGTTGGCCCAATAGAGGTTGAACCCGAAGTCGCCGATGCCGTAGCCGATCTTCTCGCGCAACGGCAGGCGTGCGCCGGCCGCGGTCGTGCGCTCGTTTGCGGCTCGTGCCATGTCCTGGTCCTGCCTCATGCCTTTGCTCCGGAAGACCGGCATGCCGGCGCAATTCGCGCGCATGCACCGGCTGGTGACCGCATTTCAGCTTGCCGACATCGTGCTGCGCAGGCAAGCAGGCGATCCGGGAGCTGCGGCACGGCATACACTCGCAGGCCCAAGAGACGGAGCGCGGCATTGGTTTCCAGCTGGGTCCTGTTGTTGGTATCGATCGGCTACGCCGCACTGCTGTTCGCGGTGGCGTGGTGGGGCGACCGGCGTCCGCTGTACCCGGACCGGCCCTGGCTGCGTCCGGTGGTCTACAGCCTGGCCCTGGCCGTGTACTGCTCGTCGTGGACCTTCTACGGCGCGGTCGGCAGCGCGGTGCGCAACGGCATCGGCTACCTGCCGATCTACCTCGGCCCGTTCCTGTTGCTGCTGTTCGGCTGGCGCATCATCGAGCGCCTCGCGCTGATCGCGCGCAGCCAGAACACCGTCTCCATCGCCGACTTCATCTCCTCGCGCTACGGTCGCTCGCGGCGGCTGGCGGCGCTGGTCACGGTGATCGCGCTGATCGGCGTGATTCCGTACCTGGCGCTGCAGTACAAGGCGGTGGCGCTGAGCCTGGGTGTGCTGACCGGCCAGGGCGCCGGCAACACCGGCTTCTTCACTGATCCGGCGTTGTACGTGGCCTTGCTGATGGCACTTTTCGCGGCCCTGTTCGGCACCCGCCAGGTGGATGCGACCGAGCACCACCACGGCATGATGCTGGCGATCGCGCTGGAATCGGTGGTGAAACTGGTGGCGATGATCGCCGTGGGCGTGTTCGCCTGGCTGTGGCTGGATGGACGATCGTTGCGGGTCGCCGATTCCGCGCGGACCCTGTTCGAGAACGCGCCTCCGGTCGGCTTCTTCACCCAGACCCTGCTCGGTTTCCTCGCCATCGTCTGCCTGCCGCGCCAGTTCCACGTGGCGGTGGTGGAATGCGGAGATGTCGGCGATGTGCGCAAGGCGCGCTGGATGTTCGGCGCCTATCTCATATTGATCTCGGTGATGGTGGTGCCGATCGCGGCGGCCGGCGTGACCATGTTCGGCACCGGCAGCAGCGTGGCCAGCGACACCTTCGTGCTGGCCCTGCCGCTGAACGCCGGCAGCAACGCGATGGCGCTGGCGGCCTATATCGGCGGTTTCTCCGCGGCCACTGGCATGGTGATCGTGGCCAGCATCGCCCTGGCGACCATGGTCAGCAACGATCTGGTGATGCCGGTGCTGCTGCGCCGCGGCTGGGCTGAGCGCCATGCCGAAGCCGACGTGGCCACCCGCGTGCTGTGGGTGCGGCGCATCGCGATCCTGATGCTGGCGCTATGCGCATATGTCTACTATCGCAACAGCAGCAATGACAGTTCGCTGGCCTCGTACGGCCTGATCGCATTCGTGGCCGTGGCCCAGTTCGCGCCCGGGCTGATCGGCGGCCTGTACTGGCGCGGCGCCAGCAGCCGCGGAGTGGAGATCGGCATGACGGTCGGCTTCGCGGTGTGGATCTACACCTTGTTGCTGCCAACGCTGTCGGAGTCGGGCTGGCTCGGACCGGAATGGCTGCAGACCGGCCCGTTCCATGTTCCCTGGCTGCGCCCGCAGCAGCTGTTCAACATGACCGGCTGGGATCCATTGACCCACGGCACGTTCTGGTCGCTGCTGCTCAATACCGCGGTGATGATGCTCGTATCCGCGCGCTGGCGTCCGAGCGTGGACGAGCGCTTGCGCATCGCGCCCTTCCTGGACCCGTATGCGCAACGCCGTACCCTGGTCGCCGGCGAATGGCCAGGCAACGTGCGCGTGTCCGACCTGTTGTCTTTGGCCGAACGCATCGTCGGCGAACGCCATGCGCGCCGCGCCTTCGCCGAGCAGGCCGCCGCGCTCGAACGCGAACTGCAACCAACTGCCGTCGCGGACCGGGCCTGGGTGCAATTCACCGAGCGCCTGCTGGCAGCGGCCATCGGCGCGGCCTCGGCGCGCCTGGTGCTGACCAGCGTGTTGCGCGGCTCGGGCATGGAGCTGGGCGAAGTGGTGGCGGTGCTGGACGAAGCGGGCCAGGAGCTGCGCTTCAACCGCGAGATCCTGTCCACCACCCTGGAGAACATCAGCGCCGGCGTGAGCGTGGTCGATCCAGATATGCGTCTGGTGGCGTGGAATGGGCGTTACCAGCAGATGTTCGGTTATCCGATGGGCATGCTCTACCTGGGCCGTCCGGTGGCCGACCTTATCCGCTACAACGCCGAGCGCGGCGAGCTGGGCGATGGCGATCGCGAACAGCAGGTCGCCAAGCGCATGAAGTATATGCGCGCCGGTTTGCCGCACATCTTCGAACGCGTGCGCAGCGACGGCAGCGTGATCGAGATGCGTGGCCAGTCGCTGCCTGGCGGCGGTTACGTCACCAGCTACAACGACATCACCGACTTCAAACGCGCGGAGAACGCGCTGCTGGAAGCCAATGAAACCCTGGAACAACGCGTTGCCGACCGCAGCCGCGAGGCCGAGGCGGCGCAGCAGTCCAAGACCCGCTTCCTCGCCGCGATCAGCCACGACGTGCTGCAACCGCTGAATGCGGCGCGGCTGTTCACCTCCGCGCTGCGCGACAGCGACCAGGTCGGCGAACAGCAGCATCTGGCTGAGCGCATCGACGCCTCGCTGCGCGCCGCCGAGGAACTGCTCGACGGCCTGCTGGATGTGTCGCGCCTGGATGCCGGCGGCATGCAGACCGAACTGAGCGACTTCGACGCTGGCGCATTGCTACGCGAACTGGCCGCGCAGTACGCGCCGATCGCGGCCGGGCGCGGGCTGGACCTGCGCGTCCACGCCGGCGCCTTGCCGGTGCGCAGCGACCGGCACCTGTTGCGGCGGGTGCTGCAGAACCTCATCGCCAATGCCCTGCGCTATACCCGCCAGGGCCGGATCGTGCTGGGCGCGCGTCCGCGCGGCGGCAACGTGGAGCTGCAGGTGTGGGATACCGGCCCCGGCATTCCGGAACACCACATGCGCCAGATCTTCGAGGAATTCCATCGTTACCAGCAGCCGTTCGACTGGGGCGAGCGCGGCCTGGGCCTGGGCCTGTCGATCTGCCAGAGCATTTCGCGGCTGCTCGACCACGCCCTGGATGCGCGTAGCGCGGTGGACCACGGCAGCATGTTTTCGATCACGGTGCCGCGCGCGGCCGTGGCTACCGATGTCGCACAAGAGCC
>JAKFEA010000262.1:0-3750 GCA_036675905.1 Acidovorax sp. | reverse complement strand
GTGTAGGCCTCGGGCCCCTTCATGGTGACTTCGCTCTCGCCGCGCGAGGGCGGGTTGGTGCAGGTGAACACCACCTTCATGCTGTTGCCGCTGCGCCGCTGCTGCGTGGTGCGGCAGTCGCCCTGCTGGCCGGCGATGTCGTTGCGCTCGACCATCTCCTTGGTCATGCACATGCGCATGCCCTGGCTGCCGGGCGCCATCTGCACGCCCTGGCGCGCCATCATGGCTTCCATCTGCTTGCGCTCGTCGGGCGACATCGAAGCCATCTGCTCGCGCATCTCCTTCATGGCTTCGTTCAGTTCGGGGTTGCCCTGGAAGTTCTGCTGGATCTCCCACAGGCCGGGCTTGAGCGTGGTCTGCGCGGCGGCGGGCGCCAGCAGGCAGGCGGCGGACAAGGCGATGGCATACGGCAAGCTCTTCATGTCTTTTCCTTTTGCGTGCAACGCGCCGATTGTGGCCGCGCCCGCAGCTCAAGCCAGCGTCGCCTGGCGCACCGCGTGTTCCCAGCGCGACATGGCTTCGAGCGCCCGTTCGCGCGGCAACACCGGCGTGAAGCGCCGCTGCACCTTCCACTGCGACTGCAGCTCGTCGGTGCCCGCGTAGACGCCGGCCGACAGGCCCGCCAGGTAGGCCGCGCCGAGGGCCGTGGTCTCCGTGACCGCCGGCCGCACCACCGGGATGCCCAGCAGGTCGGCCTGGAACTGCATCAGCAGGTCGTTGACGCAAGCCCCGCCGTCCACCCGCAGCTCGGTCACGGGCGCCACGCCGGCGGCCTGCGCGTCGCGCGCCATGGCCTGCAGCAGCGCCGCGCTCTGGTAGGCGATGCTCTCCAGCGCGGCGCGCGCGATGTGGGCCACCGTGGTGCCGCGGGTCAGCCCGGTGATGGTGCCGCGCGCATCCGGCTTCCAGTAGGGCGCGCCCAGCCCGGTGAAGGCGGGCACCAGCATGACGCCACCGGCGTCGGGCACGCTCTCGGCCAGCGCCTGCACTTGCGCGCTGCTCTCGATCGCGCCCAGGCCGTCGCGCAGCCACTGAACCACTGCGCCCCCGACGAACACACTCCCTTCCATCGCGTACTGCGGCTGCGCCGAGGTCTGGGCCGCGCTGGTGGTGAGCAGCCCGTTCGCCGAGCGCTGGAAGCGCCCGCCGGTGTGCATCAGCAGGAAGCAGCCGGTGCCATAGGTGTTCTTGGCCAGGCCCTCGCGAAAGCAGGCCTGCCCGAACAGGGCACTCTGCTGGTCGCCGGCGACGCCGCCGATGCGCACCGGCGCGCCCAGCAGCGATTCCACCGTGCGGCCGTAGTCGGCGCTGGAGGGCAGCACCTGCGGCATCAGCGAGCCGGGCACCTGCAGCAGCTCCAGCAGCTCCTCGTCCCAGCGGTTGCGGTGCACGTCGAACAGCATGGTGCGCGAGGCATTGGTCACGTCGGTGGCGTGCAGCGCACCGCCGGTGAGCTGCCACAGCAGCCAGCTGTCGATGGTGCCGAAGGCCAGTTCACCCTTGTCGGCGAGCGCCCGCGCGCCCGGAACGTGATCGAGCAGCCAGCGGATCTTGGTCCCCGAGAAGTAGGAATCGATCAGCAGCCCGGTGCGCTGCTGGATGCGTTCGGCATGGCCTTGCTCGCGCAGTTGCGCGCACAGCGGCTCGCCGCGCCGGTCCTGCCAGACGATGGCGTGGTGGATGGGCTGCCCGGTCCGGCGGTTCCACACCACCGCGGTCTCGCGCTGGTTGGTGATGCCCAGCGCAGCCACGTCGCGCGCCGCAATGCCCGCCTTGGCCAATGCCTCTTGCGCAGTGGCCAGCTGGCCGCGCCAGATCTCCATCGGGTCGTGCTCGACCCAGCCGGGCTGCGGGTAGATCTGCGGCAGCTCGCGCTGTGCCATGGCGACGATGGCGCCGGACGCGTCGAAGACGATGCTGCGGGAACTGGAGGTGCCCTGGTCGAGCGCAAGCAGGTAGGTCATCCGGCGATGCTAGCCGCAGCCCGAACCGGCGGCCAGCCGGCAGCGCTGTTGCCGGTGGGTGCAACTCATTGCAATCCCCGTCCCGAATGCTGGCGGATCGAAACGAGCCGAGTCCGGCCGGGCGGTGCCGCAACCTGTCGCGACCCATGATGCAAGAGCGGCTCGCTTCGCGCCGGGTCCTGAGGCAAGCATGCCCCTTCACTGCGGGAGATGCGCATGGACTGCTGCGTGAAGACCCGTCTGGCCGGCTGCCTGTTCAGCGTGCTGCTGGTGGCGTGCGGCGGCGGCGGTGGTGATGGCGGCATGGCACCTGCACCGTCCGGCGAGACCCCTGCGCTCGGATCCGGCTCGGGCGGCGCACCGGCGTCGGGCGGCACCGGATCGGCCGGCCCCGGAACCACGCCTTCCGCGGGCGGCGCGGGCCCCGCGACGGGGGGCGCTCCTGTGCCTGCGGCGTTCACCGCCTTCGGGCCGGTCGCGGTGGGCAGCTCGGCCTCGACGCCCTTCCCGGGACTGCAAGGCCCGGCGGTCGCCCGGCTGGCCGGCGGTGGCGCCGTGGTCGCCTGGATGTCGGCCAATGAACTGCTGGCCCAGGCAATCGACACGGCTGGCAACCCGGTGGGCCCGCAACTGCAGGTCGCCACGATCTCGCCCGCGGTCCGCTCCTACTCGCTCGCCGGCCTGGCCAACGGGGACTGGGTCATCGCCTGGAGCGCCCCCGCCGGCGCGGCGCTGGTCCCACCGGCGGCCATGCAGACCGTGCAGACCCGCCGATTCAGCGCGGCCGGGGCGCTGCTGCAGGACACGCGGCTGGTGCACCCCGACGTGTTTCAGGCGATCGATCCGGAACTGCAGGTCAGGGCCCTGCCCGACGGCGGCTACCTGGTCGGATGGGCGGGCAGCCACGCACCGGCCGGCTCGCCCCGGCAGGCCTTGCTCCAGCGCTTCGCGGCGGACGGGACCTTCGTGGGCGACCCCGTGACCGTCAGCGCCGACCCGGGCGACCAGTCCAGGGTGCAGCTCGTGCCGCTGGCCGACGGCTCTCTGCTCGTGGCCTGGTTGCAGGCCTCGTCGGATGGAGCGAGCCACGCCATCCGCACCCGCCGCTTCGACGCCGCCGCGCAACCGGTCGGGGCGGCCAGCGAGCTGCAGGCTTCGAGCGGCGCCGGCGCGTTCGACATCGCCGCGACCGCACTGGCCACCGGCAACGCGGCCGTGCTGTGGGCACAGCCGCTGGGGGCGGTCCTGGTCCCGCTGGAAGCCCGCTGGCAGATCATCGATCCGGATGGCCGACCCGTCAGCGGCATGGGCGGGATCGCCGTGGCGGTGTCCATCGACGACCTCGAGATCGCCCCCTCGCAGGCGGGCTTCACTGCCTTCGTGCAGGTCTCCACTCCCGGCAGTTTCTCGTCCAGCGCGCGCATCAGCGCCCTGGCGGTCGATGCCGGCGGCGCGGCCGCAGGCGGCTTCACGACCGTCGCCGAACGGACGCTGTTCTCGATCGACCGCACGGCGGGTTCGCAAAGCGGCCCCGCGCCGATCGACTTCGCGGTGGCGGGCGCGCCGGACGGCCACTCCGTCGCGGTCTACCAGGCCGGCACCGCGGCGGGCTCGGAGGTCCGGGCCATCGGGCAGTAGGCGGTGCGGACGGGGCGGCCGGTCGCGCGATCGCGATCGGCGCCGGTCAACTCCTGCGGCGGGCCGCGAGTTCCTCGATCAGCCCGCGGATGCGGCCGACGTTGAGCGGCTTGGTCAGGTGGGCGTCGAAGCCGGCTTCCATCGAATG
>JAKFEA010000261.1:0-1706 GCA_036675905.1 Acidovorax sp. | reverse complement strand
CTTCACCGGCTCGCTGCGCGGCGGCCGCGCCCTGTGCGACATGGCCGCGGCGCGGCCGCAGCCGATCCCGGTGTTCGCCGAGATGAGCAGCATCAACCCGGTCATTCTGTTGCCCGAGGCGCTGAAGGCGCGCGGCGAGCGCATCGCCGCCGAACTTGCCGGCTCGGTGGTGCTCGGCTGCGGCCAGTTCTGCACCAACCCCGGCCTGGTGATCGGCATCCGCTCGCCCGAGTTCGCCGCCTTTAGCCGGCAGTTCGCCGCACACCTGGCCGACCAACCGGCGCAGACCATGCTCAACGCCGGCACCCTGCACAGCTACGGCCAGGGCCTCGAACGCCTGCATGGCCACCCGGGTGTCAAGCACCTGGCCGGGCAAGCACAGGTCGGCACCCAGGCCCAGCCGCAGCTGTTCCAGGCGGATGTCAGCCTGCTGCTCGACGGCGACGAATTGCTCCAGGAAGAGGTGTTCGGGCCGACCAGCATCCTCGTCGAGGTGGCCGACCAGGCCGAACTGAGCCGGGCGCTGCACGGCCTGCACGGCCAGCTCACCGCCACCCTGATCGCCGAGCCGGACGACCTCGAGCGCTGTGCCGTGCTACTGCCGCTGCTCGAGCAGAAGGCCGGGCGCCTGCTGCTCAACGGCTACCCGACCGGGGTCGAGGTGTGCGATGCGATGGTCCACGGCGGCCCTTACCCGGCCACCTCGGATGCCCGCGGCAGCTCGGTCGGCAGCCTGGCGATCGAGCGCTTCCTGCGCCCGATCTGCTACCAGAACTACCCGGACGCGTTGCTGCCGGATGCATTGAAGAACGCCAATCCGCTGGGCATCGCCCGCCTGCTGGACGGCCAGACCACGCGGGATGCCCTGGGCTGAGGCGTGTAGCCAGAAGCTCCGCGGTGCCCCGTTTCGCCCCGGCTCTGGCCGGGGCTTTTTTTCGGGCGAAGCGAAGTCGACGGGGCCTGTTGGCGCAGCCGCTGCTGCCCGGGCGAGCCGTTCGGCCTACTCCACCACCCGGAAGCGCAGCACGCCGATCATCTGCCCGGCCTCGGTGAGCACCTGCACCTGCCACTGCCCGGCCGGCGCTTCCGGGAAGTTCTGCTTGTGGGTCCAGGCGCGGTAGCCTTCCTTGCGCCCGCCCTGGATGTCCAGGGCGATGCGCTCGCCCGCGCGGCCGTTGTGCCGCCAGACGTGGTAGATCCGCTCGTTCAGCCCGCGCGGCGCATTGATCGCGGTGTAGGCGAACAGCCCCTGGCTGCGCAATTCGGCGACGCTGAGCTGCTTCAAGCCTGCGCCCGGTGCGCGGTTGCGGTTGTCGAACTGGGTGGTCACCGCCACCTCGGTCAGCCACAGGGTCGCCGGCGGCACCCAGACCCGTGCCAGCCAGCCGCCGGCGCCCAGGGCCAGGGTCAGGCCGAGCAGCAACAGGCCGCGCCACCAGCGCTGCACGCGGATGATCCCGGCCAGGCTGGGCAGCGACAGCGCGCCTGCCGCGACCAGCGCCAGCTGGTAGCTCTGCAGGGTGGTCAGCTTGAGGATGATCGGCAGCGCCGTGAGCAGCACGGCGAACAGCGTCAGGCTGTGGTAGGCGAGGTAGATCCAGCGCCGCGGCGCCAGCCACTTGTAGTACAGCGGGTCGATGATCGAGACCAATGCGGCGCCTGCCAGCAGGCCGCTGAACAGCGCCTGGCCGCTGTTCCAGGTGGTG
>JAKFEA010000260.1:0-2765 GCA_036675905.1 Acidovorax sp. | reverse complement strand
GCTTGCCTTCGTGATGGGCGGCGCCGTGCTGGTCGGCTTCTTCGCGTTCGCGCTGGCGCGGCGGCGCACCCGCAGCTTCCTCGGCGACCCGCTGCAGCTGCCCGCCCGCCGCGACATCGACCGACCGCTCGTCGTCGGCTCGCTGATCTTCGGCGTCGGCTGGGGCCTGGCCGGCTTCTGCCCGGGCCCGGCACTGGTGGCGATGGCGGCCGGCCACGGCAAGGCGCTGGTCTTCGTGCTGGCCATGCTCGTGGGCATGCTGGGCTTCGAGTGGCTGGGCCGATTCAGCGGGCGCGCGCCAACCGCCGACTCCGCCGCCTGAACATCATCGCGGCTTGCCGGCGGCGGCAATCGGCTGCCGCTTGGCCTTGCGCGTGGACGGCGGCGCCCGCGGCGGCTCGCCGGCCTGCTTGCGGTAATGCGGCGGCCAGGGTGCATCGCCGTTCCCTTCTCGCTCCTGGCGGGCCGACAGTTCCAGCAAGGCGTCCAGCGAGCCCGGCGCCTCGTCGATGCCGGCGTGCGGATCGCCGATCTCGACCAGCCGGGCCGGTACCGTGCGCAGCGTGAAATCGGCCGGGTCGCACGACTGCAGTTCGTCCCAGCCCACCGGCGTGGACACGCGCGCGTCCGGCCGCGGCCGCACCGAATAGGCCGAGGCCACGGTGCGGTCCTTGGCGTTCTGGTTGTAGTCCACGAACACGCCGTGGCGCTGCTCCTTCCACCACTGCGCCGTCGCCAGTTCCGGCGCGCGCCGCTCCACCTCGCGCGCCAATGCCAGCGCGGCCCGCCGGACCTGGTCGAACGACCAGCGCGGCTCGATCCGCACCAGCACGTGGATCCCGCGCGAGCCGGAGGTCTTGGGCCAGCCCACCAGCCCGTGATCGGTCAGCACTTCGCGCGCGAGCGCCGCCACCTGCCGGATTTGCGGCCACTCGACGCCGGGCACCGGGTCCAGGTCCACCCGCAGCTCGTCCGGATGCTCCAGGTCAGTGGCACGCACGGGATGCGGGTGCAACTCGATGCAGCCCAGGTTGGCCATCCAGGCCAGCGTGGCGGCCTCGCGCGGCACCACTTCCTCGGCGGTGCGGCCGGATGGGAAGTGGATGGTGCTGACCTCCACCCAGGCCGGGCGGCTGGTCGGCGCCCGTTTCTGGAAGAAGGACTCGCCGGCGATGCCGTCCGGGTAGCGCTTGAGCACGCAGGGGCGACCGCCCGCGCCGCGCAGCGCCGCCTCGGCCACCGCGACGTAGTACTCGACGAGGTCCAGCTTGCTGATCCCGGCCTGCGGGAACAGCAGCTTGCCGGGATTGCTGATCGTGACTTCGTGCCCGCCGACGGCCAGCACGGTGCCTGGGGATGCCGCAGCCATGCAGCCACCATAGACCCATCGGCGACAATAGGGGCCCCGCCGAAACGCTTTGCAGCTCATCGGCCGCGCGCCTTTCGAAAGCCTTTTCCCCCGTGTCCGCATCGCCCTTTGCCGCCGAAACCCGGCGCCGCCGCACCTTCGCCATCATTTCCCACCCCGACGCGGGCAAGACCACGCTGACGGAAAAGCTGCTGCTGTTCTCCGGCGCGATCCAGATCGCCGGGGCGGTCAAGGGCCGCAAGGCGTCGCGCCACGCCACCAGCGACTGGATGGAGATCGAGAAGCAGCGCGGCATCTCGGTGGCCAGCTCGGTCATGCAGATGGTCTACCGCGACCACGTGATCAACCTGCTGGACACGCCCGGCCACAAGGACTTCTCGGAAGACACCTACCGCGTGCTGACGGCAGTGGACTCCGCGCTGATGGTGATCGACGCGGCCAACGGCGTGGAGGCGCAGACCCGGCGCCTGATCGAGGTCTGCCGGCAGCGCAACACGCCCATCATCACCTTCGTCAACAAGATGGACCGCGAGGTGCGCGAGCCGCTGGACATCCTGGACGAGGTCGAGCGCGAGCTGGGCATGCCCTGCGTGCCCATGACCTGGCCGGTCGGCAAGGGCAAGAGCTTCGGCGGCATCATGAACCTGCGCCGCGGCGAGATGACGGTGTTCGAGGCCGGCAGCGAGCGCCGCCCGCAGGATTTCGAGACGGTTCCGCTGGCCGACGCCGATACGCTGCGCAAGCGCTTCGCCGCCGAGTACGACGCCGCCGCCGAAAGCATGGAGCTGGCCTCCGGCGCCTCGCCCGAATGGGACCACCAGGCGTTCCTCGATGCGAAGCAGACCCCGGTGTTCTTCGGCTCGGGCGTCAACAACTTCGGCGTGATGGAGGTGCTGGACGCGCTGGTGGATTTGGCGCCGCCGCCGCAGCCGCGCAAGAGCTCGCTGGTGGTCAACCGGCAGCCGGTCGAGAAGATCGTGCAGCCCGAGGACCCCGCCTTCGCCGGCGTGGTGTTCAAGGTGCAGGCCAACATGGATGCCAACCACCGCGACCGCATCGCCTTCGTGCGCATGGCCTCGGGCAAGTACATGCCGGGCATGAAGCTGAAGGTGCAGCGCACCGCCAAGGAGCTGCGCCCGACCTCGGTCGTCACCTTCCTGTCGCAGCGCCGCGAGGCCGTGGACGAGGCCTACGCCGGCGACATCATCGGCTTCACCACCCATGGCGGCGTGCAGCTGGGCGACACCATCACCGATGGCGCCAACCTGCAGTTCACCGGCCTGCCGTTCTTCGCGCCCGAGCTGTTCATGACCGTGATCCTGAAGCACCCGCTGCGCACCAAGCAGCTGCAGCAGGGGCTGGCCCAGCTGGGCGAGGAAGGCGCGATCCAGGTGTT
>JAKFEA010000259.1:0-12115 GCA_036675905.1 Acidovorax sp. | reverse complement strand
GGCTTGATGGTGTAGCTGTAGATCCAGCCGGCCAGGCTGTTGAAGATCACCAGCAGGCCGATGAAGACGATCACCACCGACAGCACCGGCGCGTTCTCCACCGGCTGGATGATCACGCGCTCGATCAGGATGCCGGCCACGAAGGCGATCGCCACCGTGAGGAAGAAGGCCACCCAGTACGGCAGCCCGGCCTGCATCAGCGACCAGGCCAGGTAGGTGGCGAACATGGCCATCTCGCCCTGGGCGAAGTTCACCAGGTGGGTCGCCTGGTAGATCATCACCAGCGCCAGCGCCAGGCTGGCATAGATGCCGCCCGTCGAGAGCCCGGCCAGGACCTGGTGCAGCAGCAGTTCCACGTGCGCGGTTTCCTTTCAGTAGCCCAGGTAGGAGCGCCGCACCGACTCGTCGTTGCGGATGGATTCGGCGGTGCCGGAGATCACCACGCGGCCGGTCTCCAGCAGGTAGGCATGGTCGGCCAGCTTCAGGGCGAGCGACGCGTTCTGCTCGACCAGCAACATGCTGGCGCCCTCGGCCTTGCTGATCTCGCCCAGGATCTCGAACAGCTCCTGCACCACCAGCGGCGCCAGCCCGAAGGACGGCTCGTCCAGCAGCAGCAGCCGGGGACGCAGCATCAGCGCGCGCGACACCGCCAGCATCTGCTGCTCGCCGCCCGACAAGGTGCCGGCCTGCTGGCGCAGGCGCTCGCGCAGCCGCGGAAAGTACCGGTAGATGCGCTCGAAGTCGGCCATCACCTGCCCGCGGTCGCGCCGCGTGTAGGCGCCCAGGCGCAGGTTCTCCTCCACCGTCAGGTTCAGGAAGGTGCCGCGCCCGTCGGGCACGTGGCCCACGCCCAGGCGGACGATGGATTCGGTGGCCTTGCCGTCGATGCGCTCGCCCGCCAGCAGGATCTCGCCCTGGGTGCGGACCATGCCGCAGACCGCACGCAAGGTGGTGGTCTTGCCGGCCCCGTTGGCGCCCAGGATGGTGGTGATGCCGCCCTGCCGGACCTCGAAGTCGATGCCGTGCAGCACGCGCGTGGGGCCGTACTGCGCATGCAGGCCGCGCACCTGGAGCAGCGGTGCGGTCATGCTGCCTCCACCCCCAGGTACGCCCGCACCACGTCCGGGTCGGCCTGCACCTCGGCGGGCGCGCCGTCGGCGATCTTGCGGCCGAAGTCCAGCGCGATCACCTGGTCGGACACACGCATGACCAGGTTCATGTGGTGCTCGACCAGCAGGATGGTGAGCGCCAGTTCGGACTGGATGCGTCGCAGCAGCAGCCGCAGTTCGTCGACTTCCTCGTGGTTGAGGCCCGCGGCCGGTTCGTCCAGCAGCAGCAGCTTGGGCCGGCTCAGCAGCGCGCGGGCGAATTCGACCCGCTTCTGCGTGCCGAACGGCAAGTCGGACACGGGTCGCTGCGCCACCGCGCGCAGGTCCAGCAGGTCGATCACGCGATCGGTCTGCTCGCCCAGCGACTGCTCCTCGCGCCGAACGGCCGGCAGGCGCAGCGCGTTGGACAGGAATCCGGTGGACGTGCGGCAGTGCCCGCCCACCATGACGTTGTCGCGCACGCTCATCGTGCGAAACAGCGCCAGGTTCTGGAAGGTGCGGCCTATGCCCAGCGCCGCGATGTGGTGCGGCGCCTGTTCCTGCAGCGGGCGCCCCTCGAACAGGATGCTGCCTTCGCTGAAGCCGTACAGGCGCGACAGGCAGTTGAACAGCGTGGTCTTGCCGGCGCCATTGGGCCCGATCAGTCCGGCGATGGTGCCGGTGCGGACCGCGAACGACACGCCGTCCAGTGCGGTGATACCGCCGAAGCGGACGGTCACGCCGCGAACGTCGAGCAGCGGCTGGTCATCGGCAAGGGGCATTGATCGGATGGGTCAGGACTTTGGCCAAAACCCGTTTATCGAACCGCTACCCGGATGCAAACAACCGTGTTAACCCGGCGCACCCTTGTCGCCTCGGCGTCAGCGTGCGGCGCTCATCGGGCTGCAGCCGCCGCCCCCACTTGCATTCGTGCAAATCCACAGGGTCGACCCCGCGCACGCGTCAAGGGGAAACCCCCACTGCGAAACAAGCGATGCCAGCCGTCAGCGCGCGTAGCGCTCGCGCAGCTTGAGCTTCCAGAACTTGCCGGTGGAGGTGCGCGGCACCGCGTCGAGCCACTCGTAGCGGTCCGGCAGTTGCCACTTCGCGAAGCCCGCCTTCAGCAGGTGCGCGTTCAGGTCCTCTGCCGTGACCGCGTGATGGGGCTTCTTGACCGCGCAGGCCAGCGGCCGCTCGCCCCACTTCTCGTCCGGCACCGCGATCACGGCCGCTTCCGCAATGCCGGGGTGCGCCATGATCGCGTTCTCCAGGTCCACCGAGCTGATCCACTCGCCACCGGACTTGATCAGGTCCTTGGTGCGGTCGGTGATGCGCACGAAGCCGAGCGGATCGACCGAGGCCACGTCGCCGGTGCGCAGCCAGCCGTCGGCGCTGAACTTCTCGCGCTCGACCGGCACCTCGTGGTAGCTGCCGGTGATGAAGGGGCCGCGCACCTGGATCTCGCCCACGCTCTTGCCGTCCCAGGGCTGGTCGCCGCCGTCCTCGGCCTGCACCCGCAGGTCCACCAGCGGCACCGGCACGCCCGCCATCGCGGCGCGCCGGTAGCGCTCGTCCATGTCGGCCTCGCGCAGTTCGGCGCGGGGATAGGAGATGGTGCAGACCGGCGAGGTCTCCGTCATGCCCCAGCCCTGCAGGATCCAGATGCCGTGCCGGTCGAAGGCGCGGATCAGCGCTTCCGGCACCGCGGCGCCACCGACCAGCGAACGCATGCCGCGCGGCAGCTGCCAGCGACCGTGGTTGGGCGAGTCCTTGGCCAGCGAAGCCTCGTAGGCCTGGATCAGCGCCATCCAGATGGTCGGCACGCCCAGGGCGAGGGTGGGCGGCTCCTGCTGCATCAGGTCCAGCAGGTCATCCGGGTGCAGGTGCGGGCCGGGGAACACCATCTTCACGCCCATCATCACGGCACCGTACGGCATGCCCCAGCTGTTGGCGTGGAACATGGGCGTCACCGGCAGCACGACATCGGTGCCGCGCAGGCCCCAGAAATCGCCCAGGCTGGCCACCAGCGTGTGCAGCACGGTGGAGCGGTGCGAGTAGGCCACGCCCTTGGGCCGGCCGGTCGTGCCGGACGTGTAGCACATGGCGACGGGATCGTTCTCGTCGTGCAGCACGTACTGGAACCCATCCGGGTCGGCATCGGCCAGCAGCGCCTCGTAGTCGTCGTAGCCGTCCGGCACCGGTTGCCCGGAGAAGGGGAACACGATCACCCGCTCGAAACGGTGCAGCCCGGCGAACTGCTTGTAGAGCGGCAGCAGCACGTCGTCCACCACCAGGAAGCGGTCGTTCGCATGGCCGGCGATCCAGCCGATCTCGTCGGGCGACAGCCGCAGGTTGAGCGTGTGCATCACGCCGCCGGCCGCCGGAATGCCGAAATACGCTTCGAGGTGAGCGTGGTGGTTCCAGCACAGGGTGGCCACCCGCTCCCCTTTTTCCAGGCCGAGCCGCTGCAGCGCGCTGGCCAGCGCCCGCGTGCGCCGGTGGAACTGGCCATAGGTGTGGCGGCGCAGGGACTTGTCGGGCAGGCGCGAGACGATTTCGTTGCCGGCGAACAGCTGCCCCGCCCGATCCAGCAGGTGATTGAGCGAGAGGGGCACATCCATCATCGTGGTCTTCATGGCGTCTCCTGCAGGGAACGGCCACTGTAGGCGGCTCCTGCCGGGCCAGCCATCCGGGACGGCCCGGGTCCGGCTGCATCCGGTTACATCGACGACAGCGCGTGGCCGGCGCTCACTACGATGGCCCGCATGCTGACCCGCTGGAGCTTGCTGGCACTGGCCGCCGTGGCGCTGGCCGCACAGGCGCAGCCTGGGCCGGCGCCGAACGAGACTGCAGCCGTGCGTTCCGTGCCGAGCCGCCCCAGCGTCCCCAGCACGGGGATGGCGGCCGGTGCGGCGCTGCCGGTTGCGCCCGCGCCCACGGCGGGGGTCGATCGACCGCGCACGGTCCTGCTCGGCGATGGCACTTTCGGGTCCGGCCCGGTCGGGGTGGACCTCGAAAACGTGCTCAACAGCGGCACGCCCCCCGCCTACGACCGCAGGTCGGGCCCGCGCAAGGTCTGCCCGACCGGCCTGGAGAACCGCAACAACGTGTGTGCGGCTCCCATGGGCGGCATCCTTTCCCGCTGAGCCGCCCGGCCCGCAACGTCCCGGCCGGCGTGCCGGTGTTGCCGCGCCCCAACGAATGTAAGAAATGGCACCGGGACGGCTCAGCCGTCAACGCTGCCGGGAGCTCGACCGTTGCGGCGGTGCAGCCATAGTCGAGGCTGCGATCGCAGTACACGGATCCCGGCACACCCAGCAGTACCTCGCCCGCCACCCGGCCGACAGCGCCAGGCTTTGCGGGCGGCACATCCTCCCGATGTCCCCCTCCCTGACTTTCGATTCCCCGGGCACGCGGCTGCCCGCCTTGCACGAGACCCGTGCGCTCGTGCTCCGGGCCCTGCCCTGGCTGCAGGGTTTCGGCCGGCCCATCGCCAAGGTGCTGGCGCTGGCGCTGCTGCTCGCAGCCGCGGGGGCTTCGGCGCCGCTGGCCGTCAAGGGCCTGGTCGACCAGCTGGGGCAGGTGGCGGCCGCGGGCGGGGCGGTCGGCCCCGACACCGGCCGGGCCCTCCTGTTCGCGCTGGCGCTGGTCGCCGCGGCCGAACTGACCCCCGTCTGGCTCTCGCGGCTGGTGGAGGCGCGCAGCTGGCGGGTGCGGCTGGACCTGGATTTCGCCCTGCGCCAGCGCGTCACCGCACGCCTGCACCAGTTGCCGCTGTCCTGGCACCAGCAGCACACCGTCGGCGGCACGGTCAGCCGGGTCAATACCTCGATCAACGGCTTCGTCAGCGCGGTGGCCGAACTGGGCTTCAAGGCCCTGCCCGCCGCCTTCTACCTGGTGCTGGCGCTGGCGGCGCTGCTGCAACTGGACTGGCGGCTGGCACTGGCGGTGTGCGCCTTCGCCCCGCTGCCGGCGCTGATCGGCATGCGTGCGGCGCCCGAGCAGGCGCAGCGCGACCGCACGCTGCTGGACCACTGGTCCGCCACCTTCGGCCGCTGGACCGAGGTGCTGGGCGGCATGCGCACCGTCAAGGGCTTCGCCATGGAGCGCGCCGAGGAGCGCCGCTTCCTCGAGGCGGTGGCCCAGGGCAATGCGCGCGTCAAGCGCGGCGCCCGCAGGGACGCGCGCACGGCGTCGCGGCAGGCGCTGGCGGCCGCCGCCGCGCGCCTGTGCGTGGCCACCATCGGCGCCTGGCTGGTGCTGCGCGGCCATGGCACGGTGGGCACGCTGGTGGCCGCGCTGCAGTACGTGGGCGGCCTGTTCGCGCCGATCCAGGGACTGACCAACGTCTACGCCACGGCACGCCGCGCGCGCGTGTCGCTGGAAAGCGTCGGCGCCATCCTCGATGCGCCGGATCCGGTGGCCGACGCGCCCGGCGCGCGCGACCTGGTGGTCACCCGGGGCGAGGTCGCGTTCGAGGGCGTGTGCTTCCACTATGGCGACGGCCGGCCCGTGCTGCGCGACGTCTCGCTGAAGGTGGCTCCCGGCGAGACCGTGGCGCTGGTGGGCCCCAGCGGCTGCGGCAAGACCACCCTGGTCTCGCTGCTGGAGCGATTGCACGCCCCGACCGCCGGCCGCATCCGAATCGACGGCAACGACCTCGGGGGCTGCACCGCCCAGTCATTGCGCAGCCAGGTCGGCACGGTGATGCAGGACGTGCACCTGTTCCACGACACCCTCCTGGCCAACATTGCCTACGGCACGCCCGGCGCCACGCGCGAGCAGGTCGAGGCCGCCGCCCGTGCCGCCCACGCGCACGAGTTCATCGAGCGGCTGCCGGCCGGCTACGACACCGTGGTCGGCGAGCGCGGCGCCGGCCTGTCCGGCGGCCAGAAGCAGCGCATCGCCATTGCCCGGGCGCTGCTGAAGAACCCGCCCATCCTGGTGCTGGACGAGGCGACCAGCGCGCTGGACAACGAGAGCGAGGCGCTGGTGCAGGCCGCCCTCAAGCGGCTGACGCGCGGGCGCACCACGCTGGTGGTGGCGCACCGGCTGTCGACCGTGGTGGATGCCGACCGCATCGTCGTGCTGCGCGGCGGCCAGGTCGATGCGGTTGGCACGCACGAGCAACTGATGGCCCAGGGCGGCTACTACGCGCAGTTGTTCCGGTCGGCGTCGCGCGGCGCGCAGACGGGGGTCAAGGCAGCCACTCGGGCCCGGCACCCGGCTCGCGCGGCGCGGCGGCCTGCTCGCTGACGGCCGGCGCACCCGGCAGCGGGTGCAGGAATTCCGGGCGCAGCTCCTGGATTCCGTTCGGATAGAAGCGTTCGGGGCCGAGCGGCGGCAGGGTCCGGGCCACGGGTGGAAGCGCCGGGGCCTTGACCGTGGCTGCCGGCTTCCGGGCCGCCAGGGCCGGCTTGCCGGCCCGGCGCTTGCGTGATTGCGAGTGCTTGCTGCCGGCGCGGGCCTTGGGCGGCGGCCGGACCTTCTTCTTGACGGCGGTCCGCTTTTTTCCGGCCTTGGGCACGGCGGCCGGTGACGCGCTCGCCTGCGCCTTCCCGATCGATTGAACTTGCGCTTGCGCGGGCGCCGGGGTGGCCCAACCGCAGGCCAGCATGGCGGTCAGCACGCAGGCCGCCTTCATCGAAAGAACCGTGGTCCAACCCATCCCGGTCGCCCTCCCGTGCGGGATTCGCACACAAGCCAACTGTTCTTGTTCCCCGGCGGCGCGGCCATAGGAGCGCGGCCGTTCTGCCTGTCGGCCGGGGCAGGACCTCACTGGCCCGATGGGGCCAGCAGGCCGTAGCCGTCGCCCTCGGCCGTCCGGCGCGCACGCGGGAGCGGTGCCATCGGCGGCAGGTCCGTGACGCTGGGCGGCCCGCCCATGGTCGCCGTCACGGGCGAGGTCACGGCCGATTCGGCCACCGTGGCCCGCATCACGGCCGAGCCCGGCACCCGGCGGATCACCGCCACCGCCGGCGTACCGGGCGGGGCTGCCGCCGAGGGGGATGGTCCCGGTCCGCCGACGTCCTGTCCGATACCGCCTGCTGCGCTGCCGCCGGCAACACCGGCCGGACCCGCACCGGCGCCGGTCGACGCGCCGCCTGCACTGGCACCGACTCCGGCACCCACACCGGCACCACCCGCGCCAGCCGCGGCACCTGCCGACGCGCCGGCTCCGGCAGCGCCACCGGCTGCTCCGCCGGCACTGCCCGCAGCGCCACCTCCGGCGCTGCCGCCCCCTGAGCCGCCTCCACCTGAGCCACCTCCACCCGAGCTGCCGCCGCCGGAGCCACCGCCGCCCGACCCGCCAGATCCGCCGGACCCACTGCCGGCCCCGCCGCTGCCCGGACCGCCTCCGCCGCCCGGACCACCCCCACCGCCCGGACCTCCGCCAACTCCACCGCCGACACCACCTCCGACACCACCTCCGACACCGCCAACACCCGCCGCACCGGCTCCGCCGCCGACGCCACCCGCGCCGCCACCACCGCCTCCGCCACCGGCCCCACCTCCGCCACCGCCACCGCCAGCACCGCCCTTGGCCCACGTGTCATCGGGCCAGAGGGCGCCGCAGGTGGCTGCTGCCGCAGCGACGAGCAGCGTGGCCACCATCCTGCCTGCCTGTGCGTTCATGGTCTTGCCTTTCAGTCCGGCTGCCATGTTCATCTTTCCCATCTGCCGGGCTGGTCGGACGTTGTCCGACACGGGCGTCAGCCGCGCCTTGCGCTGGGCCACTTCCCCGAGGCTCAGCAAGGCACGACGGCGTGGGTCGGAGCCGCATCGCATCGCAACGCAACGCAACGCGGAGCGCGGCCTACCATCTTCCATGCGCGCCGCATTGCCCCGCACAGCGCCGCTCGGGTTTGCCGACGGACAACTGGAAGCCCTCAAGTGGGCAGGCATGGGCGCCATGTTCTGCGACCACATCGGGCGGCACCTGCTGGGCATGCCGCACGAGAGCTGGGCCTTCGTCGCAGGGCGGCTGGCCTTCCCGCTGTTCGCGCTGGTGCTGGCCCTGAACCTGGCGCGCGAAGGTGACCGTGCGGCACGCTGCGCGCGCGTGACCGGACGCTTGTTCGCCTGGGGCGCCGTGTCGGTGCTGCCTTCGATCTGGGCCCGCGGGGACCCGGCCATGCTGAACGTGCTGTTCACGCTGGGGCTGGGCGCGGCCCTGTGCTGGATGCTGGAAAGCCCCGCCCACGTGGCGTGGCGCGCGCTGGCTTGCGTCGCCATCGCCGCGGCCAGCTGGTTCGTGGAATTCGGCACCGGCGGCGTGTTCCTGGTGGCGGCCGGTTACCTGTACGCGACACAGCGCGGGGGCGGGCTGGCGGCGGTGGTGGCGCTGCTGCTGCTGGCCACCGGCTGGCTGAATGCGATCTTCGGGGGTTGGCCGGCCTTCTTCGGGACGCTGGCGAGCCTGCCCGCGGCCTGGCTGGCCCGCCACCTGCCGCTGCGCGTGCCGCGCTGGCAGCTGCTCTTCTATGCGATCTACCCGGCGCACCTGGCGCTGATCGGCGCGTTGAAGTCGGCCGCCTGAGAGCCACGCAGCGAAAACGGCAGCCCTGCAATGGCTAGGGTCTGCCCCAGCCCGGGGGCATCGGCAGTTGGCTTATATTGATATTCGGCAATATTTGAGCGAGGAGCCACCACCATGTCCGCCGTCATCCGCCGCCTGATCGTCCTGTCCACCCTGCTGTCGTTCGGCGCCTTCGCCTGGGCCCAGGACAAGGTGGTCTACCACTTCGACGACACGCAGGCCCAGGCGACCAAGGGGCTGCGCAACATCCGCAACCACCTGGACGTGGCGCCGGACACGAAGATCGTCGTGATCACCCATGCCGCCGGCATCGACATGATGATGGAGGGCGCGCGCGACAAGAAGAACCCGAACATCGACTACGCCTCGCTGGTCAGCGCCCTGAAGGCGCGCGGCGTGCGCTTCGAAGTGTGCGAGATCACCATGCGCAACCGCGACATCGGCAAGGACAAGTTCATCCTGGACGCCGAGTTCACGCCTTCCGGCGTGGTGCGGCTGGGCCAGCTGCAGACGCGCGAAGGCTACGCGTACATCAAGCCTTGAGAAGCTGAACCATGCCCGCGCCCCGCTCCAGCAAGCCACCGGCGATCGAGTCGGACGAGGTGTTCGAGATGGCGGCCGAGATCTTCCGCGTCATGTCGGCGCCCATGCGGCTGAAGATCATCAGCAGCCTGTGCAACGGCGAGAAGAACGTCAGCGAATTGCTGGCCGAGATCGACACGACCCAGCCCAACATGTCGCAGCACCTCAACACGCTGTACCAGGCCGGGGTGCTGGGCAAGCGGCGCGAGGGCGTGCAGATCTTCTACCGCATCGTCAACGACCGCGTGGTCACCCTGTGCCGCGCGGTCTGCACGCAGATCGCGATCGAAGCCGACGTCGTCACACGCTAGGAGAGGTAGTCCCATGTCGTTCCACCGGGCGCGGCGCCTGTTGCTGGCCGCCGCGCTGGGCACCGCCTTGCAGGCCGCCGCCCAATCGCCTTCCACCCCGCCGATGTCGCCGCAACAGGTGTCGCCTTCGGCCTGGTATGTGCAAGGCCTGTCGGCCCTGGGCTCGCCGGCCAACCAGAACTTCATCTCCAACGCTGGCTTCGTGGTCACGCCGGCGGGCGTAGTGGTGATCGATGCGCTGGGCTCGCCCGCCCTGGCCGAGCGGCTGATGGCCGAGATCCGGAAGATCACGCCGCAGCCGGTCACGCACGTGATCCTGACGCACTACCACGCCGACCACATCTACGGCCTGCAGATCTTCAAGGCGGCCGGCGCCAGGGTGCTGGCGCACCAGCGCGGGCGCGAGTACCTCCAGTCCGACACGGCCCGGCTGCGGCTGGACGCTTCGCGCACCGAGCTGGCGCCGTGGATCGACGGGAAGACGCGGATGGTGGCGGCCGACGAATGGCTGGACGGCCCGCGCGAACTGGTGGTCGGCGGCGTGCGGCTGCGCATCCTCCCGGTCGGCCCCTCGCACACGGCCGAGGACGTGGTGGTCCACCTGCCGCAGGAGAGGGTGCTGTACGCCGGCGACATCGTGTTCCGGGGCCGCATCCCTTTCGTGGGCCAGGCCAACAGCCGCCACTGGATCGCGGCCCTCGACGAAGCGCTCAAGCTCGACGCGCACGTCCTGGTGCCCGGCCACGGTCCGCACTCGAGCGAGCCGCGCCAGGACATGGAGCTCACGCGCGACTACCTGGTGCACCTGCGCAAGGTGATGGGTGAAGCGGCACGCAATCTCGAGCCTTGGGAGGACGCCTACCGGGCAGCCGACTGGAGCCGGTTCGAGAAACTGCCGCTGTTCAAGGCCGCCAACCGCATGAACGCCTACAACACCTACCTGCTGATGGAGCAGGAAAAGGAATGAGCCTGCGACGGCGCGCACTGCTCGCCTGGCCGCTGCTGGCGGCCGCGACCGGCTCGCGCGCGGCCAGCCTGCCGGCGCCGCGATCACTGGCCGAAGAGCTGGATCGTGCCTTGCAACGACGGCGGCCGCTGCTCGTGATGGCCAGCCTGGACGGTTGCCCGTTCTGCATGACGGTGCGCGACAACTTCCTGGCGCCGCTTCGATCGCAGACGGGCCAGCCCATCGTGCAGCTCGACATGGGCAGCGTGCAGCCGGTCGCCACGTTCGATGGTCGCGCCACGACGCATGCGCAACTGCTGCGCGAGTGGAAGGTCGGCATCGCCCCCTCGGTGCTGTTCTTCGGCCGCGGCGGCCGCGAGGTGGCCGAGCGGCTGGTGGGCGCATCGATCCCCGACTTCTACGGCGCCTACCTCGACCAGCGACTGGCCACGGCGCTGAAAAGCATCGCGGGCTGAGTCCGCGAATGCCGCTGCGGCGCGGCGCGTGGGTCGGAAGTATGCGGATGGAGCCGGAAGTACACAGCCATGTCGTTCACAGCTTGCCGCGCTACGAGTAAACCCCGACGCTGATGCTGATAAACATCAATATATTTGTGAATCTGCATATAGCAATTCCGATGCAATGAACACCGGCCGAGTACGCAAGGCACCCGAGAATTTCCTGGATGCCTCCGGCATCCGCAGCACCGTCACGGAAGCGAGCCAGGGACGGCGCGATTTCCTCCGCGGCGCCTTTGCCGCCGCCGCGGCGGGTACGGCCGCCGTGGCCGCCGGCGCGCAGGCCGCGGGCGAAGGCGACTCCAACATCCTCAAGCTGCCTGCCCACAGCACCGGCCTGGGCCAGCCCGTGGTCACCGACGGCTACGGCAAGCCCTCGAAGTACGAGGTCAACGTGCAGCGCCGCCAGAGCCCGGGCCTGACGCAGACGCGCCAGGCGTCGGTGTCCTTCGCACCGCTGCAGTCGCTGTTCGGCATCGTCACGCCCAGCGGCCTGCATTTCGAGCGCCACCACCAGGGCTGGTGGGACATCGACCCCTCGAAGCACCGCTTCATGGTCAACGGCATGGTGAAGACGCCCAAGGTCTTCACCATGGACGAGCTGATGCGCCTGCCCTCGGTGTCGCGCTTCCACTTCATCGAGTGCGGCGCCAACACCGGCATGGAATGGGGCAACGTGGCCGTGCCGACCTGCCAGTACACGCACGGCATGCTGTCGTGCAGCGAGTTCACCGGCGTGCCGCTGGTCACGCTGCTGGAGATGGCGGGCGCCGACCTGAAGAACGGCAAGTTCGTGCTGGCCGAAGGCGGCGACGGATCCTCCATGACCCGCACCATCCCCATGAGCCAGGTGCGCTCGGGCGAGGTGCTGGTGGCCTATGGCCAGAACGGCGAGATGCTGCGCCCCGAGAACGGCTACCCGCTACGGCTGGTGGTGCCCGGCGTGCAGGGCGTCAGCTGGATCAAGTACCTGCGGCGCGTGGAAGTCGGCGACCAGCCGTACGCCGCCAAGGACGAGGTGGTGCACTACGTCGACCTGATGCCCGACGGCCGGCACCGCCAGTACACCAGCATCCAGGAGTGCAAGAGCGTGGTCACCACGCCCTCCGGTGGGCAGGTGCTGCTGGACA
>JAKFEA010000258.1:0-24902 GCA_036675905.1 Acidovorax sp. | reverse complement strand
GCCGATTTCGTAGACCGAGGGCAGGCGCTTGTGGATGGTCTCGGCGCCCAGGTGGTCGAGCTTGAGCAGGACGTAGTCCTTGTTCGGCCCGCAGCCGCGGCCTTCCTTGATCTCCTGGTCCATGGAGCGGGAGACGAAGTCGCGCGGCGCCAGGTCCTTCAGCGTGGGCGCGTAGCGCTCCATGAAGCGTTCGCCGTTGCTGTTCAGCAGGATGGCGCCTTCGCCGCGGCAGCCTTCGGTGAGCAGCACGCCCGCGCCGGCCACGCCGGTGGGGTGGAACTGCCAGAACTCCATGTCCTGCAGCGGGATGCCGGCGCGCGCCGCCATGCCCAGGCCGTCACCGGTGTTGATGTAGGCGTTGGTCGAAGCCGCGAAGATGCGGCCCGCGCCACCCGTGGCCAGCAGGGTGGTCCTGGCTTCCAGGATGTGCAGGTCGCCGGTTTCCATCTCCAGCGCGGTGACGCCCACCACGTCGCCCTCGGCGTCGCGGATCAGGTCGAGCGCCATCCACTCGACGAAGAAGCTGGTGCGGGCCTTGACGTTCTGCTGGTACAGCGTGTGCAGCATGGCGTGGCCGGTGCGGTCGGCCGCGGCGCAGGCGCGCTGCACGGGCTTCTCGCCGTAGTTGGCGGTGTGGCCGCCGAACGGGCGCTGGTAGATGGTGCCGTCGGGGTTGCGGTCGAACGGCATGCCCATGTGCTCGAGGTCATAGACGACCTTCGGGGCCTCGCGGCACATGTATTCGATCGCATCCTGGTCGCCCAGCCAGTCGCCGCCCTTGACGGTGTCGTAGAAGTGGTAGTGCCAGTTGTCCTCGGACATGTTGCCCAGCGACGCGCCGATGCCGCCCTGCGCGGCCACCGTGTGCGAGCGCGTGGGGAAGACCTTGGAGAGCACCGCCACGTTCAGGCCGGCGCGCGCGAGCTGCAGCGACGCGCGCATGCCCGAGCCGCCCGCGCCGACGATGACGACGTCGAAGCGCCGGCGGGTGATGTTGTTGCTGCTGTATGCCACTTGCTCAAACCTTCCACAGAACCTGGATGGCCCAGCCGGCGCAGCCGGTCAGCCACACGATCACGAACATCTGCAGGGCCAGGCGCAGCCCGACCGGCTTGATGTAGTCCATCAGCACGTCGCGCATGCCCACCCAGGCGTGCCAGGCCAGCCCGATGATCACCGCGAAGGTCAGCACCTTCATCCACTGGCTGGCGAAGATGCCGGCCCAGCTGTCGTAGCCGATCGGCCCGCTGCCGAACAGCAGCTGCGCCAGCACGACGACCGTGAAGACCGCCATCAGCGCCGCGGTGATGCGCTGGCTGAGCCAGTCGCGCAGGCCGTAGTGCGCACCGACGACGGTGCGGCGTGTTCCGTAGTTGACTGCCATGGTGTCTCTTTCCCGAATCAGTAGGCGCCGAACAGCTTCAGGCCCAGGACGATGGTCAGCACGATGCTCAGCGCCAGCGTGACCATGGCCGACGGGCGACCGCGCTCCAGCGTGACCGCGCCGTGGCTGATGTCCATCCACACGTGGCGCACGCCGGCGATGAAGTGGTGCAGGTAGGCCCAGATCAGGCCCAGCCCCACCAGCTTGACGAACCAGCCGGGCACGAAGCCGATGCCGCTGCCGAAGGCGGCGGTGAAGCGGGCGAACGAGAGTTCCGAGGACACCGAGGTGTCGAACATCCAGATGATGAACGGCAGCAGCACGAACATCAGCGCGCCGCTGATGCGGTGCAGGATGGACACCTGCCCGGGCGCCGGCAGGCGGTAGGTGGTCAGGTCCTTGAAGGCATTGATGTTGCGGAATTCCGGGCGCGGCTTCTGGGCAACTGGCATGGGGTTTGGCTTTCTGCGGGAGGTTTGCGCGTGCCGCCGGCAAGGGCGGACAACCCAAAATTCTATTTCAATGCAACAAGCTGACACGAATGCTGCGCCACCTCAAGCAATGCGGTTGTTCGTGGCGGCGTTGCGCGCGGGGCGCAATTGACGGTCGCGGCGACGGTCAACTCAGCTCGTTGCGGTAGTGCCGGTGGTCGGTGCGGTACAGGCCCCGGCGCAGTTCCATCGGCACGTCGTTGTAGGTGTACGCAATGCGCTCGACGCTCAGGAGAGGCGTGCCGCGGGGCACGTTCAGCAGCTCCGACTGCTGCGCATCGGCCGCCACGGCGCGCAGCTTCTCCTCGGCGCGCACCATGCGCACGCCGAACTCGATCTCGAACATGGCGTAGGTGGGCCCCTGGTAGTCGGCCATCTGCTCGGCGGTCAGCCCCTTGAAGGCCGTGCCCGGCAGCCAGAGGTCTTCCAGGATGGTGGGCTCGCCGGCGAACGAGAGCACGCGGCGCACCTGGATCACGGCATCGGACGTGTGCAGCCCCAGCGCACGCGCCACTTCGGCCGATGCGCGGGCCCGCCGGCATTCCAGGATGGCGCGCTCGGCGCTGCCGTCCCCGTCGCGGCCGCCGCTGTCCGGCACCAGCTTGAGGAACCGGTAGCGGACATGCTGCTCGCTGTGGGTGGCGACGAAGGTGCCCTTGCCCTGGCGGCGCACCAGCAGGTTCTCGGCGGCCAGTTCGTCGATCGCCTTGCGCACCGTGCCCTGGCTGACGCGGAAGCGCGCGGCCAGGTCCATCTCGCTCGGAATCGCCTCGCCGGGCTTCCATTCGCCGGCCTGCAGGCTGCGCAGGATCAGGGCCTTGATCTGCTGGTACAGCGGGCTGAACGACGGCGCCGCGCGAGCCGGCGCGAGGTCGGCCGCGGTGTCGTCGATCGGGGGCAGGGCGGGCATGTGAAAACGGCTTTCCGGAAGGTGGATCATATCTTATATAAGACATAAGACAAGTTGACCCGGCGGGGTGCGAGCAGGTACACTCGACGCCTGTTCCGCCCGGGCGCAGCCCGCGGTTCCGCCGGCCGCGCGCGCCGGCCCGCGCCGCCGGCGCGACGTATCGATTGACCCACTTTCGGAGAACCTCCATGAGCAAGAAGCCCGTCCGCGTCGCCGTCACCGGCGCCGCCGGCCAGATCGGTTATGCCCTGCTGTTCCGCATCGCCTCCGGCGAGATGCTGGGCAAGGACCAGCCCGTCATCCTGCAGCTGCTGGAAGTGCCGGCCGAGGGCCCGCAGAAGGCGCTCAAGGGCGTGATGATGGAGCTCGAGGACTGCGCCTTCCCGCTGCTGGCCGGCATGGAAGCGCACGGCGACCCGATGACGGCGTTCAAGGACACCGACTACGCGCTGCTGGTCGGCTCGATGCCGCGCAAGGCCGGCATGGAGCGCGCCGAGCTGCTGGCCATCAACGGCCAGATCTTCATCGGCCAGGGCAAGGCGCTGGATGCGGTGGCGAGCCGCAACGTCAAGGTGCTGGTGGTCGGCAACCCGGCCAACACCAACGCCTGGATCGCGATGAAGAGTGCGCCCTCGCTGCCGCGCGAGAACTTCACGGCCATGCTGCGGCTGGACCACAACCGGGCGCTGTCGCAGGTTGCCGCCAAGACCGGTTGCGCCGTCGCCGACATCGAGAAGCTCACCGTCTGGGGCAACCACTCGCCCACCATGTACGCCGACTACCGCTTCGCCACCGTGGGCGGCAAGAGCGTCAAGGACATGATCAACGACCAGGCGTGGAACGCCGACACCTTCCTGCCCACCGTGGGCAAGCGCGGCGCCGCCATCATCGAGGCGCGTGGCCTGTCTTCGGCCGCCTCCGCTGCCAACGCCGCCATCGACCACATGCGCGACTGGGCCCTGGGCACGAACGGCAAGTGGGTCACCATGGGCGTGCCCTCCAACGGCGACTACGGCATTCCCAAGGACGTGATGTTCGGCTTCCCGGTCACCACCGCCAACGGCAAGTACGAGATCGTCAAGGGCCTGACTATCGACGAGTTCAGCCAGGACCGCATCAACAAGACGCTCAAGGAACTGCAGGACGAGCAGGCGGGCGTGGCGCACCTGCTCTGAGCCTGCGCCGGCGGTGAAGCAGCACCCACGCGACATCCTCCTCGGCGCCCAGGCGCGCACCGGCGGGCTGCCGGTGTGCGACCACTACAGCGGCGTGGAGGCGAGGATGCGCAAGAGCCTGCAGCTGCAGGCGGAGATGAAGCGCGAGTTCGGCGCTTGCGTGTTCGACGTCTCGCTGGACTGCGAGGACGGCGCGCCGGTCGGCCGCGAGGCCGAGCATGCCGAGCTCGTCACCGACCTGGTGATGGGCGCAGAGGCGGGCGCTCGGGTCGCCGTGCGCGTCCATCCGGTCGACCACCCCAGCTTCGCGCAAGACGTGCAGGTCATCGTCGGCCGGGCCGGCGGGCGCCTTTCGCACGTGATGGTCCCCAAGGTGGAATCGCCGCGCGACGTGGAGATCGCCGCGCATGTGCTGGACGCCGCCGGCGCGCCGCAGCTCCCGCTGCACGCGCTGATCGAGTCGCCGGCGGCCGTGCACCGTGCCTTCGACATCGCCAGCCATCCGCGCATCCAGTCGCTCAGCTTCGGCCTGATGGATTTCGTGTCCGCCCACGGCGGCGCCATTCCGGAAGATGGCATGGGCGCGCAGGGTCAGTTCACGCATCCGCTGGTGGTGCGAGCCAAGCTGGAGATCGCGTCGGCTTGCCACGCGCACGGCAAGGTGCCCTCGCACTGCGTGGTGACCGAGTTCAAGGATGTGCAGGCGATGGAGTCTTCCGCCCGGCGCGCGGCCGCCGAGTTCGGCTACACGCGCATGTGGAGCATCCACCCGGACCAGATCCGGCCCATCCTGAAGGCGATGGCGCCCAGCGAGGGCGAGATCGCGCAGGCCGCCCGCATCCTGCAGGAAGCCGAGCGCGCACACTGGGCGCCCATCAGCTTCGACGGCAAGCTGCACGATCGCGCCAGCTACCGCTTCCACTGGCAGGTGCTCGAGCGCGCCCACGCCACCGGCGCGCGCCTGCCTGCGCCGGCGCAAGCCTGGTTCGCAAGGCCATGAGAACGACGACCCCAGAGGAGACACCCATGTATTTCCGTCTCGTGCCGGCCGCCATGGCCGCGCTGCTGATCGCCCTCGCCCCGCCTTTGGCGGCGCAGGCCACCCAGCCGGTCCAAGGCAAGTCCACCGCTGCCAAGCCGGCGGCGAAGTCGACGACCAGGCCGACGGCGAAGTCCGCGAAGAGCAAGCGCCTCGATCCGTCCGCGCAGAAAGCCGTCGAGGAGGTCACGCCCATCGACGACGACCCGAGCATCCAGGTCAGCGAAGACGATCTCAAGGTGGCCAGCCAGGTCCACGTGGGCGAGATGCCCTGCGAGCTCGGCGCGTCGGTGCGGGTGCGCGCCGCCCGGCGCGCGGGCCTGTTCGTGGTCAGCACCAAGGGCCATCGCTTTCTCATGGTCCCGGTGCACAGCCGCACGGGGGCCATCCGGCTCGAAGACGCCAAGCGGGGCGCGATGTGGCTGCAGCTGGGCAACAAGTCCATGCTGATGAGCCAGAAGCTGGGGCAGCGCCTGGCCGACGAGTGCCAGAGCCCGGAGCAGGTCACCTACGCCGAGGAGCTCAAGCGCAACCCGCGCCCCAGCATCCTGGAGCCGCTGCCACAGGGCACGGCCCCCGCCACCGCGGCAGCGGTGCAGCCGGCCGTGCCTGCTTCGGCGCCGGTGCCCGCTGTCGCCGCCGCATCGGCTCCCGCGGCCATCGCCGCGCCGAGCTCGGCGCCTGCCGCCAGCGAACCCACCGCGCCGACGCCCGCTGCCGCCGCCTCGGCGCCCACCACCCACAACTGACCCGCGTCCCAAGTACGGAGAAATAATGCTGCAAACCTATGTGAACCACGTGGCCGAGCGTGCCGCGCTGGGCATTCCGCCGCTGCCGCTGACCGCGCAACAGACCTCGGAACTGATCGATCTGCTGAAGAACCCGGCCACCTCGCAGGCCGACTTCCTGCTGGACCTCATCGCGCACCGCGTGCCGGCCGGCGTGGACGATGCGGCCAAGGTCAAGGCCAGCTACCTGGCCGCGGTGGCGCATGGCAGCGAGAAGTGCATGGTCATTTCCCGCGCCAAGGCCACCGAGCTGCTGGGCACCATGCTGGGCGGCTACAACATCGGCCCGCTGATCGAACTGCTGGACGACGCCGAAGTGGGCGCCGTTGCGGCCGAAGCGCTGAAGAAGACGCTGCTGATGTTCGACCAGTTCCACGACGTCAAGGAAAAGGCCGACAAGGGCAACGCCCACGCGAAGGCCGTGCTGCAAAGCTGGGCCGACGCCGAGTGGTTCACCAGCCGCCCCGAGGTGCCGCGGAGCCTGACGGTCACCGTGTTCAAGGTGACCGGCGAGACCAACACCGACGACCTGTCGCCGGCCCCCGACGCGTGGAGCCGCCCCGACATCCCGCTGCACGCGCTGGCCATGCTGAAGAACAAGCGCGAGGGCGCGCCCTTCCAGCCCGAGGAAGACGGCAAGCGCGGTCCCGTGAAGTTCCTCGAGGAGCTCAAGGCCAAGGGCCACCCGGTGGCCTACGTCGGCGACGTGGTGGGCACCGGCTCCTCGCGCAAGTCGGCCACCAACAGCGTGCTGTGGTGGACCGGCGAGGACATCCCCTTCGTGCCGAACAAGCGCTTCGGCGGCGTCTGCCTGGGCGGCAAGATCGCGCCGATCTTCTACAACACCATGGAGGACGCGGGCGCGCTGCCGATCGAACTGGACGTCTCGAGGATGGAGATGGGCGACGTCATCGAGCTGCGCCCCTACGAAGGCCGGGCGCTCAAGAACGGCGAGGTGATCGCCAGCTTCCAGGTCAAGAGCGAGGTGCTGTTCGACGAGGTGCGCGCCGGCGGCCGCATCCCGCTGATCATCGGCCGGGGCCTCACCGCCAAGGCGCGGGAGGCGCTGGGCCTGGCGCCCTCCACCCTGTTCCGCCTGCCGCAAGCCCCCCAGGACAGCGGCAAGGGCTTCACCCTGGCGCAGAAGATGGTCGGCCGCGCCTGCGGTTTGCCGGAAGGCCAGGGCGTGCGCCCGGGCACCTACTGCGAGCCGAAGATGACCTCGGTGGGCTCGCAGGACACGACCGGCCCGATGACGCGCGACGAGCTGAAGGACCTGGCCTGCCTGGGCTTCTCGGCCGACCTGGTGATGCAGTCCTTCTGCCACACCGCCGCCTATCCCAAGCCGGTCGACGTGAAGATGCACCACGAGCTGCCGGACTTCATCTCCACCCGCGGCGGCGTTTCGCTGCGCCCCGGCGACGGCGTGATCCACAGCTGGCTCAACCGCCTGCTGCTGCCCGACACGGTGGGCACGGGCGGCGACTCGCACACGCGCTTCCCGATCGGCATCAGCTTCCCGGCCGGCTCCGGCCTGGTGGCCTTTGCCGCCGCCACCGGCGTGATGCCGCTGGACATGCCCGAGAGCGTGCTGGTGCGCTTCAAGGGAAAGATGCAGCCCGGCGTCACCCTGCGTGACCTGGTCAACGCGATCCCGCTGTATGCGATCAAGCAGGGCCTGCTGACGGTGGCCAAGGCCGGCAAGAAGAACATCTTCTCCGGCCGCATCCTCGAGATCGAGGGCCTGCCCGACCTGAAGGTGGAGCAGGCGTTCGAGCTGTCCGACGCCTCGGCCGAGCGCTCGGCCGCCGCCTGCACGGTGCACCTGAACAAGGAACCGATCGTCGAGTACATCACCAGCAACGTCACGCTGATGCGCTGGATGATCGCCAAGGGCTATGCCGACGCCCGCACCCTGGGCCGCCGCATCGCCGCGCAGGAAGCCTGGCTGAAGGACCCGAAGCTGCTCCGGCCCGATGCCGACGCCGAGTACGCCGCCGTGATCGAGATCGACCTGGACGGAATCGTCGAGCCCATCGTCGCCTGCCCCAATGATCCGGACGACGTCAAGACACTGTCGGACGTGGCCGGCGCCAAGATCGACGAGGTGTTCATCGGCTCCTGCATGACCAACATCGGCCACTTCCGCGCGGCTTCCAAGCTGCTGGAAGGCAAGCGCGACATCCCGACCAAGCTGTGGGTGGCACCGCCGACCAAGATGGACCAGAAGCAGCTGACCGAGGAAGGCCACTACGGCGTGCTCGGCACCGCCGGCGCCCGCATGGAAATGCCCGGCTGCTCGCTGTGCATGGGCAACCAGGCGCAGGTCAAGGAGGGCGCCACCGTGTTCTCCACCTCGACCCGCAACTTCCCCAACCGGCTGGGCAAGAACAGCAACGTGTACCTGGGCAGCGCCGAACTGGCCGCCATCTGCTCGCGCCTGGGCCGCATCCCGACGCGCGAGGAGTACATGGCCGACATCGGCGTGATCAACGCCAACGGCGAGAAGATCTACCAGTACATGAACTTCGACCGCATCGACGACTTCCGCAAGGTCGCCGACAAGGCGCCGGCCTGAGCGGCTGGCGAGTGAGCGGAGAAACGGCCCTGCGGGGCCGTTTCTCATTCCTCACACCAGCACTTCGCAGTGCTCGCCGATGGTGGCCCGCTCGCCGCTGACGGCGGCCGCCGCCAGCTTGAACAGCTGGGTCGGCTTGCTTTCCCGGATGTCCCAGAACTCGGCGTGGGTGATGTGCACTTCCACCAGTTCCAGCTCGGGGTCGTCCGGGCCGCCCGGGAACCAGGCCTTGGCCATCGGGTTGAACAGGCGCTTGCGGGCATCGGCGTCGTCGCTGAGGGTCGCCTGGCCGCTGATCGACACGTAGTGGTCGTTGTGCGGGTCGGCATAAGACACGTTGACGTCGCCGTCCATGCGCAGCCGCTGGCCCAGCTCGGTGCGGCGCGAAACGAAAAAGTAGAGGACGGGCGGCTCGCCGAGTCCCTTGTTGAGGGTGGTGAGCGGGTGCGAGTGCAGGGCGCCGTCGCCATGGCGGTGCGTCAGCATGGCGAACCGGATGTCCTTGATCATCTCCCACAGCCGCTGGTGGGGGGTCTTGTCCTTGCTCATGGATGTCCTTTGGGGTGCCGCTCGGGCATTGCATGCATCTTGCGGCGGCGCGCTCATCGGCAGCGTCGGAAGCGTCCCCCGGGTCCTGTGCGCCGGCTCCGACACCCCTCTCTTCCTGGCAAGGCGCGGCCAGGACAGGCGCTGCCGGGCCCGGAGTTCCCGTAGCATCCGCCGTTCAACCGGCGAAGGCCTCGCATGTTCAAGTCGTTCTTCTTCTCCCGCCGCTGGCTGCCCTGGTCCCTGCTGGGCACGGCCGCCATCCTGTTCGCCACCTGGTACCGGGTGGAGCTGGACGTCCAGATCAACGAGTGGTTCGGCACCTTCTACGACCTGGTGCAGAAGGCGCTGAGCAAGCCCGGCTCCATCACGACGGCCGACTACTGGGCGCAGCTGAACATCTTCCTGCGCATCGCCATGCTGTACGTCACCATCGCGGTGGTGCTGGATTTCTTCGTCAAGCACTACATCTTCCGCTGGCGCACGGCGATGAACGACTACTACATGGCGCATTGGGACAAGCTGCGCCACATCGAGGGCGCCGCCCAGCGGGTGCAGGAGGACACCATGCGCTTCGCGAGCATCATGGAGGGGCTGGGCATCGACTTCATGCGCAGCCTGATGGTGCTGGGCGCGTTCCTGCCGATCCTCGCCGGGCTGTCGGCCAAGGTCACCGAGCTGCCGTTCATCGGCCCCATCCCCTATTCGCTGGTCTGGGTCGCGATCGCCTTCGCGCTGGCCGGCACCGTGCTGCTGGCCATCGTCGGCATCAAGCTGCCCGGCCTGCAGTTCCAGAACCAGCGGGTCGAGGCCGCCTACCGCAAGGAGCTGGTGTACGGCGAGGACGACGGCGCACGGGCGTCGGAGCCGGTGACCCTGAAGCTGTTCGGCGACGTGCGAACAAACTACTTCCGCCTGTTCTTCCACTACCTGTACTTCGACGTGGCCAAGTGGTCCTACATCCAGTTCGGCGTGCTCGTGCCCTACATCGCCCTGGCTCCGACCATGGTGAGCGGCGCCGTGACGCTGGGCGTCATGCAGCAGATCGTGCGGGCGTTCGGCCGCGTGGAAAGCTCGTTCCAGTTCCTGGTGCTGAGCTGGTCCACCATCGTGGAGCTGATGTCGGTCTACAAGCGCCTGCGCGCGTTCGAGCGGCAGATCAAGGCCGGCGATGCGGCCGAGGTGCGCCCGGCAGCGACGCCGGGGTAGGCTGCTCAGGCTCCGTTGGCCGCGGCGAGTTGGCGCAGAACCTCGCCGGTCGGCCCGTCCAGCGGGAAGAAGGTCTCCAGCGTCAGTTCCTGCACCGTCACGTCAACGGCCGTGCCGAAGACGGTGGTGGTGCTGATGAAACTGAGCACGCGGCCGTCCTGGGTCCGGAACTGCAGTGGCAGCGCCACGCCCAGGTGCTCGCCTTCCAGCCGGGTGTCGTGCGCGCCATCGGGGACCGGGTAAGCCTGCAATTGCGCGAGCAGGTCCGACAGCGCGGGATCGCCGGTGGCCTGCACCTGCTGGCGCAGGCGCTCGAACAGGTGTTCGCGCCATTGCCCGAGGTTGACGATGCGGCCGGCCAGCCCGCGCGGATGAAGGCTCAGGCGCAGCACATTGACCGGCGCCTGCAGCAGATCGGCATCGGCGCCCGCCAGCAGGTGCGGCAGCATGCGGTTGCCCGCCACCAGGTTCCAGTGCCGGTCGACGGCGAGCGCAGGATTGGGCTCGTGCGCTCGCAGGATCAGGGCCACGGCTTCGCGCGCCGGAGCAAGCGCAGGGTCTGCCAGCGGCCGCTCGCGGTACATGGGCGCGTAGCCGGCCGCCACCAGCATGGCGTTGCGCTCGCGCAGGGGCACGTCCAGCCGCTGCGCCAGCCGCAGCACCATCTCCCGGCTGGGCAGTGCGCGCCCGGTCTCCACGAAGCTCAGGTGGCGGGTCGAGATGGCCGCCTCCCCGGCCAGCCCCTGCTGCGACAGGCGGCGGTGCTGGCGCCAGTGGCGCAACTGGGCGCCGAAGGGCTGCGGGACGACGGCGGATGCGGCGGCAAGACTCATGCGCGGATGCTATGCGGTGCCCGGCCGTCCTTCCATGACCTCGCAGGTCACGGACCTTGCGCGCCGGGCAGGCCCATCGGCTTCTTGTATGCTGTCCCACCCCCATTCACGACAGCATCCGAGCCTGCCCATGACCCGAGTCTTCAACTTCAGCCCCGGCCCCGCCACCCTGCCCGAAGCCGTCCTGCGCCAGGCGGCCGACGAGATGCTCGACTGGCACGGCAGCGGCATGTCGGTGATGGAGATGAGCCACCGCGGCAAGGAGTTCATCGGCATCCATGCCGAAGCGGAAGCCACGCTGCGCGAGCTGATGGGGATTCCCTCCAACTACAAGGTGCTGTTCCTGCAGGGCGGCGCGATCGGCGAGAACGCCATCGTGCCCATGAACCTGATGGCGCGCACGGGCCGGGCCGACTACGTGGTCACGGGCGACTGGTCGAAGAAGTCGGTCAAGGAAGCGAAGACCTACGGCACGGTCAACATCGCCGCTACCGGCGAGGCATCGAAGTTCACCGCCATACCGAAGCAGGCCGACTGGAAGCTCGATGCCGGTGCCGCCTACGTGCACATCTGCTCCAACGAGACCATCGGCGGCGTCGAATACCACTGGACGCCGGACACCGGCTCGGTGCCGCTGGTGGCGGACATGTCGTCCAACATCCTGTCCCGTCCCCTGGATGTCGGCCGCTACGGGCTGATCTATGCCGGCGCGCAGAAGAACATGGGTCCCTCGGGCGTGACCGTGGTGATCGTGCGCGACGACCTGCTCGGGCATGCACTGCCGATGACGCCCTCTGCCTTCAACTACAAGCTGCAGGCCGAGGCCGACTCCATGCTGAACACGCCGCCCACCTACGCGATCTACATCGCGGGGCTGGTCTACAAGCACGTGAAGGCGCAGGGCGGGCTGGCGGCAATGGAAGAGCACAACCGGGCCAAGGCGGCCATCCTGTACGACTACCTGGACGCCAGCAGCTTCTACCGCAACCCCGTCGCGCCCGAGGACCGTTCGCTGATGAACGTGCCCTTCACGCTCAAGGATGCCGCGCTCGACGAGCCCTTCCTCAAGGGCGCCCAGGAGCGCGGCATGGTCCAGCTCAAGGGCCACCGCTCGGTGGGCGGCATGCGCGCCTCGATCTACAACGCCATGCCCGTCGAAGGCGTGAAGGCGCTGGTGGGCTACATGCAGGAATTCGAGAGGCAGCATGGCTAGCCAGCGCCCGTTCCGGGTCCTGGTGCTCAACCCGATCTCGGAACTCGGGCTGCAGCGCCTGCCTGCGGGGCGCTACCAGGTCGGCAAGGACGTGGCCGATCCGGACGCCGTGCTGGTGCGCTCGGCGGACATGCACGCGATGCAGGTGCCGGCCAGCGTGCAGGCGATCGGCCGCGCGGGCGCCGGCACCAACAACATTCCGGTCAAGGCCATGAGCGCGCGCGGCGTGCCCGTGTTCAATGCGCCGGGCGCGAACGCCAATGCCGTCAAGGAGCTGGTGTTGGCCGGCATGTTGATGGCGGCGCGCAACCTGCCGGGGGCGCAGCGCTTCGTCGATGGCCTGGACCCCGCGGCCACCGACCTGGAGAGGCAGGTCGAAGACGGCAAGAAGGCCTTCGCCGGCTTCGAGCTGGCCGGCCAGACGCTGGGCGTGATCGGCTTGGGCAAGGTCGGCTGCCTGGTTGCGCATTCGGCGCTGCAGCTGGGCATGAACGTGGTGGGCTTCGACCCCGAGATCACCGTGGATGCGGCCTGGAGCCTGCCTTCGCAGGTGCGCCGCGCGGGCAGCGTGCCGGAAGTGCTGCGCAGTTCCCGGTTCGTCACCCTGCACGTGCCGCTGCTGGAAGCCACGCGGCACCTGGTCAACGCCGACAACCTGCTGCTGCTGAAGGCCGGCGGCGTGCTGCTGAACTTCTCGCGCGAGGGCGTGGTCGACGACGCCACCGTGCTGCGGGCGCTGGATGCCGGCACGCTGGGCCGCTATGTCTGCGACTTCCCGCACGGGCCCATCCTGCGCCACCCGGGCGTGATCGCGTTGCCGCACCTGGGGGCTTCCACGCGCGAGGCGGAAGACAACTGCGCCGTGATGGTGGCCGAGCAGCTGCGCGACTACCTGGAGCACGGCAACACCGTGAACGCCGTCAACTTCCCCGGTGTCGCGATGGCGCGCGAATCGGCTTTCCGGGTGGCGATCGCCAACGCCAACGTGCCCAACATGCTGGGCCAGATCTCCACCGCCATGGCGCAGGCCGGGCTGAACATCCACAACATGGTCAACAAATCGCGCGGCGAAATGGCCTACACGCTGGTGGACGTGGACAGCGCGGTGTCCGGCGAAGTGCTCGCCGCATTGCGGGCCATCGAAGGCGTGCTGGCGGTGCGCTACCTGCCGGCGGCCGAGTAGCCCACCCGCACGGCCGGTCCGGGCTTGCGGTGCCGGGCCAGCACTACCGCGGCAGCGGCGGCACAATGGGCCGTGCTGTCCCGCCGGGGACAGGATTCGTCCGACAGAAGAAAAGGAAGGACCTCCGATGCCCCACGCCTTTGCCCGCACCCTGAAGAGTTTCAAGCTCGGCCGGCAGACCGGCAGCTTCTACTCGCTGCCCGCGCTGGCCGAAGAGTTCCCCAAGGTCAAGCGGATGCCGGTGTCCATGCGCATCGTGCTCGAGTCGGTGCTGCGCAATTGCGATGGCCTGAAGGTCACCCCCGACCACGTGCGCGAGGTCGCCAACTGGACGCCCAACGCGGCGCGCACCGAGGAGATTCCCTTCGTGGTGGCGCGCGTGGTGCTGCAGGACTTCACCGGCGTGCCGCTGCTGGCCGACCTGGCCGCCATGCGCAGCACCGCCGAGCGGCTGGGCCGCGAGCCGGGCCGGGTCGAGCCGCTGGTGCCGGTGGACCTGGTGGTGGACCACTCGATCATGGTCGACCACTACGGCACCCGGGACGCGCTCGAGCGGAACATGAAACTCGAGTTCCACCGCAACCGCGAGCGCTACGAGTTCATGAAGTGGGGCATGCAGGCCTTCAGCACCTTCAGCGTGGTGCCGCCCGGCTTCGGCATCGTCCACCAGGTCAACCTGGAGTACCTGGCGCGCGGCGTGCACAAGACCCCCCAGGGTGTGTACTACCCCGACTCGCTGGTCGGCACCGACAGCCACACCACCATGATCAACGGCATCGGCGTGGTCGGCTGGGGCGTGGGCGGCATCGAGGCCGAGGCGGCCATGCTGGGCCAGCCGGTGTACATGCTCACGCCCGACGTGGTCGGCTTCGAGCTGACCGGCCGGCTGCGCGAGGGCTGCACCGCCACCGACCTGGTGCTCACCGTCACCGAGCTGCTGCGCAAGCACAAGGTGGTCGGCAAGTTCGTCGAGTTCTTCGGCGAGGGCACGCGCACGCTGGCGGTGCCGGACCGCGCCACCATCGGCAACATGGCGCCCGAGTACGGCGCCACCATGGGCTTCTTCCCGGTCGACGAAAAGACCCTCGACTACTTCCGCGGCACCGGGCGCAGCAAGGAGGAGATCGACGCCCTGGAAGCCTACTTCCGCGCGCAGGGCATGTTCGGCGTGCCGCTGGCGGGAGAACTGGATTACTCGCAGGTGGTCCGGCTGGACCTGGGCGAGGTCACGCCCAGCCTGTCCGGCCCCAAGCGGCCGCAGGACCGCATCGAACTGGGCAAGGTCAAGGAGCAGTTCACTCGCCTGTTCAGCGCCCCGATCGGCGAGAACGGCTTCAACCAGCCCGCGCAGACGCTGCAGACCCGGACCCTGTTGCACCTGGGCGGCGAGACGCTGGATCCCAGGGTGCCGGCCAGCCCGCCGCTGCGGCCAGCCGCGATCGTCTCCGAGACGGAGATGGTGGCCAACCGCTCGACCCTGGCTTCCGCCCAGTCGGACGCCGCGGCCACCCCGTCGGCGCCGCAGGACGTGGCCATCGGCAACGGCGACGTGCTGATCGCGGCGATCACCAGCTGCACCAACACGTCCAACCCCGGCGTCCTGCTGGCGGCCGGGCTGCTGGCCAAGAAGGCGGTGGAGGCGGGCCTGCGCGTGCAGCCGCACATCAAGACCTCGCTGGCGCCGGGCTCGCGCATCGTCACCGAGTACCTGCAGAAGACCGGGCTGCTGCCTTACCTGGAGCAATTGCGCTTCACGGTGGCCGGCTACGGCTGCACCACCTGCATCGGCAACTCCGGCGACCTGGCCCCGGAAATCAACGAGGCCATCAGCAAGAGCGACCTGGTCTGCGCCGCCGTGCTGTCGGGCAACCGCAATTTCGAGGCGCGCATCCACCCGAACATCAAGGCCAACTTCCTGGCCAGCCCGCCGCTGGTGGTGGCCTACGCGCTCGCCGGCACCGTGCTCCGGGACCTGATGACCGAGCCGGTGGGCAAGGGGCACGGCGGCAAGGATGTGTGGCTGGGCGACATCTGGCCGTCCAGCGAGGAGATCCACCAGCTGATGAGGCACGCCATGGATGGCGAGGCCTACCGCCGCAACTACGCGAAGGTGAAGTCCGAGCCCGGCGAGCTCTGGAAGGGCATCCACGGCGTCACCGGCGAGACCTATGCCTGGCCGTCCAGCACCTACATCGCCGAGCCGCCGCTGTTCCCGGGATTCGACCCGCAGCCGCCCGCCAACGACCCGAAGCAGGACGTTTCTGTTCGCGGCGCGAGCATCATGGCGCTGTTCGGCGACTCGATCACCACCGACCACATCTCGCCGGCCGGTGCCATCAAGGAAAGCTCGCCGGCCGGGCAGTGGCTGCTGGCCAACGGCGTGGCCAAGCCCGACTTCAACAGCTACGGCTCGCGCCGCGGCAACCACGACGTGATGATGCGCGGCACCTTCGCCAACGTGCGCATCAAGAACCTGATGATCCCGGCGCTGCCCGGCGGCTCGCGCGAGGAAGGCGGCGTCACGCTGTACCGCGACGCGCAGGGCCGCACGCAGAAGATGTCCATCTTCGACGCCGCGATGAAGTACGTGGCCGAAGGGCGCCCCACCGTCATCTTCGCCGGCGAGGAATACGGCACCGGTTCCTCGCGCGACTGGGCCGCCAAGGGCACCCAGCTGCTGGGCATCAAGGCGGTGATCGCGCGCAGCTTCGAGCGCATCCACCGCAGCAACCTGGTGGGCATGGGCGTGCTGCCGCTGCAGTTCCAGGACACCGACACCTGGCAGTCGCTGCAGCTCGACGGCTCCGAACTGGTCGACGTGATCCCGGATCCCTCGCTGCGCCCGCGCAGCGAGGCCCGGGTGGTGGTGCGGCGCGCCGACGGCAGCAGCCGTGAGATCACGGTGACGCTGCGCATAGACACCGACATCGAGGTGCAGTACTACCGCCATGGCGGCATCCTGCCGTTCGTGCTGCGGCAGTTGCTGGCTGCCTGAGGGCGTCCTGCGGCGTGCCTGTCGCCCAGGCGGCAGTCGCATCCGCGCCAACGCGGCGGAAATACTTCAGGCCTGAAGCATCAGGCCGTAAACTCAGCCGTCCCGCCTTGGGCGGGCCGCGCCGAAGGACCCCCGACTTGCTTCGATCCAGTGCCGCCGACCGGGGCCAAGCGCCCACCCTCGCGCCGGAGGCCTCCATGGGCGCGGCCGCGGCGGGAGCCGCGCCCGACAAGGGCGTGCTGCGGCTGGTGCGCGCCAGCCGCTCGCGGGTCACGGGCTCGGCGATGGACGAGCTGTTCGCCGCGCGCAAGCGGGTGCACGGGCCGGCCCGGGTTCCGGGCCTGTGCGGCGCCGTCCTGCACGTGGCCGGCTGGTTCGTGCTGTGGCAGGAAGGCCCCGAGCCGGCGATCGAGGCGGCACTCGCGTCCTCGGCGCGGGGCCGCCACGATACGCCGCGCATCCTGCACCGCAGCTTCGGGCCGCGCACGCTGCGGGAGCCGCTGACCCTGAGCGCCACCCAGTGGCTGGAAGGCCCGGTGCCGTTCGAGCGCCGCATCGAGGCGGCCGCGCAGGCCGCGGCCTCGATGCGCCCGCAGGAGGTCTGGCGCGTGCTGAGCGAACCCTGCACGCTGACGCCTTCCACCATCCTGCCCGACCTGGACCGGCGCTTCGGCCTGCTGGCCTCGGACGACCAGCGCGCCATCGAGAGCGCGCGCCGCATTGCCGACCACTTCAACCGCCCGCTGGTGTATCGCCGCTTCGCCGACGCCACCCCGGGCACCAGCGACTTCGGCGCCGCCTACCTCGACCTGCCCCTGCACGGGCGGCCCCTGCGCCTGCAGGCGGTGTCGCGCCGCGCCTTCGGCAACCCGCTGGTGCACGAGGCGCTGCGTCCGGCCGACCGGCTGGTGCTGCTGGTGGGCGAGCAGGCCCGCCCGGCGCTGGAACTGGCGGCGGCCATGGCGGGCTTCCTGCAGCGAGTGGGGCCGCCGGCGACGATCGAACTGGTGGCCGAGGATGCGGCCATCGGCGCCGCCGTGGCCGACGTCCTGCGCGGCCAGGTGAGCGCGGATGTCTCCCTGCGGGAAGCGGCCGCCAGCGAGGCGCAACTGGTGGCGATGCTGCTCGGTGCTCCTTCGCGCACGACCGCCGCCGGCTGAACCCCAGCCGTCGCCGCCTGGATTGGCACAATGCCCGGTGATGGCACAGGACGTTCTCGTCGCCGGTGGGGGCATCGCGGGCCTCGCGGCCGCATTGGCCGCCCGGGCGGCGAACTGGGAGGTGCGCCTGTTCGAGCAGGCCCAGGAGTTCTCCGAAGTGGGCGCCGGCCTGCAGCTCGGACCCAACGCCACGCGCGTGCTGCGCGATTGGGGCGTGCTGGACAAGCTGCAGCCGCTCGCCTGGCAGCCGCCCCGCCTGTCCGTTCGCGACGCGCTGGACGGCCGTGAATTGGGCTCGCTCGCGCTCGGCGCCTCGGCGCAGCAGCGCCATGGCGCGCCATACCTGACGGTGCATCGCGCCGACCTGCATGGCACGCTGCTGCAAGCGGCCGCCGAAGCGGGCGCGTGGCTGCGCACCGGCCTGCGGATCGCCTCGGTCCGGGTCGACGGTGAACTGGCGCAGGCCCACCTGGAGGGCGGCGCGCTGGTCGAGGCGGACGCCCTCGCCATCGCCGATGGCGTGTGGAGCCGCCTGCGCGAGCAGCTGGTCGGCGACGGACCGGCCCCGCCCACCGGGCACGTCGCCTATCGCGCGCTGGTGCCCATGGCGCAGCTGCCGGCGAGATTGCGCGGCGACGAGGTGCAGGCCTGGCTGGGGCCGCACATGCACCTGGTGCGCTACCCGGTGCGCGCCGGCGAGGCGCTCAACGTGGTCGGCTTCATCGAAGGCCGGGCCGGCGCCGGCTGGGATCACGCGGTGCAGGGCGACGCGCTGCGCGCCGCGGCCGCCGGGCTGTGCAGCGAATTGCAGGCGCTGGTCGAGGCGGTGGACGTCTGGCGGATGTGGCCGGTGCATGACCGCGAGCCCGTGTCCGGCCCGGCGCAGATGGCGCGCGGCCGCGCGGCCCTGCTCGGCGACGCCGCCCACCCCATGCGCCCCTACCTGGCGCAAGGGGCCGGGATGGCGATCGAGGATGCTTGGGCGCTGCAGAAGGTGCTGGCCGCCTGCGACGGGCGCGTGATCGACGTGCCCACCAGCCTGCAGCGCTACGCCCTCAACCGCTGGCAGCGCTGCGCACGGGTGCAGCGGCGCTCGCGCCGCAACGGCTGGATCTTCCATGCCGACGGCCTGCTGCGGCGCGCCCGCAACCTGGCCATGGCGGCCGGCGGCGAGCCGCTGCTGGACCTGCCCTGGCTGTATGGCGGCGGCTGACTACAGATCGGTGCGCAGGCGCCAGATCTCGGGGAACAGCACCACGTCCAGCATCTTGCGCAGGTAGGACACGCCGCCGGTGCCACCGGTGCCGCGCTTGAAGCCGATGATGCGTTCCACGGTGGTCACGTGGCGGAAGCGCCAGAGCCGGAACGCATCTTCCAGGTCGGTCAGCTCCTCGCCCAGCTGGTACAGGTCCCAGTGCTGTTCGGGGTTGCGGTAGACCTGCAGCCAGGCCTGCTCCACTTCGGCGCTTTCGGCGTAGGGCTGGGTCCAGTCGCGCTCGACGTGGCTGGCCGGCACCGGCAGGCCGCGCCGCGCCAGCAGGCGCAGCGACTGGTCGTACAGCGACGGCGCCTCGAAGGCGGCGCGAACCTGCGCCAGCAGGTCGGGGCGGTGCTCGTGCGGCTTGAGCATCGCCGGGTTCTTGTTGCCCAGGGTGAATTCGATGCGCCGGTACTGCGCGCTCTGGAAGCCGCTGGAGCTGGCCAGGTAGGGCCGGATGGCGCTGTACTCGGGCGGTGTCATGGTGGCCAGCACGTCCCAGGCGTGCACCAGCTGCTCCATGATGCGCGACACCCGCGCCAGCATCTTGAACGCGCTGCCCAGCTCGTCGCGCGCGACGCAGTCCATGGCCGCGCCCAGCTCGTGCAGCATCAGCTTCATCCACAGCTCGCTGGTCTGGTGCTGGATGATGAACAGCAACTCGTTGTGGTTGGGCGACAGCGGCTTCTGGGCGCTGAGGATCGCGTCCAGCTGCAGGTAGTCGCCATAGCTCATCGAGCGGCTGAAGTCCAGTTGCGCACCTTCGGCACGCACGATGTCTTCGGGGCGGGTTCTGTCGTTCATGTCACGGCCTGGGGTCGGTTGAATTCGGGGCGCTGCCATTCGCGGGTTTCCAGCACCTGGCGCAGCTGCTCGACGGCGTTCCACACGTCCTCGAAGCCCAGGTACAGGGGGGTCAAGCCGAAGCGCAGGATGTCGGGCGCGCGGAAGTCGCCGATCACGCCGCGGGCGATCAGCGCCTGCACGATGGCGTAGGCGCCTTCGCTGCGCGACTGGGACACCTGCGAGCCGCGCTGCGCGTGCTCGCGCGGCGTGACCAGCGACAGGCCGTGGCCGGCGCAGCGTTCTTCGACCAGCGCGATGAACAGGTCGGTGAGCGCCAGCGACTTGTTTCGCAGCGCGGGCATGCCGCCCAGGGGCCGCGCCGCATCGAGGGTATCGATGCCGCAGTCCAGCGCCACCAGGCTGAGCACGGGCTGGGTGCCGCACAGGTAGCGCGCGATGCCCGGCGCCGGCCGGTAGTCCGGCGTGAACTCGAAGGGCGCCGCATGGCCCCACCAGCCGGCCAGCGGCTGCCAGAAGCGGTCGGCATGGCGTGGGTGCACCCAGCAGAAGGCGGGCGAGCCGGGGCCGCCATTGAGGTACTTGTAGCCGCAGCCGACGGCGAAGTCGGCGTCCGCGCCACGCAGGTCCACCGGCACCGCGCCCGCACTGTGGGCAAGGTCCCAGACGGTGAGCACACCGTGGCGGTGGGCCAGGGCGGTGAGCGCCGCCATGTCGTGCATCGCGCCGGTGCGGTAGTTCACGTGGGTGAGCATCAGCACGGCGACGTCCCCGCCTTGCAGCGCTTGCGGGATGTCGGCGGCATCGTCGACCAGGCGCAGTTCGCAGCCGCGTTCCTCGCACAGCGCCTGCGCGATGTACAGGTCGGTCGGGAAGTTGCTGCGCTCGCTCAAGACCAGCCGGCGGCCGGGCGAATCGGCCGCGGCGATGCGCAGCGCGGCGCTGAGCACCTTGTACAGGTTGATCGAGGTGGTGTCGGTGGCCACCACCTCGCCGGCGCCGGCGCCGATCCAGTCGCCGATCCGGTCGCCGATGCGGCGCGGCAACTCGAACCAGCCGGCCGTGTTCCAGGAGCGGATCAGTCCTTCGCCCCATTCCTGTTCGACGGCTCGCGCGACGCGTGCGGCGGTGGCCCGGGGCAGGGGGCCCAGCGAGTTGCCGTCCAGGTAAGTCACGCCCTCGGGCAGGGCGAAGAGATCGCGCAGGGCGCGTAGGGGGTCGGCCGAGTCGCGGTTTCGGCAGTCTTGCAGGGTGGTCATGGAGCACGCAGGACGGCGCGCACCGGCGAAGCGTCGGCCGTCATCAGTTTCAAGGGCAGGGCGATCAGCTCGTAGTCGCCTTCGGGCACGTCGTCGAGCACCAGGTTCTCCAGTACCCGCAGGCCGCGGCGGCGGATCGCCTGGTGGCTGGGCAGCGCCTTGCTGTCGGCCGGGTCGATGCTGGCCGTGTCGATACCCACCAGGCGCACGCCCGCGTCGGCCAGGCGCTCGATCGTGTCGGCGGCAAAGGCCGCCAGCTCGGCGTCCCAGCGGTCCACCGGATTGCGCTGGTAAGTGCGCACCAGCACTCGCGGCGGCAGGCCTTCCGCCGCGTGGGCCAGGTCCTCCCAGCGCACCAGCGGCCGGCGGCCGATGGCGTGGATCACGCGGCAGGGGCCGAGGTAAGGATCGAGATCCAATGCGCCCACCGGGGCGCCTTGCGGGTCGTAGTGCAGCGGAGCGTCGGCATGCGCACCCACGTGCGGCGACAGGGTCAGGCTGCTGACGTTGACCGGGCAGCCGGGGGCGATCTGCGCCGCCCACTGCTGGCTGTACGGGGTGTCGCCGGGGAACACGGGCGAGCCCGCATGCACCGGCGGCGAGATGTCCCAAAGACGTGGCATGCGGCGCAGTGTGGAACGCCGAAAAAGACCGTGGTGTCGGTTATTGCCAACACCTTTGATTTTTGTTGAGGCCTAAAGCATCGGCAGCGGCGCCAGCCCGTGCCGGGCCCGCGCGCGGGCGCAGGCGTCGCTGCCGGGCTCCAGTTCGCGGCAGGGATTGGGGCGCCACTCGTAGATGCCGCAGGCGGCCTGCTCGCCGATGCGGCCGGTGAGCGCGGCGCAGCGCGCGGGCAGGTGGTCGGTGCCGCGCATGCGCCAGGTGCGGCCGTTCACTTCCTCCGCCAGGCCGGCCGGCACGCAACCGCCGAGCTCATCCAGTTCCTCAGCCGCGAAGTCGACGCGGAAGGCGGCGCAGCAAGCGCCACAGGCCAGGCAGGGGTGGGGAGGGGAAACGGCCATCGTGTCAACGTGCGGCCGGCACCCGGCGTTGCGCAGTTACTGTATGGAAATACAGTTTTCTTTGGAAAGGGACGACCATGGAACTGCAGACTGCGCGCGAGATTATCGACACCCTGGCCCAGGGCATCCACCCGGTCACCGGCGAGGCCATGCCGGAAGACAGCCCCTACAACGCCCCGCCGGTGATCCGGGCGCTGTTCGCGGTGTCGCAGGCACTGGACACGGCCGGCGCCGCGCCCGCGCGCCCGGCCCGGCCGCGGCGCGAGGCGCCGCCCAACACCGGCAAGCCCTGGAGCCCGGAAGACGATGGGCAACTGCGGGCCGGCTTCGACGCGGGCACGCCGACCAAGGACCTCGCGGCGGCCCTCGGGCGCACCCGCTGGGCCATCGAGTCGCGGCTGGTCAAACTGGGGGTGATGACGCTGGGGGCGCCGCCGGCCGCGCTGGCGGCGCACTGACGACCAGCGGGTGGGTCAGGCAACGCGGCCCAGCAGCAGGTACTCCATCAGCGCCTTCTGCACGTGCATGCGGTTCTCGGCCTCGTCCCACACCACCGACTGCGGACCGTCGATCACCTCGGCGGCCACTTCCTCGCCGCGGTGGGCGGGCAGGCAGTGCATGAACAGCGCTTCGGGCCTGGCCACGCGCATCATGTCCTCGTCCACGCACCAGTCGGCGAAGGCCTTGCGGCGCTGCTCGTTCTCGGCCTCGTAGCCCATGCTGGTCCAGACGTCGGTGGTCACCAGGTCGGCGCCGCGGCAGGCCTCCATCGGGTCCTGGAAGACCTTGTAGCTGTCGCGGCTGCGCACGCCGGCCACCGCCTGGTCGACTTCGTAACCGCTGGGCGTCGAAACGTGAACGGTGAAGCCCAGCAGCTCGGCGGCCTGCAGCCAGGTGTTGGCCATGTTGTTGCCGTCGCCCACCCAGGCCACGGTCTTGCCCTTCAAGGATGCCGGGTCCGGCATGCCCTGCGGGTTCAGGCCGCGGTGCTCCAGGTAGGTGAACAGGTCCGCCAGGATCTGGCAGGGGTGGAACTCGTTGGTCAGGCCGTTGATCACCGGCACGCGCGAGTGCCCGGCGAAGCGCTCGATCTTGTCCTGGCCGAAGGTGCGGATCATCACCAGGTCCACCATGCGGCTGATGACGCGTGCCGAGTCCTCGATGGGCTCGGCGCGGCCGAGCTGGCTGTCGCCGGTGGTCAGGTGCACCACGCTGCCGCCCATCTGGTACATGCCGGCCTCGAAGCTCACGCGGGTGCGCGTGGAGGCCTTCTCGAAGATCATGGCCAGCGTGCGGTCCGCCAGCGGGTGGTACTTCTCGTAGGCCTTGAACTTGCGCTTGATCACGGCGGCCCGCTCGAACAGCCAGGCGTACTCGTCCGCCGTGAAGTCCGCGAACTGCAGGTAGTGCCGGATCGCCATCGCCCTACTCCGCGAGGAAGGACTTCACCAGCGGTGCCAGGATCCCCACGCATTCGTCGGCATCGGCCCGGGTGAAGATCAGGGGCGGCAGCAGCCGCACCACGTTGTCGGCGGTCACGCTGATCAGCAGCCCCGCTTCGGCCGCGCGGTTGACCAGCACGCCGCAGGGCCGGGCCAGCTCCATGCCGATCATCAGGCCCTGGCCGCGGATGTCCTTCACCCCGGCATGGCCGCCCAGCTCGCGCGCCAGCAGGTCCTTGAGATGGCCGCCGACTTCCGCCGCGTTCTGCAGCAGCCCGTCTTCTTCCATGATGCGGATGGTTTCCACGCCCGCACGCATGGCCAGCGGGTTGCCGCCGAAAGTAGTCCCGTGGTTGCCCGGCTGGAAGATGTCGGCGGCCTTCGGCCCGGCCACCACGGCCCCGATCGGCACGCCCGAGCCCAGGCCCTTGGCCAGCGGCATCACGTCGGGACGGATGCCGGCCCACTGGTGGGCGAACCACTTGCCCGTGCGGCCCATGCCGCACTGCACTTCGTCGATCATCATCAGCCAGTCGCGCTGGTCGCACAGCTCGCGCACCTGCTGCAGGTACTCGGCGCGCATCGGATTGATCCCGCCTTCGCCCTGGATGGTCTCGAAGAACACCGCCACCACGTCCTTGTTGCCCTCGGTGGCGGCCTTGAGCGCGCCGATGTCGTTCAGCGGCACGCGGATGAAGCCTTCCACCAGCGGGCCGAAGCCCTGCTGGATCTTCGGGTTGCCGGTGGCCGACAGGGTGGCGATGCTGCGGCCGTGGAAGGCCTTCTCGTACACGACGATCTGCGGGCGCTCGAGGCCCTTGTCGTGGCCGAACTTGCGCGCCAGCTTGAGCGCGGCCTCGTTGGCCTCCAGCCCGGTGGAGCAGAAGAACACCTTGGACAGGCCCGACAGCTGCGCCAGCTTCGCCGCCAGCTTCTCCTGGTTGGGCACGTGGTAGTAGTTGCTGCTGTGGATGATCTTCGCGACCTGGTCCTGCAGCGCCGGCACGAACTTCGGGTGGTTGTGGCCCAGGTTGTTGACGGCGATGCCGGCCAATGCGTCCAGGTAGGACTTGCCGTTGACGTCCCACACGCGCGAGCCCTGGCCGTGCGACACGGCGATCGGCACGCGGCCGTAGGTGTTCATGGTGTGGGGCGACGCTGCCTCGATCTGGGCCATCTGAACGGTCTTTCGGAAAAGAAAAGCGGCTCAACGCGTGAGCCGTTGAGGCCCGATTTTAGGCACAGGGCGTAGGCGGGATGCTTGAGGATTGCGCATGGCAGCGATGCGGTGCGATGCTGGCGGGCCGGGCCCTGGATCCCCGGGCTCAAGTCTTATATAAGATAGAATACTTGTGCGCTGCCGGCGGGCCCGCTCCCGTGCCGCGGTGCCGCCATGCACACCCCTTCATGGTCACCACCCCCGCCAAAGAAGTCTTCATCCAGGGCGTCACCCGGGAGGGCCGCACATTCCGGCCGAGCGACTGGGCCGAGCGCCTGGCCGGCGTGATGTGCAGCTTCCGGCCGGGTGGGGCCGCGCCCGGCAGCCACCTGAGGTACTCGCCGTGGTGCGTGCCGCGGGTGATCGACGGCATCAAGACCGTGGTGGTGCACAG
>JAKFEA010000257.1:0-5323 GCA_036675905.1 Acidovorax sp. | reverse complement strand
TCGGTGCCGTCCTTCTTCTTCGCGACGTGCTCCATCAGCACGATCACGCGCTTGACGCCGGCCACCAGGTCCATGGCGCCGCCCATGCCCTTGACCATCTTGCCGGGGATCATCCAGTTGGCCAGGTCGCCCTTCTCGCTGACCTGCATGGCGCCCAGGATCGACAGGTTGATCTTGCCGCCGCGGATCATGGCGAAGCTGTCGTGGCTGCCGAAGATCGACGAGCCCTTGAGCGTGGTGACGGTCTGCTTGCCGGCGTTGATCAGGTCGGCGTCGACCGCGTCCTCGGTGGGGAACGGGCCTATGCCCAGCATGCCGTTCTCCGACTGCAGCCACACTTCCTTGTCGCCGGTGAAGTTGGCCACCAGCGTGGGGATGCCGATGCCGAGGTTCACGTAGAAGCCGTCCTCGAGTTCCTGCGCCGCGCGCGCGGCCATCTGGTCTTGGGTCCAGGGCATGTCTGACTCCTAGTCTCAGCTGCGGATGGTGCGCTTCTCGATGCGCTTCTCGGGATTCGGGTTGTGCACGATGCGGTGCACGTAGATGCCGGGCAGGTGCACGTCGTCCGGGGCCAGTTCGCCCACTTCCACGATCTTTTCCACTTCCACGATGCAGACCTTGCCGGCCATCGCCGCGGCCGGGTTGAAGTTGCGTGCCGTCAGGCGGAAGCGCAGGTTGCCGGAGGTATCGGCCACGTCGGCCTTGACCAGCGCCACGTCGGGCACCAGCGAGCGCTCCATCACGTAGGTCTCGCCGTCGAATTCGCGCAGTTCCTTGCCCTCGGCCACGATGGTGCCGACGCCGGTCTTGGTGAAGAAGGCCGGGATGCCGGCGCCGCCGGCGCGCAACTTCTCGGCCAGCGTGCCCTGCGGGGTGAATTCCAGCTCCAGTTCGCCGGCCAGGTACTGGCGCTCGAACTCCTTGTTCTCGCCGACGTAGCTGGAAATCATCCGCTTGATCTGCCGCGTGTCCAGCAGCTTGCCGAGGCCGAAGCCGTCGACGCCGGCGTTGTTGGAGATGACGGTCAGGTCCTTCACGCCGGTGTCGCGCAGCGCTTCGATCAGCGCCTCGGGGATGCCGCACAGGCCGAAGCCGCCGACGGCCAGCAGCTGGCCACTGCGCACGACGCCGTCCAGGGCCGCGGCGGCGTTGGGGTAAAGCTTGTTCACGAGGTTCTCCTGCTGCAGGAAAGTGCCCGTCTGAGCTGCGGGCGAACCGGGTTACGATACTACTTAATGTGCTACGTAGTATCTCGTAAAGGTTAGCCCGGTATGGAGGTCGATTATCGGCTTGCGTTCGACATGGCCCCGGTGGGGCTGTGCCTGTCGCGCAACCGTTCCATCGTCGACTGCAACCGCCACCTGTGCGAGATGTTCGGCTACTCGCGCGAGGTGCTCATCGGCCAGTCGTTCCTCACGCTGTACCCCAGCGCGGATGAGTACGAGCGGCTGGGCGCGCGCATGGCGCCCATCCTGAACGCCAAGGGGCACTACTCGGACGACCGCATCATGAAGCGGGCCAGCGGCGAGGTGTTCTGGTGCCACGTCACCGGCCGCGCGCTCAACCGCGAGGCGCCGCACGAGGCGGGCATCTGGTCGTTCGAGGACCTGAGCGCGCAACGTCCGGTCAAGGCCGAACTCACCGCCCGCGAGCGCGAGGTCGCCGCCCGGCTGCTGGACGGCATGACGTCCAAGGAAATCGGCAAGGCCCTGGTCATCAGCCACCGCACGGTGGAGATCTACCGCGCGCGGCTGATGCGCAAGTACAAGGCGAATACGACGGCGGACCTGGTGTACAAGCTGACTGCCGGCCACTGAGCCTTCAGGCCACCGCCGCCCGCTTCGCCTTCCAGGCCCCCGCCAGCACGATCACTCCCGGAATCAGGATCATCGCCCAGATGATCTTGTCCAGGTGGGCCTTCACCCACGGCAGCCCGCCCAGGAAGTAGCCGGCGGTGACGATGCCGATCACCCAGAGCACCGCGCCGATCACGTTGTACGAGGTGAACTTGGTGCGCGTCATCGCCGCCACCCCGGCCACGAAGGGTGCGAAGGTGCGCAGGAAGGGCGCGAAGCGGGCCACGATGATGGTGATGCCGCCGTACTTCTCGTAGAAGGCATGCGCCTGGTCGAAGGCGGCCTTGTTGAACCAGCGCGAATGCTCCCACCGGAACACCTTGGGCCCGAGGTACCGCCCGATGGTGTAGTTGGACTGGTCGCCCAGGATGGCCGCTGCCAGCATCACGGCGCAGGTGGCCGTGTAGTCCATGAATCCGAGGCCGCACAGCGCGCCGGCCACGAACAGCAGCGAGTCGCCGGGCAGGAAGGGCATCACCACCACGCCGGTCTCGACGAAGATGATCAGGAACAGCAGCGCATAGACCCACAGGCCGTAGCTGCGCACGAACGCCTCCAGGTGCACGTCGACGTGCAGGATGAAGTCGACCAGGAAGGCCACGTATTCCATGGCGGCGATTATCCGCCGCGCACCTAGAATGCCCGCGGTGAACGCAGTGCTCCATTCGGACCATCGCCGGCCCATACGGGAACTGCCCGACGAGCTGGTCAGCCAGATCGCCGCCGGCGAAGTGGTGGAGCGGCCCGCCTCGGTGGTGCGCGAACTGGTCGACAACGCGCTGGACGCCGGCGCCACGCAGGTCACCGTGCGGCTGCTCGCCGGCGGCGTGCGGCTGGTGGGCGTGGAAGACGACGGCGGCGGCATTCCGCGGGAGGAGTTGCCAGTCGCGTTGCGCCGGCACGCCACCAGCAAGATCGGCAGCCTGGCCGACCTGGAGTCGGTGGGCACCATGGGCTTTCGCGGCGAGGCCCTCGCGGCCATTGCCTCCGTCTCCGAATTGAGCCTGCTCTCGCGCTGCGCGGGCGAGGCCAACGCCTGGCTGCTGGACGCGCGCAGCGGGGAACTGCGTCCGGCCGCGCGCGCCACCGGCACCACGGTGGAGGTCAAGGAGCTGTTCTTCAGCACGCCGGCACGCCGCAAGTTCCTCAAGACCGATGCCACCGAGCTGGCGCACTGCATCGAGGCGGTACGGCGGCATGCGCTGGCGCGTCCGGAAGTGGGCTTCGCCGTCTGGCACGAAGGCAAGCTGGTCGAGCAATGGCGGCCGGGCACGCGCGAGCAGCGCCTGGCCGACGTGCTGGGGGAGGACTTCCTCGAGCGCAGCGTGGCGGTGGACTACGCCGCCGGCCCCATCCGCATCAGCGGCCGCGCCGGCGTTCCCGACGCCGCCCGCTCGCGCGCCGACCAGCAGTTCGCCTACGTCAACGGGCGCTTCGTGCGCGACAAGGTGCTCACGCACGCGGCCCGCAGCGCCTACGAGGACGTGCTGCACGGCCACCGGCAACCGGTCTATGCCCTGTACGTGGAGATCGACCCCACGCGGGTCGACGTCAACGTGCACCCGACCAAGATCGAAGTGCGATTCCGCGACAGCCGCGAGGTGCACCAGGCGGTGCGACGCGCGCTGGAGGCAGCGCTGGCGGCGCCGCGGGCCGGGCAAGCAGCCGGCGTCGCCGGTGGCGCAGCCGAGTCCGGGTCCGCAGCCACTTCGCTGGTGGTCGGGCCTGCGCCCAGTGGCACTCCCGCGTGGGCGCAGCCGCGGTTCGACTTCCACCAGACGACAGGTCACCGCGTCTCGGACCTGTCGGCCTTGTGGGGCCCGGCTGCCGCGCCGGCGCCCGCCTCGGTACAACCCACGCTGGGCGGTGGCCTTGACCCGATCGCATTGCGGGTGGCCAGGCCGGCGCCAGCTGCGGCCCACGCGGATGGAGACGACGACTGGCCCCTGGGCCGCGCCCTGGCGCAGCTGCAGGGCATCTACATCCTGGCCGAGAACCGCCACGGCCTGGTGATCGTCGACATGCACGCGGCCCACGAGCGCATCGTCTACGAGCGGCTCAAGGCGCAACTCGACGAAGGCGACGGCAGCACGGCGCTGGCCAGCCAGCCCTTGTTGATCCCCGCCACCTTCGCGGCCACCCCGCAGGAGGTCGCCACGGCGGAATCAGCCGCACAGGCCCTGCAGGTGCTGGGCCTGGAGATCACGCCCTTCTCCGCCAAGACCCTGGCCGTGCGCGCCGTGCCGACCACCCTCGCCCACGGCGACCCGGTCGAACTGGCCCGCAGCGTGCTCGCGGAGCTCGCCCAGCACGACTCCAGCACGGTGGTGCAGCGGGCGCGCAACGAGCTGCTGGGTACCATGGCGTGCCACGGCGCGGTGCGCGCGAACCGGAAACTCACGCCGGAAGAAATGAACGCGCTGCTGCGACAGATGGAAGCCACCGAGCGCTCGGACCAGTGCAACCATGGCCGGCCGACCTGGCGCCAGCTGTCGCTGCGGGAGCTCGATTCGCTGTTCCTGCGGGGACGCTGAGGAACTTCCACCGCGCCGGATGAATCCTGCTCATCCTGATGACGCGTCGACTCTCCGCCTTCTTCTCCATCCTGATGGCCATCGTGCTGTCGGTGGGATGCGCCACCCTCGACGAAAAGCAGCGCGAATGGATCTTCCAGCCCAGTGACCGCGCCTGGGGCGGCAGCGCCAGCTACGCCGAGGGCATGGACCATGTCTGGATCGAGTTCCCCTCCAACGTCACCGGAGAGAACGCCAAGCTCCACGCGCTCTGGATCGAGGCCGAGGACGCCAAGCCGGACACCCCCGTGCTGCTGTACCTGCACGGCGCACGCTGGAACGTGGCCGGCTCGGCCGGCCGCATGCGGCGCATGCGCGACATGGGCTTCGCCGTGCTGGCCATCGACTACCGCGGATTCGGCAAGAGCACCAGCGGCCTGCCGTCGGAGGAGAAGGCGTACGAGGATGCGCGCGCCGCCTGGGAATGGCTGGCCACCAAGTACCCCGGCCGGCCGCGCTACGTGTTCGGCCACTCGCTGGGCGGCGCCATCGCCATCGACCTCGCGGCGCGGGTCGGCGACGAGAGCGGCACCATCGTCGAGGGCACCTTCACCTCGATCCCGGACGTGGCCAGCACCTTCAAGTGGGGTTGGCTGCCGATCGGCCCGCTGATCACCCAGCGCTTCGAGTCGATCGACAAGGTCGGCCGGATCGGCTCGCCGCTGCTGGTGGTGCACGGCGACCACGACAAGCTGATCCGCACCGAACTCGGGCAGCGGCTGTACCAAGCCGCCAAGGGAAAGAAGCACTTCCTGCTGGTCGAAGGCGGCTCGCACCACAGCTCCATGGTCGTGGGCCAGGACCGCTACCGCGAGGCGATCCGGCAGCTGTTCGACTGGCACTGAATGCGGAGCGCAGCTGTTCGATCGGAGCACTGAACTCCCGTACGCAGAA
>JAKFEA010000256.1:0-2099 GCA_036675905.1 Acidovorax sp. | reverse complement strand
CGGCCGTGCTGTGCAACCACGCGGCCCTCAAGCTCCATGACCAGCAGCATGGAGGACAGTTCGGCGGTCGTCAATCCGGTGCGTGAGACCAGCTGATCCATACCGGTTGGGTCATGGCCGAGCCCCTGCCACAAGCGCTGGTAGTCCGGATCCGTATTGACCGGACCCGGGGCTGAAGCTGCGGCAACGACCCCGAATCCGGAAATGGGGTCCCCCATCCGGCTGCGCAAGGCTTCTGCGAGTTCGGCGGCCAGTGGAACCAACGCTTCGATCACCTCGGCGGCGCTTTCGACCAGGCCGGCGCCATCGCGGAGCAGGCGATGGCAACCACGGGCGAGCGGGTTGTGGATCGAGCCGGGCACGGCGAACACCTCGCGACCGGCCTCGGCGGCCTGACGGGCAGTGATCAGTGCGCCGGAGCGCTCGGCGGCCTCGACCACCACGGTGCCCAGGCTCAGCCCGGCAAGGATGCGGTTGCGGCCCGGGAAGTGCTCGCGCCTTGGAGCCGTGCCCGGCGGGTGCTCGCTGACCACCGCGCCGCAGCTGGCGATGCGCGCCATCAGTCCGGCATTGCTGCGCGGGAAGGCGACGTCGGGGCCGGTACCCAGTACGGCGACGGTCAGCCCCCCGGCGGCGAGTGCGCCCTCATGGGCCGCGGTGTCGATGCCCGCCGCCAAGCCGCTGGCGACGCACAGGCCGGAACCGGCGAACGCGCGCGCGAAATCGCAGGCATTGTCGCGGCCGCCCGCGGTCGCGTTGCGGCTGCCGACCACTGCCACCGCCGGGTGCCACAGCAGCGCCGGATCGCCGGCAACGAACAGCGCCAGTGGCGGGCTGGCGATGCGGCGCAGCAGCGGTGGGTAGTCGGGATCGTGCCAACCGAGCAGATGGTGGTCGGGTTCGGCCAGCCAGCGGCGGCAGCGCTCCAATGCTGCCTGGTCGGGTGCTTGCAGGGCTCGGACCTGGGCGTCATCGAGTCCGCGCGCGCGCCAGTGGCTGGCGCCCGCGGCCAGCACACCGCCCGGCGTACCGTGGCTGTCGAGCAGGTCTCTCCGCATCGCGGTCCTGCCACCGGCGAGGTGCAATCGCAGCAAGGCTTCGCTGTCTTCGTTCGTTGGTGGGGCATGCATCCATGCAGCGTCGCCCGGGAACGACGACGGCGCCCTCGGGCGCCGTCGTGATGCAACATCGGATTTCTCTGATCCGCGCAGCCGGGGCTGCCCGGGCCGTCAGTACGGTGCGTCCGGATGCTTCAGCTCGTAGCCGATCTTCGAAGGCTTGATGCTTTCCATCACCAGGCCGTAGCTGACCTTGTCGAAGGTACGGAACACCATCACGTGTCCGGCGAATTCGTCCGGCAGCCGCACGGTCTTGCTCCGGGGGAACAGGTCTTCGCTGCGGCTGGTGCCGTACTTCACCCGATCGGCCACTTCGCTGCCGACGCGCCAGATCGAGAACACGGTGCCGTTGTCGACGCCTTCGCGCGAGCCGACCGACAGAGCGACCACGTCGCGCGGTCCAGCGGTACGCAATGTGTCGGCGACGCCGATGATGCGGGCGCGGCCGTAGTCGAGCTGCTGCTTCGGCGGGTGCGGGAAGAACTGCAGGTCGTAGAGCTGGGCCTCGACCGGGATCAGGCGGTCACCGGCGCGGACCTCGCGACCCTCGTCCTGCAGCACCAGGGTGCTGGCCTCGATCCCGCCGACTTCGCCGCGGCTGATGGTGCCGGTGGTCAACTGCACCAGCTCATAGCCGAGCACTTCGCTGCTGTCGCCAGCCAGTGCCACGCTGGTCCAGTAGTTGGCGGAGTCCATGGTGCGGGCGCCGCGGAAGTTGAGGTCGTCCTTGCCGAAGATGTCACAGCAGTTGACCCGGTCGAGGCGGGTGAAACGCACCGACGGGCGGACCACGGCGTAGCGTTCGCCGGCCTGGGCATTGGGCAGGCCCTTGATGTAGGCCACCTGGTCGCGGCTGCTGCGCAGGCGGTCTTCCTCGAGGCCGACCACGTAGGGCAGGTGCTCGAAGCCGTCGACCACGCGCAGGTTCTTCAGGAACTGCTCGATGTCCGACAGCGGCACGGCGTTGATCGGTGCTTCGTC
>JAKFEA010000255.1:0-2122 GCA_036675905.1 Acidovorax sp. | reverse complement strand
GTTTTCCCGGCGTCTGGCGCCGAGCCGGCTGATGCGCGGGGCGGTCGGCCTGGCCAACCTCGGCTACGCCTTGCCCGGCTCGATGCTGGCGGTGGCGATCATGTTGGCCTTCAGCCAGCTGGACCGCCACCTGGTGATCCCGCTGTCCGGGTGGCTCGGCGGCGCCGGCAAGCCGCTGCTGCTCGGCAGCCTGTCGGCGTTGCTGCTGGCCTACCTGATCCGCTTCATGGCGGTGGCCTATGGGCCGCTGGAAAACAGCCTGGCGCGGATTCGCCCGTCGCTGCCGGAGGCCGCACGCAGCCTCGGGGTCGGCGGTATCGGCCTGTTCTTCAAGGTCTACCTGCCGCTGCTGGTGCCGGGCGCGCTGGCGGCGGCGCTATTGGTGTTCGTCGACGTGCTCAAGGAAATGCCGGCGACCCTGCTGATGCGCCCCTTCGGCTGGGACACCCTGTCGGTGCGGGTGTTCGAGATGACCAGCGAAGGCGAGTGGGCGCGCGCCTCGCTGCCGGCCTTGACCCTGGTGCTGGTCGGCCTGCTGCCGGTGATCCTGCTGATCCGCCGTTCCGCCCGGCGGATCGGCTAGGGTGGGTTAGCCGCGTAGCGGCGTAACCCGCCATGCGAGCCGAAGGCTCGCCGCCATGGGAATCAGCGGATCAGGTCTTCGGCCAACCCGCGCGGCCCGCGCCACCTTACAAAAAGTAGGTGAATACGCCATACGGCCAAGATGACCCGCCCCGGTCTTGCGGCTACAATGCGCGCCATTCGCTGCGGGCCGTCATTCGGACCGGATGGCTGAAGCCCGTGCAAGCGCCCTGTTCCAGCGGGTTCGGCCGCGGCTCAGTGCCTGCCCGCAGCTCTGCCAAGCCCGGAAGGAGACACCCATGGGACAGCGCACACCTCTCTACGACCTGCACCTCGCCTTGGGGGCCAAGATGGTCGACTTCGGCGGTTGGGATATGCCGCTGCACTACGGTTCGCAAGTCGAGGAACACCACCAGGTGCGCCGCGATTGCGGGGTCTTCGATGTCTCCCACATGTGCGTGGTGGATGTCGCCGGCAGTCAGGCCAAGGCCTACCTGCAGCACCTGCTGGCGAACGACGTCGAGCGCCTGCAGCTCCCCGGCAAGGCCCTCTACAGCGGCATGCTCAACCAGCAGGGCGGGGTGGTCGACGACCTGATCGTCTACCTCACCGGCGGTTCTGCCCAAGAGCCGGGCTACCGGCTGGTGGTGAATGCCGCCACCCGCGCCAAGGACCTGGCCTGGATGCGTCAGCAGAGCGCCGACTTCGCCGTCGAGCTGCACGAGCGCAGCGAACTGGCGATGCTCGCCATCCAGGGGCCGCAGGCCCGCGCCAAGACCGCCGAGCTGGTGACCCAGGCGCGTGCCGCGCTGATCCACGAACTCAAGCCGTTCCAGGGCCTGGCGGAAGGCGACTGGTTCATCGCCCGCACCGGCTACACCGGCGAAGACGGCCTGGAGATCATGCTGCCGGCCGATCAGGCCGTGGCCTTCCTCAACGACCTGGTCGGCGCCGGGATTTCCCCGATCGGCCTCGGCGCGCGCGATACCCTGCGCCTGGAGGCCGGGATGAACCTGTACGGCCAGGACATGGACGACGGCGTCTCGCCGCTGGCCGCCAACATGGCCTGGAGCATCGCCTGGGAACCGGCCAGCCGCCGCTTTGTCGGGCGCGCCGCGCTGGAGGCGCAGCAAGCCGCCGGCAACCAGCCGAAGCTGGTCGGCCTGGTGCTGGAAGAGCGCGGCGTGCTGCGCGCCCACCAGGTGGTGCGGGTGGCGGGCGTCGGCGACGGCGAGATCACCAGCGGCAGCTTCTCGCCGAGCCTCGGCAAGTCGATCGCCCTGGCCCGCGTGCCGGCGCAGACCGGCGAGCGCGCCGAGGTGGAGATTCGTGGCAAGTGGTACCCGGTGCGGGTGGTCAAGCCGAGCTTCGTCCGCCACGGCAAGGCATTGATCTGACGGGTCGGCGAATGCCCGCATGATGGGTTTTCGACGACTTTCTTTCGGTATGGCGCAGGCCTGCTAAATTTTCCTGACGGCGCGGTCGCCGTCATGTCTTACGAGGAACGACACATGAGCACTATCCCCGCCGATCTGCGTTA
>JAKFEA010000254.1:0-27016 GCA_036675905.1 Acidovorax sp. | reverse complement strand
GTCGGCTCCGGGCAGATGTAGCTGGCCAATGCAAGCTGCGAGAACAGCAGCGCCACCACCACGAACAACGTGGTGGTCAGGCGGTGGGCTTTTCGTCGCAGCATGGACGTGCGAAGTGTAGACCGCTGCCTTTTCCACGGGACCAGAATGGCCGTGCAAGCGGCACAGGAAAAAGCCGCTGCAGGTCAAGGACTTGCAGCGGCTTTTCGCGTACTTTGGCGGAGTGGACGGGACTCGAACCCGCGACCCCCGGCGTGACAGGCCGGTATTCTAACCAACTGAACTACCACTCCGCGTCGGTGCAGGTGTTCCCCCGACGATGCGGGGCAAGTGCCTGCCACTTGTTGCCTGACTACCCGTTGCCGGATTGATCTGGCGACCCTACGGGGATTCGAACCCCGGTACTCACCGTGAAAGGGTGATGTCCTAGGCCTCTAGACGATAGGGTCGAAACCTTGGAACCGACGACACCTTGCACTTGGTGGAGGTAAGCGGGATCGAACCGCTGACCTCTTGCATGCCATGCAAGCGCTCTCCCAGCTGAGCTATACCCCCGCTTGGTGTCGAGCCGCGCATTCTACACTGAAAAATCAGGCGCTCGCCAGCCTCTTCAACACGATTTCGCGGGGCAGAAGCTCCAGCACCGCGTCCAGTGAAGGCGACTGCGGCGTGCCCAGCACCAGCACCCGCACCGGCATGGCCAGCTGCGGCATTTTCAGGCCGGTGGCGCGCAGCACTTCCTTCAGGCTCTCGGCGATCGCGGCCTTCTCCCACTCCACGCCTTCCAGCATCCGGGCCAGCATGCCGATCGCCGGGCGCACGCCTTCGGTGATGTGCCTGGCGATGTCCTCGGGGCTCGGCTCCACGTCCTGGTAGAAGCGCTGCGCCCAGTCGGCCAGCCCCACGGTCGTGTCGCTGCGGTCCTTGAGCAGGCCGCACAGGCGCGGCAGGCGCGCATCGGGCTCGATGCCGCGCTTGCGCAACTGCTCACCCACCAGCAACGCGAGCTGCTCGTCGGATGTCGCCTTCATGTGCTGCGCGTTCACCCAGCGCAGCTTGGCTTCGTCGAACTGCGCGGCGCTCTTGCCCAGGTGGTCGAGGTCGAACCACTGCAGGAACTGCTCGCGGCTGAAGATCTCGGCGTCGCCGTGCGACCAGCCCAGCCGCGCCAGGTAGTTGACCACCGCATCGGCCAGGAAGCCCTCGTCGCGGAACTGCGTGACGGGCTTGGCGCCGTTGCGCTTGCTCATCTTCTCGCCGCGCTCGTTGAGCACGGTGGGCAGGTGCGCGTACACCGGCGGCTCCTTGCCGAGCGCGCGGAAGATGTTGATCTGGCGCGGCGTGTTGTTGACGTGGTCGTCGCCGCGGATCACGTGGGTGATGGCCATGTCGATGTCGTCGATCACCACGCAGAAGTTGTAGGTGGGCGTGCCGTCGGGCCGCGCGATCACCAGGTCGTCCAGTTCCTCGTTGCGGATCTCGATGCGGCCCTTGACCTTGTCGTCCCAGGCCACCACGCCGGTGAGCGGGTTGCGAAAGCGCAGCACGGGCTGCACGCCTTCGGGGACCGGCGGCAATTGCTTGCCGGGCTCGGGCCGCCACATGCCGTCGTAGCGCGGTTTTTCCTTGTTGGCCATCTGCCGCTCGCGCAGCGCGTCGAGCTCGGCCACGCTCATGTAGCAGGGGTAGACCAGGCCCTGGTCCTGCATCTGGCGCAGCGCTTCCTTGTAGCGGTCCATCCGCTGCATCTGGTAGTACGGGCCCTCGTCGTGGTCCAGGCCGAGCCAGGCCATGCCTTGCAGGATGACGTCGACGGCTTCCTGCGACGAGCGCTCGAGGTCGGTGTCCTCGATGCGCAGGATGAAGGCGCCACCGGTGGAGCGGGCGAAGGCCCAGGGATACAGGGCCGAGCGGATGTTGCCGAGGTGGATGAAGCCCGTGGGGGATGGGGCGAAACGGGTGCGGGTGGACATGGGCGGGATTGTGCAGGCGAAGCCGGCTGCAAAGGCGGAAGCACTGGATCCCCGCCTGCGCGGGGATGACGGAATCTAGAGCGTCCCGAGGCCTCGCTCGAGGTCGTCCTTGAGGTCTTCGACGTGCTCCAGGCCGACGGCCAGGCGGATCAGGTTCTGGCGGATGCCGGCGGCTTGGCGCTGGGGTTCAGTAAGGCGCCCGTGCGATGTGCTGGCGGGGTGCGTGACGATGCTCTTCACGTCGCCCAGGTTGGCGGTCACCGACAGCAGCTGGGTCGAATCGATCACATGGAAGGCCTTGCGACGGGCCTCGTCGGCATCCTTCGCCCTGACGTCGAAGCCCAGCACGGCGCCGCCGCGGCCGGACTGCTGGGCCATGGCCAGTTCGTGTTGCGGATGGCTGGGCAACGCCGGGTAGTACACCCGCTCCACCTGCGGGTGCGCTTCCAGCCAGCGCGCCAGTTCCAGCGCGCGCAGCGACTGCGCCTCCATGCGGATGCCGAGCGTCTCCAGGCCCTTGAGCACCACCCAGGCATTGAACGGCGACAGGCTGATGCCGGCGCTGCGCATGACCGGCACGAACCTGGCCGACACCAGTTCCTGGCTGGCGCACAGCGCGCCGGCGATCACCCGGCCCTGCCCGTCCAGGTACTTGGTGCCCGAGTGCACCACGATGTCGGCGCCGAACTTCGCCGGCTGCTGCAGGGCGGGCGAGCAGAAGCAGTTGTCCACGGCCAGCAGCGCGCCGGACTCGTGCGCGATGTCGGCCAGCGCGCGGATGTCGCACACGTCCGCCAGCGGATTGGTGGGCGTCTCGGCGAACAGCAGCTTCGTCTGCGGGCGCATCGCCGCCTTCCACTCCGCGACATCGGTCTGCGAGACGAACGTGGTCTCGACGCCGAACTTGGCGAACTCGGTCCCGATCAGCTTCAACGTCGAGCCGAACACCGAGCGCGAGCACACGATGTGGTCGCCCGACTTCAGCAGCGCCAGGCACATGAGCAGGATCGCGCCCATGCCGCTGGCCGTGCCGACCGCCGCCTCCATGCCCTCCAGCGCCGCCAGCCGCATCTCCATGCTGGCGACCGTGGGGTTGGAAAAGCGCGAGTAGATGAAACCCTCTTCCTCGCCCGCGAAACGGCGCGCGGCCAGTTCGCTGTTCGGCTGGGTGAAGCTGGAGGTGAGGAACAGCGCCTCGGAGTTCTCGCCGTACTGGCTCTTGTCCACGGCCGTGCGCACGGCCAGCGTCTCGGGGCGCAGGCCGTCGGGGAGCTTGCGGTCGGCGGCCATCACGCTTCCTGCGCGTTGGGCAGCGCCAGCCGCGAGGTGCTCTCGTCGAGCGGGTCTTCCTGGCCGATGCGGGCTTCGTTGATCCGGGCGATGTCGTCGGCGTTGATGTCGCCCGTCACGTACACGCCGTCGAAGCAGGACGCATCGAAGCCGTCCAGCCGGGGCGCGTCGGCCGGCGCGGCGGCCGCCACCGCGCGCTTCATCCCTTCCACGTCCTGGTAGATCAGCGCGTCGCAGCCGATGATGGCGCGCACCTCCTCCACGCTGCGGTCGTGCGCCACCAGCTCGCTGGCGGTGGGCATGTCGATGCCGTAGACGTTGGGGTAGCGAACCGGCGGCGCGGCGCTGGCCAGGTACACCTTCTTGGCGCCGGCGTCGCGCGCCATCTGCACGATTTCGCGGCTGGTGGTGCCGCGCACGATGGAGTCGTCCACCAGCAGCACGTTGCGGCCCTTGAACTCGCTGCCGATCACGTTGAGCTTCTGGCGCACCGACTTCTTGCGCACGCCCTGCCCCGGCATGATGAAGGTGCGGCCCACGTAGCGGTTCTTGACGAAGCCTTCGCGGTACGGAATGCCCAGCAGCTGCGCCAGCTGCGTGGCGCTCGGGCGGCTGGATTCGGGAATGGGGATGATCACGTCGATCTCGTTGGGCGGCACGGTGGAGATCACCCGCTTGGCCAGCGTCTCGCCCATGTTCAGCCGCGCCTGGTAGACCGAGATGCCGTCCAGCACCGAGTCGGGCCTTGCCAGGTACACGTACTCGAAGATGCAGGGGAACAGCTTGGGGTCGTCGGCGCACTGCTGCGCGTGCACCTGGCCCTGCAGGTCGATGAACACCGCCTCGCCGGGCGCCACGTGGCGCTCGAACTGGTGGCCGGTGCCCTCCAGCGAGACCGACTCGCTGGCCACCATCACCGTGCCGTCCTTGCCGCGCCCCATGGACAGCGGCCGGATGCCGAACGGATCGCGGAAGGCCAGCACGCCATGCCCCGCGATCAGCGCGATCACGGCATAGGAGCCGCGCACCCGCCGGTGCACGTTGCGCACCGCGGTGAACACGTCGTCCGGCTGCAGCGGCACGCCGCGCGTGGCCTTCTCCAGCTCGTGCGCGAAGACGTTGAGCAGCACCTCCGAGTCGCTCTCGGTGTTGATGTGGCGGTGGTCGCTGGAGAACAGCTCGGCCTGCAGCGCCTGCGCATTGGTGAGGTTGCCGTTGTGCACCAGCACGATGCCGAAGGGCGCATTCACGTAGAACGGCTGGGCCTCCTCTTCGCTCCACGCGTTGCCCGCAGTGGGATAGCGAACCTGGCCCAGCCCGGCGTTGCCCGGCAGCGCGCGCATGTTGCGGGTGCGAAACACGTCGCGCACCATGCCCTTGGCCTTGTGCATGAAGAACTTGCGGCCCTGCTGGGTCACGATGCCGGCTGCGTCCTGCCCGCGGTGCTGCAGCAGCAGCAGAGCGTCGTAGATCAGCTGGTTGACGGGGGCGCCGCTGACGACGCCGACGATTCCACACATAGGCCTGATTCCCTAGCCGGGCAGGTACTGCCCGAATTCGCCCGGCAACACCGGCTTCAATCCCCTGAGCGCCGCGGTCGAGGCCTCGGCGCCCATCGATTCGGTCCACCACGGCGCGGTGCGCAGCGGCGTCATGTTCACCACCACGGCCAGCGCCAGCAGCAGCACCACGCCGCGCACCACCCCGAAGGCGGCGCCCAGCGTGCGGTCGACGGGCCGCAGCCCCACGGCCTCGATCAGCTTGCGGCTGGCCCACGCCAGCAGGCCACCGGCAAACACCGCCAGCACGAACACGATGGCAAACGCAGCGGCATACCTCAGCGGCTCGGCCGCCCCGCCCATCGGCAGGAACGGAGCGACTTGCGGCGCCAGCCATTGGGCCAGCAGGAAGGCCGCAAACCAGCTCAGCACCGACAGCACTTCGTAGATCAGCCCGCGCAGCGCACCCAGCAGCAGCGAGATCGCCAGCACGCCAAGGAACACCCAGTCGAGCGTCACCATCCGCGCTCCGCCCTCACAAGGTGAGGATGGCCGCGGGCAAATCCAGTGCCTTGATCTTGCCGGCCGCCTTGTCGGCCTCGGCACGCGTGGCGAACGGACCCACCCGCACCCGGGTGCGCTTGCCGGCCTTGGTGTCGGCCACGTGCGTGTAGGTCTTCAGTCCGGCACGCTCGACTCGCAAACGGGTTTCGCGCGCCTTGGTCGGGTCGGCAAAGGCGCCGACCTGCACGACGTAGCGGCCTTCGACGGCAGCGGATTCCGCGGCGGCAGCCTGCGATGCTGCGGCGACCTGCGCCGGCTTGCCGTCCAGCAACGCGCGGGCACGGGCCGCATCGGGGTCGACAGGCCGCTTGGCGGCTATCGGGGGGGGCGCATCGGGTTGCGGCTTGCCGGCGGCCGCGACCGCCTTGGGCGCATCCTTGCTTTCGGCGGCCTTGGCGTCCGGCTTCGCATCGGCCTTGGCTGCTTCCACCCTGGACTCGGCCACCGCCGTCACCGCGCCCGACGCGATCGGCCGCGCGGGCGCGGAAGCCGGCGCCTTGGCCGCAACGGCCGCTGCAGCCGGGTGGCTGGCGGTGGCTTCGGGCTTGGGCGCGGTGGACACCGGCAACGGCAGCGGCTTGGCCTTGTTGCGGTCGGGAATCTCGATCGGGATGTCCACGGCCACGGGCCGCGGCTGCGTGTCGAACAGCAGGGGAAAGCCGAGCACGCCCACCAGCACCAGCACGGCCGCGCCGATCAGGCGGTGGCGCGCCCGGCGCCGCAAGGCCTCCACGCTCTCGGGCTGCGCCGGCGCTGCTTTCTCGGAGCCTGCCTTGCGGAACTTGAAAAAGGCCATGGAGCGTGTCGCCTAAGGGTTCAGGGGGCCAGGTGCCGGGCCTTCAGGCGGGGCAAGCCGTCCTTGAGGACGCCGCCCACCGTGTAGAACGATCCGAAGACCAGGATTCTATCAGTGGGGTTCGCCGCGGCCATCGCGCTTTCGAGCGCTTCGCGCGGGCTCGCGTGGGTGCTCGAATCGACGTCGTGGCACACGGTCAGCGACTTCCATTGCGCCTGCAGATCCTGCGCGCGGGCGGCGCGCGGGGTGTCCAGGTCGGTGAAGTACCAGCGGTCCACCATCAGGTCCATCCGGCGCAGCATGGCCGGCAGATCCTTGTCGGCCATGGCACCGAAGACCGCGTGCGTGGCCGGGAACATCCCCATGGCGTCCAGGTTGGCAGCCAGCGTGGCCACGGCGTGCGGGTTGTGCGCCACGTCCAGCACCAGGGGCGGCTCGCCCGGCACGATCTGGAAGCGGCCGGGCAGCTCCACCAGCCCGATGCCGGCGCGCACGGCCTGCGCCGTGATCGGGATGCGGTCGCGCAGCGCGGCCAGTGCGGCCAGCACGCCGGACGCATTGAGCAGCTGGTTGGCGCCGCGCAGCGCCGGATAGGCCAGCCCGGCGTAGCGCCGGCCGCGCCCGGCCCAGGCCCATTGCTGCTTGTCGCCGGTGAAGTTGAAGTCGCGCCCGTGCAGCCACAAGTCGGCGCCGATCGCTTCCGCGGCCTCGAGCACGCTGGCGGGCGGCACCGGGTCGCTGACGATCGCGGGCTTGCCGGCGCGCAGGATGCCGGCCTTCTCGCGGCCGATCGATTCGCGGTCGTTGCCCAGGAATTCCTGGTGGTCCAGGTCGATGCTGGTGAGGATGGCGCAATCGGTGTCGATCACGTTGACGGCGTCCAGCCGTCCGCCCAGGCCCACCTCCAGGATCGCCACGTCCAGCTTGCTGGCCGCCATCAGGTCGAGGATGGCCAGCGTGGTGAACTCGAAGTAGGTCAGCTGCACGCCCTGGCGCGCCTGCTCCACGCGCTCGAAGTGCGGCACCAGCGCGGCGGCCTCCACCGCATCGCCGGCGATGCGGCAGCGCTCCTCGAAATGCACCAGGTGGGGCGAGGTGTAGACGCCGGTGCGCCAGCCGGCCTGCTGAAGGATGGCTTCGGCCAGGGCGCAGGTCGACCCCTTGCCGTTGGTGCCGGCGACCGTGATCACCGGGCAATCGAACGCCAGCCCCATGCGCTGCGCCACCTCGCGCACCCGGTCCAGGCCCAGTGCGATCGCCTTCGGGTGCAGGCGCTCGCAATGCGCCAGCCAGTCCTGCAATGTCTGCATGCTCTGCATGGGCGCCGATTGTCCGCGCATTAGGATGGGCTCATGAGCGTCACTGTCTATGGCATCCCGAACTGCGACACGGTGAAGAAGGCGCGCGGCTGGCTGGACGGTCGCGGTATCGCTTACCGGTTCCACGATTTCAGGAAAGCCGGGGTGCCGGCCGAGCGGCTGGCCACCTGGAGCGCGGCGGTCGGGTGGGAAAAACTCGTCAACCGGCAAGGCACCACCTGGCGCAAGCTGGATCCTGCGCGGCAGTCCGCCGTGTGCGACGAGGCTGCGGCGCACGCGCTGATGCAGGCCGAGCCCAGCGTCATCAAGCGACCGGTCGTGGAATGGCCAGGCGGCCGCACCACCGTCGGCTTCGACGCGGCGGTTTGGGAAGCGTTGGCGGCCGGCCGCTGACGCCTGAACCTTTTACCCAGCATTTACCACTGCGGCCGAGCCAGCGCGGGGGCCGCTGCCTAGAATTTGCGCATGCCGGCAACGCAAGCGAGGCCCCCCATGAAGCAGTACCTTGTCCTCCCCCTGGCAGCCCTGGCCGCGGTGGGCGCCGCACAGGCGCAGGAAGTCGGGCGCGTGATTTCCAGCACGCCGGTGATCCAGCAGGTCGCGGTGCCGCGCCAGGTCTGCACCCAGCAGCCGGTGGCGGTGCAGCAGCAGCCCAGTGGCGCGGGCGCGGTGCTCGGGGCCATCGCCGGCGGCGCCGCGGGCAATGCCATCGGCGGCGGCAGCGGTCGCGCCGCCGCCACTGCCATCGGCCTGGTCGGCGGCGCCTTGCTGGGCAACCAGATCGAGCGGCCCGGCACCGAGATCCAGACGGTGCAGCAGTGCTCGACCCAGACCTACTACGAGAACCGCGCCATCAGCTACAACGTGGTGTACGAATACGCCGGGCGCCAGTACTCGGTGAACATGCCCAACGACCCGGGTCCCACCGTGCAGTTGCAGGTCACGCCGGTGGGCGTGCCGCCACCCACCTCCGCGGCGCCCGTGCCGGCTGCACCGGCCTACACCGCGCCGGTGTACAGCGCGCCCGCACCCATGGTCATGGCGCCGCCGGTGGTGGTGGCGCCGGCCTATCCGGTCTACTACCAGCGGCCTTACTACGCCTACTCGCCGCCGATCTCGCTGCATTTCGGCTACGTGCACCGCAGCGGACACGGGCACGGCCATCGCGGCCACGGCCACCGTCACTGGCGCTGAGCCTCGCCGCTCCCCTGCGCGCCGCCGCCCCACCCAGGCCGGCGGCGCGCCCACTTTAGAATCGAACTTCCAAACACCCGGACGCAGAAGACGCCAAAGAAGCGCAGAAGGCGCAGAAACATTCCATTCCTTCTGCGCCTTCTGCGGCACTTCCGCGATTTCTGCGTACGGGTGTTCTCTCTGGCCCCCTGCCCCTAGCCCCCCAGCGTGAGCACCATCCTCGAACACCTGCCCGCCGGCCAGAAGGTCGGCATCGCCTTCTCCGGCGGCCTGGACACCAGCGCCGCGCTGCACTGGATGCGCCTGAAGGGCGCGATCCCGTACGCCTACACCGCCAACCTGGGCCAGCCCGACGAGCCGGACTACGACGAGATCCCGCGCAAGGCGATGCAGTACGGCGCCGAGAAGGCCCGCCTGATCGACTGCCGCAAGCAGCTGGCGCAGGAAGGCATTGCGGCGCTGCAGGCCGGCGCCTTCCACATCTCCACCGCGGGCGTGACCTACTTCAACACCACGCCGCTCGGGCGCGCGGTCACCGGCACCATGCTGGTGTCGGCCATGAAGGAAGACGACGTCAACATCTGGGGCGACGGCAGCACCTTCAAGGGCAACGACATCGAGCGCTTCTACCGCTACGGGCTGCTCACCAACCCGGCGCTGAAGGTCTACAAGCCCTGGCTGGACCAGGCCTTCATCGACGAACTGGGCGGCCGCGCCGAGATGAGCGCGTTCATGCACAAGGCCGGCTTCGCCTACAAGATGTCGGCCGAGAAGGCGTACAGCACCGACAGCAACATGCTGGGCGCGACGCACGAGGCCAAGGACCTGGAGCACCTGAACTCCGGCATCAAGATCGTCAACCCGATCATGGGCGTGGCGTTCTGGAAGGACGAAGTCGCGGTCAAGGCCGAGGAAGTGCGAGTTCGCTTCGAGGAAGGCCAACCGGTCGCGCTGAACGGGCAGGCCTTCGACGACCCGGTCGAACTGATCCTGGAAGCCAACCGCATCGGCGGCCGCCACGGCCTGGGCATGAGCGACCAGATCGAGAACCGCATCATCGAAGCCAAGAGCCGCGGCATCTACGAGGCCCCCGGCCTGGCGCTGCTGTTCATCGCCTACGAGCGGCTGGTCACCGGCATCCACAACGAAGACACCATCGAGCAGTACCGCGACAACGGCCGCCGCCTGGGCCGCCTGCTGTACCAGGGCCGCTGGTTCGATCCGCAGGCCATCATGCTGCGCGAGACCGCCCAGCGCTGGGTGGCGCGTGCCATCACCGGCGAAGTGGCGATCGAGCTGCGGCGCGGCAACGACTACTCGCTGCTGAACACCGAGTCGCCCAACCTGACCTACCAGCCCGAGCGGTTGACCATGGAAAAGGGCGAGTCCATGTTCTCCCCGCGCGACCGCATCGGCCAGCTCACGATGCGCAACCTGGACATCGTCGACACGCGCGACAAGCTGGGCGTCTACAGCAAGGCCGGCCTGCTGTCGCTGGGCAGCGGCGCGTCGGTGCCGCAGTTGGGCGAAGAGAAGAAGTAAACAGCGTGTCATTGCGGGCTTGACCCGCAATCCACCTCCGGGAGCTTGAACACCGCGGGCGTTGTGCAGTCTGCAGGAGATGGATCCCGGCTTCCGCCGGGATGACATGCCTCTCAGTCGTACGCAAACGTCATGATCAGGTCGACCGCCACGCGGTCGCCCGCCTGCAGCCGCACCGTCAGCCGCTGCGACAGGTCGTAGAAGATGTACAGCGTGCCCAGCGTGCCCGCCAGGCTGCGTTCGTACGACGCATAGAGGTCGCGGCCCAGCCGCTTGCCCAGCGTGACGGCCGGGCCCTCGGCGCCGTCACGGCGGAAGCCCAGTTCATCCAGTCCCAGCAGGGCCGCCGGCCCCTTGCCGCCACTGCCGCCACTGGCGCGGCTTTGCAGCAGCGCCATCGCTGCCGACTGCAGCAGCGCGGTCTCGGCGCCACCGGCGGCCGACGAGCGGCCCAGCACCAGCCAGGCCAGCTTCTCCGACTCAGGCAGGTCCGGCTCGGCATACAGGCGAACGAAGGGTGACTGCGCCGTGCCGGTGATCTGCACGCCCACGCGCTGCACCAGCCGCGGCCGGATCGCCAGGATGTCCAGCGAGGGGTTGTCGACCGGTCCCGTGAAGCGCAGCACCCCACGCTCGATGTCCAGCCGCTGCCCGTAGGCCTGGTACTCGCCTCCCACCGTCCGGATCACGCCCGCCAGCCGCGGTTCGGTCACCGATTCGCCTGAGATCGCCAGCGTGCCCGCCAGGCGCGTCTGGATCCCGCGGCCCTGCACCCGGAAGTCGTTGCCCAGGTCCAGCGTCACGGCCAGCGTGAGCGGCCGCCGCCCCGATCGGCCGCCCTCCCGCGGCGCTGGGCCGCGGCCCAGCGTCACGCCTGGCGGCAGGTTGTGTACCACGACGTCTTCGCCCAAGCGCGGCGCGGATTCCTCCGGCAGCGTGATGCGGGCGCGGTCGACGTGCAACGCGCCGCGTACTTCCACCGCAGCAGGGGTCAGCGCGGCCGTCACCTGGCCCGACAGCGTCAGCTCCCGGTCGTTGCGCGTGCTTGCCCGCAAACGCTCGATCTGCATGGCCAGCCGTGCCTGCAGCCCCTCGCCCAGCCAACCGGCCTCGCCGGTGCCGCTGACCCGGCCGCCATCCGGGCCGGCGCCGAACAGCACGAATTCCTCGATCACCAGCCGGCGGCCTTCCAGCCGCGCGCGCAGCCGGCCGTCGCGCAGCGCGACGCCGTCGACAACCGAACGCAGCGCCAGGTTGGTGGCGACCAGGGTGCCGGCCAGTTGCGGCTCGGCGCGCGTGCCGGACACCGTGATGTCGGCCTGCACCGATCCGCGCAGCCGCCAGCCTGGCGGCGCCAGCAGCGACCACACGCCCAGCCGCGGCAGCTGCGCCTGGATGGAGCCGGACAGCGGCGCCTGCGCCGGCCAGCTCCAGTCGCCGCCTTCGTGCGACAGCCGCGAGGCGATGCGCGCCCGCGCGCTGCCGGCCCGCTCCGAGTCCCAGACCAGCGCCGCCTCCAGCGCTTCGCCCTCGCCTTCGATCGTCAATCGTGCCTGCCGGACGCCGGCCTGCACGCGCGCCGAGCTGCCGTCGGCGGTCTCCGCCAGCACCGACACGTCGCCGCTGCTGCGCGCCAGCGAGGCGCGGATGCGCAGCCGTTCGCCCAGCTGCGCATCCCACTGCCCCTCGAACACCAGGTCGCCGGCGAGCGCCGAACCGGCCAGCTGCGGCCCGCCCAGCAGCTCCACCCAGGCGAGCGGCAGGCCCGTGATGCGGCCCGCCGTGCGCAAGTCGCCGGCCGTCCAGGTCACCGGATCCCAGGCCACGAGCGCCTGCAACGGTGCGCTGCCGGCGGCCGATGGCGGCGCGGCCAGTGTGGCCTGCGACGCGCCGGCTTCGAGTCGCCCGCCCGACCACGACACTTCCATGGGGCGCTGCAACACCAACCGCCACGGGCCCGGCCCGATCGCCGGGTCGCGGGCCTGCGCTTGCAGCGATGCGACCTGCCCCTGCCATGCGCCCCTGGGCCCGCGCCCGGCCCGGCCGGCGAGCTCCAGCATGAGCTGGCGCTCGCCTTGCAGCGCCTGGGCGCGCAGGTCGACGCGCGCATCGGCCAGCCGCCCATCGAGCGTCAGCGTGGCCTCGCGCACCGACCACGGCACGGGCTGGCCCGGCTCCGTGGCCGGCTGCAGTTGCGGCACCGACAGCGTGCCTTCCACCTCCGGATCGTCCCAGCCGCCCTGCCAGGCGAATTGCGCCTCGGCATTGCCGGCCAGCAGGGGCGAGGTCAAGGCCTGCGGCACTCCCGGCAACTTCTGCAGCCACTGCTGCGCCAAGGCAACGTCGGCCAGCGAGACCTTGGCATTGCCGCCGCCGCGCGTGCGGCCCAGCGAGCCGACCGCACGCACCCGCAGGCCCGGCGCCTGCAGGTCGGCACGGCCGCGGCCGAAGCGGGCAGCTGGCTCCAGGTCCAGCGCCGCATCCAGCCGGGCATCGGCCGTGTCCACCTGCAGCAGCGGCAGCGACAGCTGCTTGCCGGCCCAGCGGCCGCGCGCCTGCAGCGAGCGCAATTCCAGCGCACCCACCGCCACCGCGATCTCGTTGGCAGCGGACGCCGGTTGCGCCTGCGGATCGCCTGCCGCCTTCAGTTCGGTGTCGAAGAGCAGCGCCTCACCCTCGGCCAGCACCGTCGCCCGCCCACTCAGCGGCAGCGGCGCCAGCGCGCTGTGCACGGCCGCCGGGTTCACGCCGCTGAGCGTGCCTTCGATGCGCCAGGCCTGCTCGCTCTCCCACTCGCCACGCGCACGCACCTTGCCGCCACCCACGTCGGCCTCCAATTGCCGGACGAAGGCATGCGCGGGCAGGGTCCAATCGCCTTCCAGCTGCAAGCGCGAAGCCGGCACCCGGCTGCGATCCCAGGGGCCGGGCAAGGCGTTCTGCAAGTCGGTCGTGACGGTCCAGGTATCGGCATCGCGCGGCTCCAGAACGACCCGGCCCGACAGCAGCGTGTGCGGTGCGCTCGCCCAGATCGCGCCGGCATCGAAGGCCTGGAAATCGGCGCGCGCGCGCGCCACCGGCAGCGGCTCGAATGGCGTGGCACGCGCCACCAGCGTGGCTTGCGCGCCGGCGACGCCGCCGGGCTCGGCCTGCACCTTGGCCTGCAGGTCGAAGTCGGCCAGCCTGCCGTCGGCGCGGGCCTGGAACACCAGCGGCAGCGCCGAGGCGGCGCCCGGCACCGGCGCTTCGACGCGGCCGGATGCCTGGACGCTGAGGTCGAACGGACTTTGCGCGGCGACGCGAGCCTCGCCGCGGTAATGGCCGTCCATTGCGCGCAGGTTGCGCAGGTCCAGGCGATGCCTGGCGCCGTCGTATGCATAGCTCGCGGCCAGTTCCCTCAGCACCAGAGCGGGTGGCCCGACCCACTCCAGCCGGCCCACGGCGATGTCGTCCACGGCGACTTGCAGCGGCATCTCCAGGCTGGCCGGCGGCTTGGGGCGCTCGCCGGTATCGGGGCGCCGGTCGTCGATGCGCACTTGGCCGGCGCGCAGGTAATCGAGCGCCAGCTGCCTTTGCAGCAAGGCCAGCGGCTGCCAGGCCAGCTCCACTTGCTGCGCCTGGACGTCCAGCCCGTCTTGCTGCCACGCGAGCCGCTGCACCCGCAGCCCGTGCCGCAGCGAGCCGGTCACGCCCTCGGCCTGCAGGGATGGCAGCCGGTGTGTCGCCTGCTCCAGCGCCCATTGCGCGGAGCCCTCGCGCCCGGCCCACCACCACAGCACGGCAGCCGCGATGACGAGAAGCACCAGCAGCACTGCCAGCACCCTCCCCAACCATCGCAGCGCGTTCATGCTGGGCCGGCCTCAGAACGTGGTCGCGATGTTGATGTGCAGGCGCAGCCGCTTCGCGTCCACGCCATACGCCAGGTCCACCTGCAGCGGGCCCAGCGGGCTGCGGTAGCGCACGCCGGCGCCCACGCCGACAGAAGGCCGCAGGTCGCTGACGTGGTCGGCCACCGCGCCCGCATCGACGAACAGCACGCTCTCGAAGTCGGTCGGCACGCCGTCGCGGCGGATCGGCCGCTGCCACTCCAGGCTGCCGACGGCCAGCAGCCGCCCGGGCCCGACCACGCCGCCGGGCTGCTGCACGCCGATGTCGCGAAAGCCGTAGCCGCGCACCGAGGTGTCGCCGCCGGTGCGAAACAGGTGGGTGGACGGCACGCGCGCCTGGGCGGCGGCCAGCACCGCGCCGCCTTCCGCACGCCACTGCAGGCGGCCGCGCTCCAGCGGGTGGATCTGCAGCCAGCGCAGCACGGTGCGCTGGAACGGACTGCGGCTGCCGACCAGGGTGATGCCGGCGCCGAGCTCGGCGCCGACCGCGAAGCCGCGGGTCGGATAGGGCTCCTGGTCGAAGTAGCGCCCGCTCCAGATGTAGTTGGCGCTCAGGGCGGTGCCGTCGCCGGTGTCGGCAGGCGGCGGCGCGCCCGCCTCGGCGCGCACGCTGGATCGGTCGAACTGCACGTAGACGTTGCGCTCGATGTGATCCTCGCTGCGCGTGCGGCCCACGCGCAGGGTCTGGCTGTGCGTGACCAGCGGGTCGTCGTCGATCCGCTCGGCGCGCGCCGACACGCCCCAGCGCCACCCGTCCTCGCCCGGGATGGCGAACAGCTCGGTGCCGATGAAGGGCGCCTTGCGGTCCAGCTGCAGCTTGCTGAGGGCGCGCCAGCCCAGCCCCGGCAGGCGGTTGTGGGTGTACTCCACCGTGGCGCGCGGGCCGGTGTCGGTCGACAGGCCCAGGCCCAGCACCAGCTTCTTCAGCGGCGCCTCGCGCACGTTCACCTGCACCGGCGCGGCGGCTGGATCGCCGGCCGGGTCGACGTAGATGAAGGCCGAATCGAAGTAGCCGCTGCCGACCAGCCGCAACTGGGCGCGCTGGATGCGGTCCTGGTCGTAGATGCTGCCGGGCGGCAGGCGCGCCAGCCGCGGCACCAGCACCGGGTCGTAGCGCTCGATCCCGGACACCTGCATGGGCCCCAGCCGGAACAGCGGCCCCGAGTCCAGCCGCAAGCCCAGTCGCGCGCGATTGGCGGCCGCATCGATGTCGGCCCGGCTGAAGCCGATCTTGCCCGCCGGGTAGCGCCGCGCCACCAGGTCGCGCAGGGCGTCGGACTTGGCGTCCTCCCACCCCTTCTGGGTGAAGCGGCGTCCGGCCGGCAGGCTCCAGCGCTCGCGGATCTGCGACCGCTGCGCGATCGCATCCGGGTCGGTGGAAGCGGAGATGTCGCCCTGGAAGCCGATGTGGACGTCGGCAATGGTGGTGGGCGGGCCGGGATCGACCGCCACCACGACCACCGGCACCGCACCGGCCTCGATCGCCTCGCGATGGATGTCCAGCTTGGGCGAGAAGTAGCCCAGGGTGCCCAGCAGCTCGCGGGCGTCGCGCTCGGCCAGGCGCAGCAGCCGGGCCAGCTCGGCCTCGTCGAGGTCCGGCACCTGGCGGTAGCGCTGCAACTCGAGGTGGCGCTCCAGCAGCTCCCTCACCGCATCGGGCGCGCGCACGTCGAGGTTGAACGATGGCCGCGCCGGGCCTTCCTGCGCCAGCGCGGCGCCGGCCAGCAGCACCGCGAATGCGGCGCCGCTCCACCAGCGCAGGGCGCGCGCGCGCAATCCAGGCTTCATGTCGTGGTTCAGGGAGCGTCCAGGCCCGCCCGCCGGGCGTGACGCCCTCCACTATGAAGAGGTTGCCAGCTCGGCTGCGTAGGCCCACGCCGACAGGCGCGACGGCCGGAAGCGGGCCATTCACGGTTGGCGCCCAGACCGACTGCGCTACTATGTTCAGGTTCGGCGGCAGGTTTCGACTGCGTTGTGCACGACCGCAAGTCGATCGGCCATGCTGAACGGACCGGCTGCAGCAGCGACCGGATCGGCCTTGGGACACTGTCGGAAAACGCGGGGCATTCATCCATGGCACCTCTCGAGCGCGGCCGGATCGAGGCCTCCCTGACGCATCGGGCGGCCAATGGCGAGAGTGCCGAGCCTGTCGTCGAGGTCATCGTCAGGGCTTGGTGCGAGATCGATGCGGTACTGAGTCCCGTCATCGGCAAGCAAGGCGTTGCGGCGCTCTATCAACGCTGCCTGCACGTAGTCGCGCCAACCCATCCCTGGCTGGCACCCACGCAGCAGGGCGTTGCGAATGCGCTGGATCTGGCTGCACTGCGATCGGCACTGTCGTCGCAGAGCAGTGCCAATGCCGTTGCAGCCGGTGCAGCCACCCTGGAGGAGTTTCACGAACTGCTGGCCAGCATGGTCGGCCACTCGCTTACGGGGCAGTTGCTGCGCCCCGTCTGGGCCAATCTTTTCAGCACCCCATCTTCACAGGGAACGCAGCAATGACCGCCAAAGTCACGATCAACCGCCTCACCACCGGAGTGCCTGGCCTGGATCAGGTACTGGGCGGCGGCCTGCCGGAATTTTCCTTCAACATGATCGCGGGGCAGCCGGGCTGCGGCAAGACCACGCTGGCTCACCAGATCATGTTTGCGCTGGCGACGCCGCAGCGGCCGGCCCTGTACCTGACGGTGCTGGGCGAACCACCGCTGAAGATGCTGCGCTACCAGCAGCAGTTCGAGTTCTTCGACGCCAGCCTGGTGGGAAGCGCCGTCCGGTTCGTCAACCTGGCCGATGACACCTTGACGGGCGACCTCGACAAGGTACTGGCCCGCATTGCCGACGAGGTGAAGGCGCACAACCCTTCGCTGGTGTTCGTCGACTCCTTCCGTTCCGTCATGCTCACGAACCATGGAAATACGAACCCGCACAATGCCTTGCAGCGGTTCGTCCAGCAATTGGGCATGCTGATGGCCAGCTGGCATGCCACGACGTTCCTGGTCGGCGAATACTTCGATGAGGTGGACGCCAACCCGGTGTTCACCGTGTGCGACGGACTGATCTGGCTGCGCCAGAGCGTGGAACGCAACTCGATGGTGCGCAAGATCGAGATCTTGAAAATGCGCGGGCAGGCCACCCTGCCCGGCCTGCACAACTTCCGTATCAGCGCCGCCGGATTGACCGTCTTTGCGCCCGCCGATGCGCAAGTCGAGCCGCGCACCGCGGCGACGCCGCGGCCTGCGGGGGAACTCCTTTCGATGGGTGTTCCCGCCCTGGACGAAATGATGGGCGGCGGCTTGCCGGGCGGCTATTCACTGCTTGTCGCCGGCCCTTCCGGCTCGGGCAAGAGCACGGTGGCCGCCTCGTTTCTGGCAGCCGGCGCGGACCGCGGTGAGACAGGCGTGATGGCGATCTTCGAGCCGCACCCCGATAGCCAGCGCAACTCGGTGCTCACGAAGCTGGTCGCAAGCGGAAGCGTGGCCCTGGTCGACAGCACGGCGCCCGACCTGTCGATCGATGAGACAGTTCAGTTGCTCGTCAACGAGATCCGGCGCCTGAAGGCCACCCGTGTCGTGATCGATTCGCTCTCTAGCTTTGAAATGGTCATTGCGCCGACGTTCCGCGCCGATTTCAAGGCTTCCCTCCTGAGGCTGGTGACCGCCCTGACGAGAACCGGCGCCTCGGTGCTGATGTGTTCCGAGCTGGAGGACCGGTACACCGACCTGCGCTTCAGCCCTTATGGAACCGCCTTCCTGACCGATGCGATCATCGTGCAGCGCTATATCGAGTTGCAAAGCCAGTTGCGCCGGGTGATGGCGGTGGTCAAGGTGCGCGGCAGGAAGCATTCGCACGAATTGCGCGAATACACCATAGACGACCACGGTATCCAGGTGGGCCGCACACTGCCCGGACAGGAAGGGCTGCTCGGAGGGCGGCCGACACGACGCTACGGCGGGTCAGCCCCTGGCCCGGACCCGACTGAAGACTGACGGCAAACCAGGTCCTCTACCGTGACTGCAAGCTCCCCCGGCGACGACAAGGCCGATGCGCGCGTCGGTGGCAACGCCGCGCTTCGGGAAGCCAATGAGCGACTGGCGCAAGCGCTGACGCGCGCACGGACCAACGCCGAAACGGCCGAGCGCAAGCTGGCGGCGGCACTGCAGCTGGTGCAGGAGGCGAACCGGGAACTGGTATTGGCCGTTCTGGGCGCACTCGACCGGCAGGATGCAGCGGAACTGGCGCAGCATCGGCAGACCGAGTTCCTGGGCGTGCTGGCGCACGAGCTACGCAACCCGCTGGGGCCCATCAGCAATGCAGCGGCGATCCTCGGCCGGATGTCGTCCGACGAGGGGCCGCTCCTGGTCAGGATGCAGGATCTCATCGAGCGGCAGGTGGCCCAGATGACAAGGCTGATCGGCGACCTGCTCGACGCCACGCGCGCCAGCACCGGGAAGTTCAGGCTCGAACTCCAGGTCGTGGACATGGCCGGCCTTATCGACGAGGCGGGCGAGGCCGCTCGCTCGAGGATGGAAAGCCGAGGGCAGCAATTCACCATCCAGCGGCCCGCGGGGCCGCTCCCGGTGAGCGGCGATGCGGCGCGGCTCGCGCAGATTTTCGGCAACCTGCTGGACAACGCATCCAAGTACACCCCGCGAGGCGGTGAGATCGCCATCTCTGCAGAGGTGGCGGGCGAGCACCTGGTGATCGCCGTATCGGACAACGGTATCGGAATCAGGGCTGAAGCCTTGACCCGGATTTTCGACCCCTTCGTACAGGACGAGGGCGCCACGGACTTCAACGGCCGCGGGCTCGGCATCGGGTTGTCGGTGGTGCGCGAGTTGGTCGCTGCGCACGGCGGCACGGTGGAGGCGAGCAGCGCGGGCACCGGGAAAGGGAGCCGATTCACCGTCAGGTTGAGGCTCGTGCCGCACGAAACCCAACCCGCCACTCCGCGGGCATGACGCGACTTCAGACCACCACCGGCTCCGGCTCCAGCCGGATGCCGAAGCGCTCGTACACGCTGGTCTGGATGGCCCGGGCCAGGGTGACGACCTCGCCGCCGGTGGCCCCACCGCGGTTGACCAGCACCAGCGCCTGCTTCTCGTAGACGCCGGCGTTGCCGACCGACTTGCCCTTCCAGCCGCAGGCATCGATCAGCCAGCCGGCGGCCAGCTTCACCGACCCGTCCGGCATCGGGTAGTGCACGATGTTCGGCTCGCGCGCGATGATGTCGGTGCACTGCTCCGGCGACACGGTGGGGTTCTTGAAGAAGCTGCCGGCGTTGCCCAGCACGCGCGGATCGGGCAGCTTGGCGCTGCGGATGGTGCAGACCCAGTCGAACACCTGCCGCGCGGTCGGCTGCGCGCCGCCGGATTCGGCCCGTTTGCGATCCAGTTCCATGTAGCCCAGCTCCGGCTTCCAGGGCTTGGGCAGGCGCAGGCGCACGCGCAGGATCAGCGCGCGGCCGCCCAGGCCCATGCCACGGGCCTGCTCGCCCACGGCGGCCACGTGCTTGAAGACCGAATCGCGGTAGCCGAAGGCGCACTGGCCGGCGTCCAGCGTGAACACGCGCCCCGTCTGCAGGTCGATCGCGTCCAGCGACTCGAAGCGGTCCTGCAGTTCCACGCCATAGGCGCCTATGTTCTGCACCGGCGCGGCGCCCACGGTGCCGGGGATCAGCGCCAGGTTCTCCAGCCCGGCAAAGCCCTGCGCCAGCGTCCAGTCCACCAGTTCGTGCCAGTTCTCACCGGCGCCGGCCTCGATCACCGTGGCCCTGGGGCCGTCGTCCAGCACCCGCCGGCCGCCGATCTCGACCTTCAGCACCAGCGCGCGCACGTCGCCGGTCAGCACGATGTTGCTGCCGCCGCCCAGCACGAACTTGGGCGCGGCCGCCAGCCGTGCGTCGGCCAGCAGCTGCACCACGTCGGCCTCGCTGCGCACGCGCACCAGCTCGCGCGCCTTGGCGACGATGCCGAAGCTGTTGTGCGGCGCCAGAGCGACGTTCTGCTCCACGATCATGGGAGAATTGTGACCCATGCGCGCGGGGCGCCGGGGAGATGAAATGCCGTCTTTCGATACAGTCTGCGAGCCCAACCTGGTCGAGGTGAAGAACGCCGTCGACAACACTGCCAAGGAGATCGGCACGCGGTTCGATTTCAAGGGCACGTCGGCCGCCATCGAGATCAAGGAGAAGGAGATCACGGTGTTCGGCGACGCCGACTTCCAGCTCGGTCAGGTGCAGGACATCCTCACGAACAAGTTGACCAAGCGCAACGTCGACGTGCGGTTCCTGGACAAGGGCAAGGTCGAGAAGATCGGCGGCGACAAGGTCAAGCAGGTGATCAAGGTGCGCAGCGGCATCGAATCCGAGCAGGCCAAGAAGGTGCAGAAAGCGATCAAGGACAGCAAGCTCAAGTTGCAGGCCTCGATCCAGGGCGACGCGGTGCGCGTCACCGGCGCCAAGCGCGACGACCTGCAGGCCGCCATGGCGCTGATCCGCAAGGAGATCACGGACCTGCCGCTCTCCTTCAACAACTTCAGGGACTGATCCCGCGTGCGCGCCACCTTCCTCGTTGCCGCCCTGCTGGCCGGCACCCCCGCCTGGGGGCAGTCCGTCGCGCTGCAAGGCATGCTGGGCAACCGCGCGTTGCTGATCGTCGACGGCTCGGCGCCCAAGACCGTGGCGCCCGGCGATTCGCACAAGGGTGTCAAGGTGGTGTCCACCGCCGGTGACCAGGCCGTGGTGGAGATCGGCGGCAAGCGCCACACGCTGCGCGTGGGCGAAGCGCCCGCCAGCGTCGGCAGCACCGGCGGCGGCGCGCCGGCAGGCCAGAAGATCGTGCTGACGGCCGGCACGGGAGGGCACTTCCTGACCGAAGGTTCGATCAACGGGCGCGCGGCCTACTTCATGGTCGACACCGGCGCCACCAGCATCGGCATGGGCGCCGCCGACGCCGAGCGATTCGGCATCGACTACAGGTCCGGACAGCCGACGCGCATGGGCACGGCCAACGGCGTGGCGCTGGGCTGGCGCGTCAAGCTGACCTCGGTGCGCATCCGCGACGTGGAAGTGCGCGACGTCGACGCCATCGTCGGCCAGCAGCCGATGCCCTACATCCTGCTGGGCAACAGCTTCCTCACCCGCTTCCAGATGCGGCGCGACAACGACCAGATGGTGCTCGAGCGGCGCTACTGATGGCCGACCCCGAGCGCGCCGCCCTGGAGCCGCCTCCCCTGCAGCCGCCGGTCACCGCACTGGGGCCATTGGGCATCCGGGTGTTCCGCATGCTCTGGTTCACCTGGTTCGCGGCCAACACCAGCATGTGGATGAACGACGTCGCGGCCGCCTGGCTGATGACGTCGATCGGACCGTCTCCGCTGTGGGTGGCGCTGGTGCAGTCGGCCTCCACCCTGCCGGTGTTCTTCCTCGGCCTGCCCAGCGGCGCGCTGGCCGACATCCTGGACCGGCGCCGCTATTTCATGGTCACGCAGTTCTGGGTGGCGGGCGTCTCCGCCATCCTGTGCGGCGTGATCCTGCTGGGCCTGCTGAACCCGGTGCTGCTGCTGGTGCTGACGTTTGCCAACGGCATCGGGCTGGCGATGCGCTGGCCGGTGTTCGCGGCCATCATCCCGGAGGTGGTGCCTCGGCACCAGCTGGCGCAGGCGCTGGCCCTGAACGGGGTCGCCATGAACGGCTCGCGCATCGTCGGGCCGCTGGTGGCCGGCGCCGTGATCGCCAGCCTGGGCAGCGCCTGGGTGTTCGTGCTCAACGCGGTGCTGTCGGTGGTGGCCGGCTTCGTGATCATGCGCTGGCGGCGCGAGCACAAGGAGAGCCCGCTCGGCCGCGAGCGCCTGTCCAGCGCCATGCGGGTGGGCGTGCAGTTCGTGCGCCAGTCCGGCCGCATGCGCGGCATCCTGCTGCGCATCTCGGTGTTCTTCCTGCACTCCACCGCGCAGCTGGCGCTGCTGCCGCTGGTCGCACGCGGCCTGCCCGGCGGCGCCGCCGGCACCTTCACCGTGCTGCTGGCGTCCATGGGCGCCGGGGCCATCTTCGCGGCGCTGCAGATGCCCCGGCTGCGCGCCTGGCTGCCGCTGCAGCGGCTGATCATCGTGGGCACCGTGCTGCAGGCGCTGGGCACGCTGGCCGTGGCCTACGCGCCCAACATCGCGATTGCGGTGCCCGCCATGGTGGTGTCGGGCATGGCCTGGATCACGGTGGCGAACTCACTGACGGTCGCCGCGCAGATGGCGCTGCCCGACTGGGTGCGGGCGCGCGGCATGTCGATATACCAGATGTGCCTGATGGGGTCCACCGCCACCGGCGCCGCGCTGTGGGGCCAGGTCGCCACCTGGAGCAGCGTGCCCGAGAGCCTGACCGCGGCCGCGATCAGCGGCGTGATCCTGATGGGGGTGGTGCAGCGCTTGACGCACGACCGCGGCACCGAGGAGGACCTGACGCCCTCTCAGGTGCTCAAGGTGCCGCAGATGGCGGGACCGCCGCACGGCGGCCGCATCCAGGTGTGCGTGGAGTACCGCATCGACCCGGCGCGGTCGCAGGAATTCCTGGCGGTGATGGAAGAGAGCCGCCGCAGCCGGCTGCGGCAGGGCGCGCTGAACTGGCAGCTGGTGCACGACCTCAGTGACCCGACTTGCTACATCGAGCAGATCACCGACGAATCCTGGATCGAGCACCTGCGCCGCTTCGACCGCATCACCGCGGCGGATGCGCAACTGCGGGACCGGCGACTGTCGTTCCACATGGGGGAGGAGCCGCCGAAGGTGACGAGGTATGTGATCGAGCGGGAGTAGGTTCCTTGGTCATTCCCGCGGAGGCGGGAATCCAGTGCGTCCGCCTTCGCGGCCTGCTTGAATGCTCTGGATCCCCGCCTTCGCGGGGATGACGAACTACTTCTTGTTCCCACCCAAGCGCGATTCCTTGCCGGCCACCAGCCGCTGGATGTTCTCGCGGTGCCGCCACGCCAGCAGCGCCGCCATGACGAAGAGCGCGAACACCACCGGCTTCTCCGCGTACCACTGGATGCGGTCGCCCAGCAGGTAGTACACCGGCGCGAACACGGCGGCGATCAGTGACGCCAGCGACGAGTAGCGGAAGAAGAAGGCGATGATCAGCCAGGTCAGCCCGGTGGCGATACCCAGCAGCCAGTGGATGCCGAACACGGCGCCGATGAAGGTGGCCACGCCCTTGCCGCCCTGGAAGCGGAAGAACACCGGATAGAGGTGACCGAGGAAGGCGCCCAGCGCGACCAGGGCCACCGTGCCGTCCTCCAGCCCGAACGGTTTGCCGTAGAGGCGAACCAGCAGCACCGGCACCAGCCCCTTCATCGCATCCAGCAGCAGCGTGACGATCGCGGCGGCCTTGCTGCCCGAGCGCAGCACGTTGGTGGCGCCGGGGTTCTTGCTGCCGAAGGTGCGCGGGTCCGACAGGCCCATCGCGCGGCTGACGATCACGGCAAAGGCGAGCGAGCCCACCAGGTAGGCCGCGATCGCGGCGAGCAGGGGATTCAGGGTGTCCATCGGGCGCCGATTCTGCCAGCGCCGCCGTTCACTCTTCCAGCGCGCAGCTCACCGCCTTGGCCCCGAGCAGTTGCACGCACACCTGCGGATCGATTTCCACCAGGTAGCCGCGGCGGCCGCCGTTGATGGCGATGCGCGGCAGCGAGAGGATGGTTTCCTCGATGTACACCGGCATCTCCCGGCGCGTGCCGAAGGGCGAGGTGCCGCCCACCAGGTAACCGCTGTGGCGGTTGGCCACTTCCGGCGCACAGGGCTCGACCGACTTGGCGCCGATCTGGCGCGCCAGGTTCTTGGTCGAGACCTTGCGGTTGCCGTGCATCAGCACGATCAGCGGGCGCGCCTTCTCGTCCTGCATCACCAGCGTCTTGACCACGGTGAACGGGTCGAAGCCGAGCACCTGCGCGCTGTGCGTCGCGCCGCCGTGCTCCAGGTACTCGTAGGGGTGCTCGGTGAAGGCCACGCGGTGCGCCTTGAGCAGCGCCGTGGCCGGGGTCTCGCTGACGTGGTCCTTCTTCGCCATGGCTCGCGGATCAGATCGCGGGGTCGCGCAGCTCCCAGCGGATGCGGTCGACCTCCGCCAACAGCTCGGGCGCCAGCCGCGTGCCCCAGGCGTCCAGGTTCTCGTCGAGTTGCGCCAGCGAGGTCACGCCGATGATCGTGCTGGCGACCTGCCACTTGGTGTAGCAGAAGGCCAGCGCCAGCTTCGTGGGCGTCAGGCCGCGGCGGCGAGCCAGCTCGTTGTAGCGGCGCGCGGCTTCCAGCGCTTCCGGCCTGGCCCAACGCCCCTGCCGCACCGATTCGAACTTCGCGATGCGCGCGGCGGCCGGGGCCTTGTCGCCCGTGAAGCCACCTTCGTCGTACTTGCCCGTCAGCAGCCCGAAGCCCAAGGGCGAGTATGCGAGCAGCGAGACGCCCAGGCGATGCAGGCTCTCGTCCAGCCCGTTCTCCACGCTGCGGTTGACCAGGCAATACGGGTTCTGCACGGTGGCGACGCGCGGCAGGCCGTGCTGCCCGGCCAGGCGCACGAACTCGTGCACGCCGTAGGGAGTCTCGTTCGACAGCCCGATGTGGCGCACCTTGCCTTCGCGCACCAACCGGCCCAGCGCTTCGAGCTGCTCGTGGATCGACGTCTGCGTGCGCTCCTTCGTAGGGTCGTAGTACATCGAGCCGAACATCGGCGTGTTGCGCTCCGGCCAGTGGATCTGGTAGAGGTCGATCACGTCGGTGCGCAGGCGCCGCAGCGACCCCTCGCAGGAGGCCAGGATGTCGGCGGCCGTCAGGCCCTGGCCCTCGCGGATCCAGGGCATGCCGCGCGAAGGGCCGGCGACCTTGGTGGCCAGCACGATCCGGCTGCGCAGGCCGGCGTTGTCGGCCAGCCAGTTGCCGATGATGGTTTCGGTGGCGCCGAACGTCTCCTTGCGTGCCGGCACCGCGTACATCTCGGCCGTGTCGATGAAGTTGACGCCGCGCTCGACGGCGCGGGACAGGATGGCGTGCGCCTGAGGCTCGGCGACCTGCTCGCCAAAGGTCATGGTGCCGAGGCAGACGGGCGTGACGCGCAGGTCGGAGGCGCCAAGGGAAACAGGGGTCATCGAAGGGACTGCAGGGATGGATCGAAGGCGCGCAGGATACGGCAAGGCCTACGCCGCCTTGCGCGCCCGCTCCTCCTCCTGCAACCGCAGCACGCGCCGCTGCACCTTGCCGGTGGTGGTCATGGGCAGGGCGTCGATGAACTCGATCTCCTTGGGGTACTCGTAGGGCGCGAGCTTGCCGCGCACGTGCTGCTGCAGCTGCGCCACCAGCGTGTCGGCCGGCGAGTGGCCCGGCGCCAGCACGACGTAGGCCTTGACCACGGCGCCCCGCTCGGCGTCCGGCTTGGGCACCACCGCCGCATTGGCCACCGCGGGGTGCTTGACCAGGCAGTTCTCGATCTCGCTCGGGCCGATGCGATAGCCGGCGGCCTTGAACACGTCATCGGCGCGGCCCTGGTACCAGAGGTAGCCCTCGGCGTCGCGCGTGGCGACGTCGCCGGTGCGGCACCAGTCGCCGGTGTACTTGCCGCGGGTGGCTCGCTCGTTGCCCCAGTAGCCGAGGAAGAAGATCGGGTCGGGATCGCCGTGCACGTCGTAGCGGTTCACCGCCACGTCGCCGGGCACGTCCGGCGGGCACTCGTTGCCGTCGTCGTCGATCACCGCCACGCGGTGGCCGGGATAGGGCCGTCCCATGCTGCCGGGGCGAGCCGGCCAGCCGACGCCGCCGGCGGTGTTGCCGTTCATGCTGCAGTTGCCGACCACGTAGTTGATCTCGGTCTGGCCGAACATCTCGTTGACCACCACGCCCAGTTCGTCGCGGCAGTACGCGAACACCGTGTCGCCTACCGCCTCGCCGGCGCTCATGATGGCCTGCAGCTTCAGGCGGAACTGCCGGCGCGGCTTGGGGTAGGCCTTCAGCATCGCCTTGAGCGCGGTGGGGAACAGGAAGGTGTGGGTGACGCCGTGCTCCTGCATCAGCGCGAAGGCGGTGTCGGGGCTGAAGCGGCCGTTGTAGGCGACGATGGGGCGGCCGAAGTAGAGGGACGGGAGCAGCGCATCCATCAATCCCCCGGTCCAGGCCCAGTCGGCGGGGGACCAGAACACGGCTTCGGAGTCGACCGGAGCGCCCCCTCCCCAACCCTCCCCCGGCGGGGGAGGGAGTGAAGTCCGGGGAGCCCTCACCCCGGCCCTCTCCCGCAAGCGGGAGAGGGAGTCGGCGGCCGCAGCGCCTGCTCCCTCCACTCCATCGGCGTAAGGGCTGAACCCGAACCAGTTCTGGCTGCACACGAAGCCCGGCAGGTTGCCGATCAACGCACGGTGCGGGATCAGCGCGCCCTTGGGTGGGCCGGTGGTGCCGCTGGTGTAGATCAGCACGGCGCCCTCGTCGGCCTTGGTGCGCGCGGCCGTGAAAGCGGGCTTGTGCTTCGCCAGCTCCACGCCCCAGTCCAGATCGGCCTGCAGCGCCGCGGCGCCCACGCCGACCAGGGTGCGCAGCGTCGGGCAGGCGCGGCGCACCGCCAGCAGGTTGGCGACGGAGCTCTCGTCGCACACCGCCACCACGGCGCCGCTGTCCTGCAGCCGGTACTCCAGCGCCTCGGGGCCGAACAGCATGGACAGCGGCATGGCCACCGCGCCCAGCTGGAAGATCGCCATGTAGGTGATGGCCGTCTCGAATCGCTGCGGCATCACCAGCGCCACGCGGTCGCCCCGCTTGACGCCCAGCGAGGCCAGCACGCTGGACAGCCGGTTGGCCTGGGCCTGCAGCGCGCCGAAGGTCAGGGTGGACTCGCCCTGCACCGCATGGGCACGGATCGCGACGCGCCGGTCGCCGTCCGGCGCCTGCGCCCAGCGCGCGCAGCACGCCTGCGCGATGTTGAAGTGCTCCGGCACCG
>JAKFEA010000253.1:0-19262 GCA_036675905.1 Acidovorax sp. | reverse complement strand
CGTCAACGTCCAGCTGCGGCTGCGCACGATCGAAGGCGCAGTGACGGTGCCGCTGTCGGCGGTGCGCACTGGCGCCAACGGCGACTACGTGTTCGTGCTGAAGGACGACCGCACCGTGCAACTGCGCAACGTGCGGCGCGGCGAGGCCACGGCCGAGCGGGTGCAGATCACCAGCGGACTGCAGGCCGGCGAGCGCGTGGTGACGGAGGGCGCCGACCGGTTGCGCGACGGCTCGCGCGTGGCGCTGCCGGCCGAGGGTCCCGCGGCAGCGGCAAGCGGGCCGGGCAACGGCACGCCCTCTTCGGCTGCTGCGCGCCCGCGCCGTGCCGCATCGGGCCCGCAACAGCGGCGCGCGACGGCTGGCGGGGCAGGGCGGTGACCGGATTCCTGTCATTCCCGCGAAGGCGGGGATCCAGTGCGTCCGCTTTCGCGGACTGCTCGAACGCCCTGGGTCCCCGCCTCCGCGGGGACGACGGGAGTGTTGCGCTGGGTTCCCGCCTCCGCGGGGATAAGGGGAATGTGGCCCTGGGTCCCCGCCCCCGCGCGGACGACGCGACCGTGGCTCCCGTTCGCGCGGTTCACCGTCACGCAGCCGGCCGCCGGGGGGATGGCCGGGTTTGCCGATGAGCCCGTCCCGTCCCTTCATCCTGCGCCCGGTCGCGACCTCGCTGCTGATGCTGGCGATCGTGCTGGCCGGGCTGGTGGGCTTGCGGCTGATGCCGTTGTCGGCGCTGCCGCAGGTCGACTACCCGACCATCCAGGTGCAGACCCTGTACCCGGGCGCCAGCCCGGAGGTGATGGCGCAGACCGTCACCGCGCCGCTGGAGCGCCAGTTCGGCCAGATGGCCGGCCTCGCGCGCATGAGTTCCACCAGCGCGGCGGGCGTGTCCATCATCACGCTGCAGTTCGGCCTGGGCCTGGCGCTGGACGTCGCCGAGCAGCAGGTGCAGGCCGCCATCAACGCCGGCGCCACGCTGCTGCCGGCCGACCTGCCGGCGCCGCCCATCTACGCCAAGGTCAACCCGGCGGATGCGCCGGTGCTCACGCTGGCGATCACCTCCGGCCAGCTGCCGCTGCCCGAGGTGCAGAACCTGGTGAACACGCGGCTCGCGCTGAAGATCAGCCAGGTGTCGGGCGTGGGCCTGGTCACGCTGGCGGGCGGGCAGCGTCCCGCCGTCCGGGTGCAGGTCAACACGCGCGAGCTGGCCTCCCAGGGCCTGACGCTGGAGAACGTGCGCACCGCCATCAACGCGGCCAACGCCAACGGCGCCAAGGGCAGCATCGACGGGACCGCACGCTCCTGGACCATCAATTCCAACGACCAGCTGCTCACCGCCGAGGACTACGCCAACCTGGTCGTGACGTACCGCAACGGCGCGCCGGTGCGACTGCGCCACGTGGCGCAGGTGGTGGAGAGCGCCGAGAACGTCAAGCTCGGGGCCTGGTCCGCGCAGCACGGACAGGTGGAGCCGGCGATCATCCTGAACGTGCAGCGCCAGCCGGGCGCCAACGTCATCGCCACGGTCGACGCGATCAAGGCTCGCTTGCCCGAGCTGATGGCCGGGCTGCCGGCCGCGCTGGACGTGGCGGTGCTGTCCGACCGCACCACCGGCATCCGGGCCTCGGTGCAGCACGTGCAGATCGAGCTGGTGCTGGCGGTGCTGCTGGTCGTGCTGGTGATCTTCGCCTTCCTGCACAGCCCGCGCGCCACCCTGATCGCCAGCCTGGCGGTGCCGATCTCGCTGGTGGGCGCTTGCGGCGTGATGTACCTGATGGGGTACAGCCTGAACAACCTGTCGCTCATGGCCCTGACCATCGCCAGCGGCTTCGTGGTGGACGATGCCATCGTCATGATCGAGAACGTGCAAAGGCACGTCGAGATGGGCAAGCGCCCGATGGAAGCCGCCATCGAGGGCGCCAGCGAGATCGGCTTCACCATCATCTCGCTGACGGTGTCGCTGATCGCGGTGCTGATCCCGCTGCTGTTCATGGGCGACGTGGTAGGACGGCTGTTCCGCGAGTTCGCCGTCACGCTGGCCATCACGATCCTGATCTCCGCGGTGGTGTCGCTGACCCTGGTGCCGATGATGTCGGCGCGCTGGCTGAAGGCGCATCCCGGCGGCGAGGCGGCCGGCAGCGGCCTGGGCGCGCGGCTGCAGCGGCGCTTCGAGCGCCTGATCCACCATTACGACAGCGCGCTGGTCTGGGTGCTGCGGCACCAGACGCTGACGCTGCTGGTCGCGCTGGCTACCCTGGTGCTGACGGTGCTGATGTACATCGCCATCCCCAAGGACCTGTTCCCGACCCAGAACACCGGGCAGTTGCAGGCGCGGGTGGAGGCGCAGGAGTCGATCGCCTTTCCGAAGATGGCGCAGCTGCAGCAGGACGTGGTGCAGGCGCTGCTGCAGGAGCCGGCGGTCGCCAGCATCGCCAGCTTCGTCGGCGTGGACGCCGCCAACAACACCATGCTGCACACCGGCCGGCTGCTGATCAACCTCACAGGCAGCCGCGGCGACCAGCAGGCGTTGATGGATCGCCTGCGGCATCGCGCGCACCAGGTGCCCGGCGCCACCCTGTACCTGCAGCCGGTGCAGGACCTCACCATCGACGCCGAGTCCGGTCCGACGCAGTACCGGCTCGCGCTGGAAGGGTCGGACACCGCGACGGTCAACCAGTGGGCGGCGCGGCTGGTGGGCAAGCTGCAGACGGTGCCGCAGGTGCGCAACCCGGTCACTGATGCCGGAGCGAGCGGTGCGGCCATCTACGTAGACGTCGACCGCGACACCGCGGCGCGCCTGAACATCACGGCCGCGGCGATCGACGAGGCGCTCTACAGCGCGTTCGGCCAGCGCATCGTCTCCACCATCTTCACCCAGACCAACCAGTACCGCGTGATCCTGGAAGCACGGCCGGAGGCCTCCGCGACGCCCGACTCGCTGGCGGGCATCCAGCTGCGCACCGGCTCGGGCGAGCCGACGCCGCTGTCGGCGATCGCGCGCATCACCGAGAAGCGCGCGCCGCTGCAGATCACGCACGTGGCGCAGTACCCGGCTGCGACGGTGGGCTTCGATACCGCGCCCGGTGTGTCGCTGGGCCAGGCCGTCGCCGCCGTGCGGCAAGCCGCGAAGGAATCGGCGCTGCCCTCGTCGGTGACCCTGACTTTCCTGGGCGCGGCGGGGGCTTACCAGGCGTCGCTGGCCAACCAGCTGTGGCTGATCCTGGCCGCGGTGGTGTGCGTGTACATCGTGCTGGGCGTGCTGTACGAGAGCTACGTGCACCCGCTGACCATCCTGTCCACGCTGCCTTCGGCGGGCGTGGGCGCGCTGCTGGCGCTGATGCTCACCGGCCACGCGCTGGGCGTGGTCGGCATCATCGGGATCATCCTGCTGATCGGCATCGTCAAGAAGAACGCGATCATGATGATCGACTTCGCGCTCGACGCCCAGCGGGTGGAGGGCAAGCCGGCGCAGGAGGCGATCCACCAGGCCGCGTTGCTGCGGTTCCGGCCGATCCTGATGACCACCCTGGCGGCACTGGGCGCGGCCGTCCCGCTGATGCTGGGCTGGGGCGAGGGCGCCGAACTGCGCCGGCCGCTCGGACTGGCCATCTTCGGCGGGCTGGTGCTGAGCCAGCTGCTCACGCTGTTCACCACGCCGGTGATCTATTTGTGGTTCGAGCGGCTGGGGGAGCGCTGGCGCGGCGATGGTCTTGCACCCTCCCCTCGCGGGGGGAGCGCCCCCCTCCCAACCTTCCCCCGGAGGGGGGAGGAGTAACTCCGTGAACCTTTCCGCCCCCTTCATCCGCCGCCCGGTCGGCACGGTGCTGCTGACGGCGTGGATCGCGCTGGCGGGCGTGGCGGCGTTCTTCAACCTGCCGGTGGCGTCGCTGCCGCAGGTGGACTTCCCGGTGATCTCGGTCAGCGCGAGCCTGCCGGGCGCCAGCCCGGAGACCATGGCGACCAGCGTGGCGCAGCCGCTGGAGCGGCGCCTGGGCGTGATCGCCGGCGTCAACGAGATGACGTCCAGCAGCGGCACCGGCTCGACCCGGGTCACGCTGCAGTTCGACCTGAACCGCAACATCGATGCCGCCGCGCGCGAGGTGCAGGCCGCCATCAATGCCGCGCGCGCCGACCTGCCGGCCAACCTGCGCAGCAACCCGACCTACCGCAAGGCCAACCCGGCCGCCGCGCCGGTGCTGATCCTGGCGCTGACTTCGCCGCGCCGCTCGCCCGGCCAGATCTACGACGCGGTCTCCAACGTCGTGCAGCAGAAGATCGCGCAGGTGCCCGGCGTCGGCGACGTGGAGCTGGGCGGCGGCTCGCAGCCGGCGGTGCGCGTCGAGCTGCTGCCGTTCGCACTGAACAAATACGGCATCGCCACCGAGGACATCCGGGCCGCGCTGCAGGCCGGCAGCGCCAACCGGCCCAAGGGCGACGTGCAGGACGCCGGCGGCCGGCGGCTGACGGTCTATACCAGCACCAGCAGCAACGCTGGCGGGCCCGGCGGACTGATCGCCAGGGGCGCCAACAAGCTGTCGGCCGCCGACTACCGCGGCCTCGTCATCGCCTGGCGCGACGGCGCGGCGGTGCGGCTGGCCGACGTGGCCGAGGTCAGCGACAGCGTGGAGAACGTCAACACGCTGGGCCTGTTCAACGGCGAGCCGGCGGTGATCGTGCTGGTCACGCTGCAGGCCGGCGCCAACGTGATCGAGACCGTGGACAACGTGCGGGCGCTGCTGCCGGAACTGCAGGCCGAACTGCCGCCCGACATCCGGCTGGCGGTGGCTTCCGACCGCACGCACTCGATCCGCGCTTCGCTGCACGAGGTGGAACTGACGCTGGCCATCGCCATCGTGCTGGTGGTGCTGGTGGTCAGCGCCTTCCTGCGCAGCGCGCGGGCCACCTTCATCCCGGCGGTGGCGACCATCGTGTCGCTGCTGGGCACCTTCGGCGTGATGCTGATGCTCGGCTTCTCGCTCAACAACCTGAGCCTGATGGCGCTGACGGTGGCCACCGGCTTCGTGGTCGACGACGCTATCGTGGTGCTGGAGAACATCTCGCGCCACCTGGAGCAGGGCATGGACCGCTTCCAGGCCGCCCTGCTGGGCGCACGCGAGGTCGGCTTCACGGTGCTGTCGATCAGCCTGTCGCTGGTGGCCGTGTTCATCCCCCTGCTGTTCATGGGCGGGCAGGTCGGCCGCCTGTTCCGCGAGTTCGCCGTCACGCTGTCGGCCGCGGTGCTGATCTCGCTGCTGATCTCGCTGACCACCACGCCGATGATGTGCGCCTGGCTGCTGCGGCCGGGCCAGCCGGCCAAGCCGCCCGGCCGGCTGTCGCGTTGGGCGCGGCGCAGCTTCGACGCGACGCACCGCGCCTATGCCGTGATGCTGGACTGGGCGCTGCAGGCCCGCACGCTGGTGCTGCTGATCCTGGTGGCGGTGATCGCCCTCAACGCATTCCTGTTCGTGATGATCCCCAAGGGCTTCTTCCCGCAGCAGGACACCGGCCAGATCAGCGGAGGGCTGCGCGCCGACCGGAGCATCTCATTCCAGGCCATGCAGGACAAGCTGCGCCAGCTGGTGGACATCATCCGCGCCGACCCGGCGGTCGACACGGTGGTGGGCTTCACCGGCGGCAGCCGCGCCGGTGGCGGCTTCCTGCAGGTCGGCCTGAAGCCGGCGGCCGAGCGTGCACCGGGCGAGCGCGCCCAGGCGGTGATCGCGCGCCTGCGGCCCCAGTTGCAGCAGGTCTCGGGCGTGAGCCTGTTCCTCAACCCGGTGCAGGACCTGCGCATGGGCGGGCGGCAGAGCAGCTCCACCTACCAGTACACACTCAAGAGCGACAACCGGCAGGACCTGAGCCGGTGGGCGACCCGGCTGGCCGAGGCGATGAAGCAGCAGCCGGCGCTGGTGGACGTGGACACCGACCAGCAGGAGAACGGCGTCGAGCTGTTCGTCGAAGTCGACAAGGACACGGCGGCGCGGCTGGGCATCCGCTCGCGCGACGTCGACAACGCCCTGTACAACGCCTTCGGCCAGCGGCAGGTGGCGACGATCTACGGCGAGCTGAACCAGTACAAGGTGATCCTGGGCGTGGCGCCGCGCTACACCCTGAGCCCGCAGGCGCTCAAGGACGTCTACGTGCCGGCGCCGAATTCGCCCGCGAGGAATGGGGCGTCGGTGGCCACCGCCACGACGGCTGCTTCGGGAGCGGCGCCGGCTGCCTCGCCGGTCAACCCGGCCCTTCGCGATCCCGCGACCGGCCGGGCGCTCAGCAGCGCCGCCGTGCCCATGGTGCCGCTGTCGGCGATCGCGCGCATCGAGGAAAGGCCGACGGCCGCATCGGTGCAGCACCAGGATGCGGAGCTGGCCACCACCATCTCGTACAACCTGGCCGAGGGCTACACGCTGGCCGACGCCCAGGCAGCCGTCAAGCAGGCCGAAGCCGACGTTGCGCTGCCGGGCAACGTGCGCGGCAGCTTCCAGGGCTCGGCGCGCGCCGCGCAGCAGTCGCAGCAACAGCAGCCGCTGCTGATCCTGGCCGCGATCGTGGTGATCTACATCGTGCTGGGCGTCCTGTATGAGAGCCTGGTGCATCCCATCACCGTTCTGTCCACGCTGCCCTCGGCTGGGGTCGGCGCGGTGCTGGCGCTGATGCTGTTCGGGCTGGAGCTGTCGGTGATGGCGCTGATCGGCCTGTTCCTGCTGATCGGCATCGTCAAGAAGAACGCCATCCTGATCATCGACTTCGCGCTGGATGCCGAGCGCTCGCGCGGCCTGACGCCCTTGCAGGCGGTGCGCGAGGCCAGCTTGCTGCGCTTCCGCCCGATCCTGATGACCACGCTGGCGGCGGCGCTGGGCGCCTTGCCGCTGGCCATCGGCTTCGGCGAGGGCGCCGAACTGCGCCGGCCGCTGGGCATCGCCATCGTCGGCGGCCTGGTCGCCAGCCAGCTGATCACGCTGCTGACGACGCCGGTGGTCTACCTGCTGCTGGACAAGCTGCGCCGGCGCAGCCCCCACGAGCGCGCGCTGGCGCGCAGCCATGAACCGGAGCCTGCATGAGATGGGCAGCGGCTGTCCAGGCCCCTTCTCCCGCTTGCGGGAGAAGGCGGGGGATGAGGGCGGCGGCTGGCCCTCACCCCGGCCCTCTCCCGCAAGCGGGAGAGGGAGAAGGCCACGCTGTGCCCTCTCACTTGAAGTGACATGAACGCCTCGACTCGTCTCCTGACCCCGCTGGCTCTTTCGCTCGCGCTTGCCGCCTGCGCCGTCGGCCCGCGCTACGAGGCGGCGCCCGCCGTCGAAACGCCGGTCGCCTTCAAGGAAGGGGCCGGCGAGTGGGTGCGGGCCGCGCCGGCCGACACGCTGGAGCGCGGGCCGTGGTGGCAGCTGTTCAAGGACCCGCGCCTGGACGAACTGGCCGCGCAGGTCGAAGTCTCCAACCAGAACGTCGCCGCCGCAGTGGCCGGGTACCGGCAGGCGAGGGCGCTGGTGGCGCAGCAGCGCGCGTCCTGGTTCCCCTCCGTCAGCCTGGACGGCGGCGCCAGCCGCAGTGGCAGCGAGGGCAGCGGCGTCACCACCGCCACCACCACCGGCGGCACGACCCGGGTCGGCAGCGGCGACCGCACCAGCTACCAGTTCAGCATAGGCGCGAGCTGGGAGCCGGACGTGTGGGGCCGCCTGGCGCGGACGGCGGACAGCGCCGAGGCCGGCGCGCAGGCCAGCCTGGCGGACCTGGCCTCCGCGAAGCTCGCCGCGCAAGGCGAACTGGCCGCCAACTACTTCAACCTGCGCGAGCTGGACGCGCAACGCGCGCTGCTGTCGCGCACCATCGCCGGCTACGAGCGGGTGCTGCAGATCACGCGCAACCGCTACGAGGCCGGCATCGCCGCCCGCACCGACGTGCTGCAGGCGCAGACGCAACTGGCCAACGCGCGCGCCGAGCTGCTGGGACTGGAGCGCCAGCGCGCCCAGCTGGAGCACGCGATCGCGGTGCTGGTGGGCCGTGCCCCCGCCCACTTCTCGCTGCAAGCCGCGCCCGACTGGCCGATCACGGTGCCCGACATCCCGCCGGCCGTGCCGTCCATCCTGCTGCAGCGCCGCCCCGACATCGCGGCGGCCGAGCGGCGCGTGGCGCAGGCCAACGAGCAGATCGGCATCGCGCAATCCGCGTACTACCCCAGCCTGCGGCTGACCGGGTCGGTGGGCGCCGGCGCGGCCAGCGTCGGCGACCTGTTCAGCGCGTCCTCGCTGGTGTGGGCACTGGGCGCCTCCCTCGCGCAGACGATCTTCGACGCCGGTGCGACCGCCGCCCGTGTGGAAGGCGCTCGCGCCGGCCTGGATGCCGCCGCGGCCCGCTATCGGCAGACCGTGCTGTCCGCCTTCCAGGACGTGGAGGACCAGTTGGCCGGCGTGCGCGTCCTGGAGCAGCAGGTCGCCCTGCGCGAGGAAGCCGCGCGAGCCGCCGAGCTGGTGGAGCAGCAGGTGCTCAATCGCTACCAGGCCGGGCAGGTCGGCTTCACCGAAGTGATCACTGCGCAGGCCACGGCGCAGGGCGCGCGCCGGGCGTTGGTGCAATTGCAGGCCGATCGGCAAGCCGCGGCGGTGGCGCTGGTCCAGGCGCTGGGCGGCGGCTGGGGCGGGCTGGGTTCCGGCGGCTAGCGTGCCAGCAGCCAGGTCCCGCAGCGCAGACCAACCCAGGTCAGTGCCAGCGATCCGAACAGGTGAAGTGCCGTCAGCGCTGTCGCGTGGGCCAGCCGGCCGGCCTGCAGCAGCTGTACCGTCTCCATCGAGAAGGTCGAGAAGGTGGTCAGCGCGCCCAGGAAGCCGGTGATCAGCGCCAGCCGCCACATCGGGTCGAGCTGCGGTTGCGCCTGCAGGATGGCCACCACCAGTCCGATCAGCCAGCCTCCCACCAGGTTGGCCGCCAGCGTGCCCAAGGGCAACCAGCTGCCGCCGCCGTTGAGCCAGAGTGCGAGTTGCCATCGGGCCAAGGCGCCGGCCGAAGCGCCTATGCACAGCAGGGCGACGGCAGCCATTGCGCCCGGTCAGGCCTGGTGTTGGCCCAGCAGGGCCCGCATGCCGGCCTCCAGCGCTTCCATGCGCGCGGCAAGGTTGGGCGCCGAGTCCTTGGCCACCTTCATGAAGCGCTCGAAGTCGGCCAGCACGCCGGCGCGATCGGCATGGTGGATCAGCGCGCAGGCCAGCGCGGCCTGCAGCACCTGCACCTGGGCGACCAGCGCGAACTGGTTCTCCTTCAGCGCATCGATGTGCTGGGCCTGCTCGGCCAGCAGCTGGCGGAGGTCGTCGTTGGCATCCATGCGGACCAATGTAGCAGCCGCTGCCCCTCAGGGCCGGCGCGGGGCGGGCGGCCGGTCTTCGATGCGGCTGGCGGGAATCAGGCGCAGCGGCGAATCCGCGGCCGGCTCGGCCTCCTGCACCGGCATCGGCCGGGCGGGTGCGCGATTCGCCGCAGGGCGGGCCGAGGGCCGCGTGGGATCGGCCCGCGCGCTTTCGGCAGGCCGCGATGGCGCATCGGACTTGCCCAGGCCCTGCACGAAGGCCCAGGTGGCGGAGGCAAGGACCAGCGAGCCCGCGGCCCCCCAAGCCAGGCGTCGTTTCGCGCGCTGCCCCGGCAGCTCGACCCGGCCCGGCTGGCGCGGCTCGCCGGGGGCGTGCGTTCGCCCGTAGTCGTAGCGGGCCCGGCGGTCAGGGTCCGACAACACCTCGTAGGCCTGGTTGATCAGGGCCATGGCCTCGCTGTCGGCGGCCTCGCCCCGGTCGGGGTGGTTCTGCTGTGCGAGGCGCCGCCAAGCCTGCCGCACGTCCTGCGCGGACGCCGCGGGGTTCAGGCCCAGCACGTCATACAAGGAGGGACTCTTTGCAGACATGGGGCCGGACCCTATCACGGTCCGGACTGCGATGCATATGGCATTTACGTGCGCAGTGCGGGCGGCGGCGTCTTGGGTTCGTAGTCGCAGTACGCGCGCACGGCGCAGCGCCAGCACTGCGGAACCCGCGCCACGCACACGTAGCGCCCGTGCAGGATCAGCCAGTGGTGCGCGTCCGCGAGGTAGGCGGCCGGCACGCGTTGCAGCAACTTCAGTTCCACTTGCAGCGGATCCTTGCCGGGGGCCAGGCCGGTGCGGTTGCCGACCCGGAAGATGTGCGTGTCCACCGCCATGGTCGGCTCGCCGAAGGCGACGTTGAGCACCACGTTGGCGGTCTTGCGGCCCACGCCCGGCAGCGCCTGCAGTTCCTCGCGCGTGCGCGGCACCTCGCCCCCGTGCCGCTCCAGCAGCAGCCGGCAGGTCTCCAGCAGGTTGCGCGCCTTGGTGCGGTACAGGCCGATGGTGCGGATGTATTCCTCCAGCCGTTCCAGGCCGAGGTCCAGCATGGCGCGGGGCGTCGGCGCCACCACGAACAGGCTGCGTGTCGCCTTGTTGACGCCGGCGTCGGTGGCCTGCGCCGACAGCAGCACGGCGGCCAGCAGTTCGAAGACGCTGCTGTATTCCAGTTCGGATTGCGGCGATGGATTGGCCGCCTGCAGGGTGGCGAAGAAGGGTTCGACGTCGGCATCTCTCACGGCAGGGGAGTGTAGGGCGGTGATAACGTCGCTCGTTCATTCCGGAGACCCGCCATGCTCGAACTCGCTACCCTGTACATCCGCAAGGACGCATCCAACCCGCGCATCGCCCGCCTGGTGCTGAACCGTCCCGAGCGGCTCAATGCGATCAACGAGGACACCCCGCGCGACCTGCGCAAGGCCGTGGATTGGGCCAATGCCGACGACGAGGTGCACGTGATCGTGGTCGAGGGCGCCGGCAAGGGCTTCTGCGGTGGCTATGACCTGACGATGTTCGGCCAGGGCGAGGTCGACCACCCCTGCCAGCAGGAGCGGTTCCCGTGGGACCCGATGGCCGACTACGCCTACATGAAGGGCAATACCGAGGACTTCATGGCCCTGTGGCGCAGCCCCAAGCCCACCATCGCCAAGGTGCACGGCTACGCGGTGGCGGGCGGCAGCGACATCGCCCTGTGCTGCGACCTGCTGGTGATGGCCGATGACGCGCGCATCGGCTACATGCCCACGCGGGTCTGGGGTTGTCCCACCACCGCGATGTGGACCTTCCGGCTCGGGCCCACGCGCGCCAAGCAGCTGATGTTCACCGGCGACACCATCGACGGCCGCACGGCGGCCGACTGGGGCCTCGCCAACGAAAGCGTGCCGGCAGCGCGGCTGGAGGAGGCCACGATGAAGCTGGCGCAGCGCATCTCCGGCGTGCCGCGCAGCCATCTTGCAATGCACAAGCTCGTGGTCAACCAGGTCATGCTGGCGCAGGGGCTGGAGCAGACGCAGCAACTCGCGACGGTGTTCGACGGCATCACGCGCCACAACCCCGAAGGCCTGTGGTTCCGCCGCCATGCGCAGGCGGAGGGCTTCAAGTCCGCGGTGGAATGGCGCGACAGTGGCCGGCCGATCCCGGAAGGCGACGAGGCGCGGGCACTGGTCGCGCAGTGGGACGCGAAGAGGGCGGGCAAGTAGGTCTTGTCAGACATAATATGACCATGGCAACCGCCGCCGCTCCACTGCGCCGTCCGCGCTCCCTGACCACCGACCTAGTGCAGGCGCTCGCCGATCGTGTGCGCGATGGTCGCTGGCAGGCCGGGCACAAGCTGCCCACCGAGGGCGCGGTCATGGCCGAGTTCGGCGTCAGCCGGACAGTGGTGCGCGAAGCGATCTCGCGGCTGCAGGCCGCCGGCATGGTCGAGACCCGCCATGGCGTGGGCACCTTCGTGCTGGGGCAGGGCGAGTCCAGCAGCTTCCGCATCGCGCCCGAGCAGCTGGCCACGCTGAACGACGTGATCGGCGTGCTGGAGTTGCGCATCGGCGTGGAGACCGAGAGCGCCGCCCTGGCCGCCGCGCGGCGCACGACGGAGAACCTCGCCTCGCTGCGCGCGGCGCTGGAAGCGTTCAGCGCCGCCGTGCAGGAAGGGCGTGATGCCGTAGGCTCCGATTTCCAGTTCCACCTGGAGATCGCGCGGGCCACGCAGAATCCCCGCTATGCCGACCTCATGGCCATGCTGGGCGGCACCATGATCCCGCGCGCGCGGCTCGACCACGCCGAACCGGTGACCCCCCAGCGCGTGGAGTACCTGCGCCGCGTCAACGTGGAGCACGAGAGCATCCTGGCCGCCATCGAGCGGCAGGACGCCGACGCCGCACGGGCGGCCATGCGTACCCACCTGGCCAACAGCAAGGAGCGGCGCCAGCGGGCCGCAGCGCCGGCCTCCGGGCGCTGACAGCCTTTCATCGCCGAGGGGAAATTTGCAGTCGTTTTCCGGATTTAGTTGTACGATGTCTTATCTCAAGCCGGAACGCTGCATGACCCCGAACGAACTCAAGCAGGCCCTCTCCAGCGGGCTGCTGTCCTTCCCGATCACCGATTTCGACGCCGAACTGAAGTTCGACGCGCGCGGCTACGCCGCCCGGCTGGAATGGCTGATGCCCTATGGCGCCAGCGTGCTGTTTGCCGCCGGTGGCACTGGCGAGTTCTTCTCGCTGGAGCCGCAGGAATACGCCGAGGTGATCCGGACGGCGACCCGGACCTGCCGCGGCCGCGTGCCCATCGTCGGCGGCGCCGGCGGCGGCACGACCCTGGCCATCAAGTACGCGCAGGCCGCCGAAGCCGCCGGCGCGCAGGGCGTGCTGCTGCTGCCGCACTACCTGACCGAGTCCACGCAGGACGGCCTGGTCGCGCACGTCGAGGCCGTGTGCAACAGCGTGAAGATCGGCGTGGTGGTCTACAACCGAGGCGCCTGCAAGCTGGGCGCCGACTCGCTGGCCCGCCTGGCCGAGCGCTGCCCCAACCTGATCGGCTTCAAGGACGGCCTGGGCGACATCGAGCGCATCGTGGCCATCCGCCAGACGCTGGGCGACCGCTTCGCCTACATCGGCGGCATGCCCACCCACGAGGTCTATGCCCACGCGTACAAGGCGCTGGGCGTGCCGGTGTATTCGTCGGCGGTGTTCAACTTCGTGCCGCGCACGGCGATCCAGTTCTACAACGCCTACGCCAGCGGCGATACCGCGACCACCAGCCGCCTGATCCAGGACTTCTTCCTGCCCTACCTGGAGATCCGCAACAGGGGTCAGGGCTACGCCGTCAGCATCGTCAAGGCAGGAGCGGCCCTCGTCGGCCATGGCGCCGGCCCGGTGCGGCCGCCGCTGTCGGACCTGAAGCCCGCCGAAGTCGAACAACTCGCCGCGCTGGTGCGCGCGCTGGGCCCGCAATAAAGCTTTCCCGTCCCACAACCAAGGAGATAAGCCCATGAAGAAGACCCTGGTCGCCGGCCTGCTGGCCCTGACCGCGAGCCTGAGCGCCTTCGCGTACCCGGACAAGCCGGTCACCATCATCGTGCCGTTCCCGGCCGGCGGTTCCACCGACACCATCGCCCGCTCCCTTGCGCCCAAGCTGCAGGAGAAGCTGGGCGGCAGCTTCGTGGTCGACAACAAGGCCGGGGCCACCGGCACCATCGGCGCGGCGATGGTCAAGCGCGCGGCGCCGGACGGCTACACGCTGTTCGTCTCTTCGCTCGGGCCGTTCGTGATCGCCCCGCACCTGATCAAGGGCGTGCAGTACGACGCGCTGAAGGACTTCGACCTGCTCACGGTGGCCGTGCAGGCGCCCAACGTGATGGTGGTCCCCGCGAGCTCGCCGCACAAGAGCGTGGCCGACGTGCTGGCGGCGCTGAAGAAGGATCCGAAGAAGATGAGCTTCGCCTCGTCGGGCAACGGTTCCTCCGACCACCTGACGGTGGAGCTGTTCTGGCAGCAGACCGGCACGTCCGGTGTGCACGTGCCCTACAAGGGCGGCGCGCCGGCGATCAACGACCTGCTGGGCGGCCAGGTGGACGCCTCGTTCCAGAACATCAACGCCGTGGTCCAGCACATCAAGGCCGGCAAGCTGCGCGCGCTGGCCACGACCGCCGCCAGCCGCTCGGCGCTGCTGCCGGACGTGCCCACGCTGGCGGAAGCCGGCGTCAAGGGTGTCGACGTGTATTCCTGGCAAGCGGTGGCTGCGCCCAAGGGCCTGCCGGCCGACCTGAAGGCCAGGCTGCATGCAGCGCTGGTGGCGTCCATCAACGATCCCGCGATCAAGGACAAGCTGGTGTCGCAAGGCTTCGAAATCGTCGCCAACACGCCCGAGCAGTTCGCCAGGTTCCAGGCCGACGAGTTCGCGCGCTGGAAGAAGGTGATCGAGGCGGGCAAGATCTCGGCTGATTGAGGCCGCTGCAACACGCGGACAGACAAGGCGGACAGCCGGACGCAGAAGACGCAGAGAGGACGCAGAAGACGCAGAAGAGACAGATGAAATGAAAGGGCGTCAAGGCGCCTTCGAATCTGCAATTCTTCTGCGAGTTCTGCGTTCCTTTTGCGTCTTCTGCGTTCCTGCCCCCGTCTTCAGCCCACATTGAAATGACCACCCCTGTCGTCCAGCACATGCGCGTGGTCCCGGTCGCCGGCCGGGACGGCATGCTGCTCAACTTGTCGGGCGCGCACGCACCCTTTTTTACGCGCAACCTGGTGATCCTCACCGACAACGCCGGCCACACCGGCGTGGGCGAGGTGCCGGGCGGCGAGAAGATCCGCCAGACGCTGGAAGACGCCCGCGCGCTGGTCGAAGGCCGCCCGGTCGGCGACCTGCAGGCGATCCTGAACGCGATGCGCAAGGCCTTCGCCGATCGCGACGCCGGCGGCCGCGGCCTGCAGACCTTCGACCTGCGCACCACCATCCATGCCGTCACGGCGGTCGAGTCGGCGCTGCTGGACCTGCAAGGCCAGCACCTGGGTGTGCCGGTCGCCGCCCTGCTGGGCGAAGGCCAGCAACGCGATGCGGTGCAGATGCTGGGCTACCTGTTCTACGTCGGCGACCGCCGCAAGACCGACCTGCCGTATGCGAGCGAACCCGATGCCGCGGACGACTGGCTGCGCCTGCGCCACGAGCCGGCGCTGACGCCGGAGGCCGTGGTGCGCCTGGCGGAAGCCGCGCACCGGCGCTATGGCTTCCAGGACTTCAAGCTCAAGGGCGGCGTGCTGCGCGGCGAGGAGGAAGTCGACGCGGTCACTGCGCTGCACGAGCGCTTCCCGCAGGCCCGCGTGACGCTCGACCCCAACGGCGGCTGGCTGCTCAAGGACGCGATCCGGCTGATGCGCGACATGCACGGCGTGCTGGCCTATGCCGAGGATCCTTGCGGCGCCGAGGAGGGCTTTTCCGGCCGCGAGGTGATGGCCGAGTTCCGCCGCGCCACCGGCCTGCCCACCGCCACCAACATGGTCGCCACCGACTGGCGCCAGCTGGCGCATGCGCTGTCGCTGCAGGCGGTGGACATCCCGCTGGCCGATCCGCACTTCTGGACGATGGCGGGCTCGGTGCGGGTGGCCCAGACCTGCCGCGACTGGGGGCTGACCTGGGGCTCGCACTCCAACAACCACTTCGACGTGTCGCTGGCCATGTTCACCCACGTCGGTGCCGCCGCGCCGGGCAAGGTGACGGCGATCGACACCCACTGGATCTGGCAGGACGGCCAGCGCCTGACGAAGGAGCCGCTGAAGATCGAGGGCGGCTACGTGCGCGTGCCCGCCAAGCCCGGCCTGGGCATCGAGCTGGACATGGCCGAAGTCGAGAAGGCGCACGCGCTCTACCGGCAGCACGGCCTGGGCGCGCGCGACGACGCCGTCGGGATGCAGTACCTGGTGCCCGGCTGGACCTTCGACCCGAAGCGGCCCTGCCTGGTGCGCTGACGGGGCGGCCCGCTGCCGCCATGGCAGCGGCGACAATCGGGCCAACCCCGAAGCCACCATGCAGTTCGACTTCCACAACCCCTATCCCACCACGCGCATCCCCGTCTTCGCGCGCAACGTCGTCTCCACCTCGCACCCGCTGGCCGCGCAGGCCGGGCTGCGCATGCTGTGGAAGGGCGGCAATGCGGTGGATGCAGCCGTCGCCGCCGCCGCCGCGATGACGATTTGCGAGCCGGTCAGCAACGGCCTGGGCAGCGACGCCTTCGCGATCCTCTGGGATGGCAAGGAACTGCACGGGCTCAACGCCGCCGGCCGTGCGCCCGCGACCTGGACGCCCGACTACTTCCGCCGCAAGTACGGCGAGAACGCCGCGACTCCGCCCAAGCGCGGCCCCGACTCCATCACCGTCCCGGGCGCCGTGGCCGGCTGGGTGGCGCTGTCCGGGCGCTTCGGCAAGCTGCCCTTTGCCGACCTGCTGGAACCGGCCATCGAGATCGCCGAGCGCGGCTACCTGCTGCCGATCGTCGTGCAACAGAAATGGGTCGCGGCCACGCCCGAACTGGGTTCGCTGCCGGGCTTCGCCCAATCCTTCCTGCCGTGGGGACGGGCGCCCCGGGTGGGCGAGTTGTTCCAGTTCAAGGCTGCGGCCCAGGCCTTGCGACGGATTGCCGAGACCCGCGGCGCCGCTTACTACGGCGGCGACATCGCGCACGCCATCGAGCGTTTCGTGCGCGAGCACGGCGGCACCATCACGGCGGCCGATTTCGCGAGCTTCCAGCCCGAATGGGTGCAGCCGATCTCGAAGGACTACCGCGGCCACACGCTGCACGAGATTCCGCCCAGCGGGCAGGGCATCGCTGCATTGGTCGCGCTGGGCATCCTCAGCCGGTTCGACCTGGCCGACTTGCCGGTGGACGGCGCCGACGCGCAGCACCTGCAGATCGAAGCCATGAAGCTGGCCTTCGCCGACTTGTACCGCTACTGCGCCGAGCCATCGTGCATGGAAGTGACCGCCGAGCAGATGCTGGACGACGCCTACCTGGCCTCGCGCGCGAAGCTGATCGACCGGAAGAAGGCGCAGGACTTCGGCGCGGGCAATCCGGCCAAGGGCGGCACCATCTACCTGACCGCCGCCGACGAGAACGGGATGATGGTCAGCTTCATCCAGAGCAACTACATGGGCTTCGGCTCCGGCGTGGTCGAGCCGACGTTCGGCATCAGCCTGCAGAACCGCGGCCACGGCTTCAGCCTGCGCGAGGGCGCCAACCAGGTCGCGCCGGGCAAGCGGCCGTTCCACACCATCATCCCGGCCTTCCTGAGTCGGCCGAAGGCCCGTTCTCACCCTCTCCCTCAGGGAGAGGGCCGGGGTGAGGGCAGCGGCGCTCCCGGCATCGAACCCGTCATGTCCTTCGGCGTGATGGGCGCGAACATGCAGCCGCAAGGCCACGTGCAGACCCTCGTGCGGATGCTCGACTACCGCCAGGGCCCGCAGGCCGCCAGCGACGCCCCGCGCTGGCGCTTCAATGCCGGCCTGGAGATCAACGTCGAGCAGCAGATGGACAAGGCCACGGTACAGGAACTGGCCGCCCGCGGGCACCGCGTGGAAGTGATCAACGACAACTACCAGGACTTCGGCGCCGGCCAGTTCATCTGGCGCGCCGGCGACCCGAAGGTGGAAGGCTACGTGGCTGCTTCCGACTCGCGTCGCGACGGGCTGGCCGCGGGATTCTGATCACTCCCGCGTCGGGTTCTCCTGCTCCGCCTTGCGCGGACCCGACAGCGAGCCGTGCGCGTCGGCGTAGGCCTTGGTGAACTCCGCCCCCAGCAGGAAGATCTGCGCGGCGTAGTACACCCAGACCAGCACGATCACCAGCGCGCCGGCCGCCTCGAACGACTCGTTCATGCGGCTCTTGCCGATGTACAGGCCGATCAGCAGCTTGCCGATCTCGAACAGCACCGCCGTGACGATGGCGCCCACCCACACGTCGCCCCAGCGCACCGGCGTGGACGGCATCAGCTTGAAGATCATCGCGAACAGCGTCGACAGGAAGGCCAGCGACACCAGCAGGTTCACCCCCTGCATCAGCACTTCCCAGCCCGGCACCTGCCCGCCTGCCCAGGTCCCCACGGAGGCCAGCACGGCGCTGACCACCAGCGACACCATCAGCAGGAAGGCCACGGCCAGGATCATCCCGAAGGACAGCACCCGCGCGCGCAGGATGCCGAAGATCCCCGAGGGTTTCTTCGCCTCCGGCACTTTCCAGATGCGATCCAGCGCGTTCTGCAGTTCGGCGAACACCGTGGTCGCGCCCACCAGCAGCAGCAGGAAGCTGGCGAAGCCCGCGACCAGGCCGCGCTGGGTGTCGCTGTGCCCGGCCACCAGGCCCTCGACCATCTGCGCGCCTTTCGTGCCCACCATGCCCGAGATCTGGCCAGTGATCTCGCCCTGCACGGCTTCCCGTCCGAACACGCCGCCGGCCACCGCGATCACGATCACCAGCAGCGGCGCCAGCGAGAACACCGTGTAGTACGAGATGGCAGCGCCCATCGAAGGCGCGTAGTCGTTGGACCAGGACTTGACGGACTGGATGCCGAGGCGGAGGAAGCGTTGGGCGGAGAGCATGGCCTGGCTTCTTGTAGCCCGACTGGACCAGGCCGTGGGTTCGCGGGTCCGCACCGCTTCTTCGGATATTCACGCGGCAAGGGGTAGTCCCGCGCCTACCCTCATCGGCAATCGGCACCGACAGGCACACCCTGCGCGACGCGAACAATGGGTTCTGCCACAGCCCTTGGAGCAGCACATGCACACCGTGATTGGCGCATTCGACGACCGCGATATCGCCCGCAGGGCGATGGACAGGCTGGTCCAGTCCGGATTCGACCGGAACGCGCGTGTCGCAGAAACCGGTGCGCGAGATGGTGCCGCTGCGTGAGGAACGCGCTCGGGTCGAGGCCGCCGAAGACACGTTGCGGCGCAAGGACGCGGACGTGCAACCCATGCAGGGCGGCGAGCGTTCGATGACGGAGCGGGAACGGGCCACGGCGGCGGATCGCTCCAGGCCGCCGCTCGCCGGGCGCGATCCGGACGCCGCGGGCAGCAGCCTGGGCGGCGGAACCCTGCGCAAGCCGCGCAAGGACAAGCCCACGCCCTGAAGACACTCCACGGCCCGGGCCCGCTGCCTCCGCCTGGCGTGGGTATCGGCGTGGCTGCGCGGTAGGCCGGTGCCTACAGCGGCTGCCTTCCCTTGTCGACTGCCGGTCGACTCGAGGCGCCGGTATGAAGGGGCAAGCCATCCCAAGGAGTACCCCATGCATACCGCCCTTTGCACCTTCGACGACCGCGAAACCGCCGAGCGAGCTCGCGACCGGCTGCTCCGGGCTGGTTTCGCCGGGCGCGACATCCATCTGCAGCACCGCGGGCCCACCGACTCCGACAGCATGGGCGAGGACCCGCGTGCCTGGG
>JAKFEA010000252.1:0-19519 GCA_036675905.1 Acidovorax sp. | reverse complement strand
GCGCTGATGGTGCGGGATGTACTGCGCTCGCTCGGGCAGCCGAAGGTGACCGAGCCGGCGTAAGCCGATCGGTCATCCTCCGCGAAGGAGGAGGATCCAGCGCACCTGCGTCAGGCGGAATTCCACGCCGCATGGAACCCGAATGGCACCACCTGCGGCAAATGCAGGGTGGCCAAGCAGGCCATCCGCGCCGGGTCAAGCACCGCCACGACCGTTCCGGCGTCGTCGTCCGCAAGTGTCGGCACCAGCAGCACGCCATCTTCATCGGTTTGCGAGTCCGGCCGCGCGACGAACAGCGGCTCCAGCTGCACCGCGCCGGGCCGCTGCCAGGTGTTGCTGACCACGCCGGCGTCCAGGTCCACCTTCACCGTGCAGTCCATCAAGGGCGCATGCCCATCCGGGCCGTAGCCGGCGCACCAGGCGTGGCGCGCGCGCCGCCGCGTCCACCAGCCACCGTGCACCATCGGCAGTTCGACGTCGTCGACGATGTGCTCGGGCGTGGATTCACCGCGCCCCGGCTCCAGGCGGTAACGCCGCAGCTGCATGGACACATGCGCGGCTTCGCCCGACCGCATGCGGTCCATGCGGAGCGAATCGATGATGGCCGGGTCCGACTCGCACAGCTCGAGCACCGTCGCGGTGCCGTCCTCGTAGGCCTGCACCGCATGGAAGCCGAACATCGCAGGCACCGTCCAGGTGGTGACGGCGCCGTCGCGGCGCGACACCCGGTGGATGCGCGAGCCTCCTTGCGGTTCCCATCGGAAGTTGTCGATGTAGGCGTTGCCGGTGAACAGGAACTTCAAGGGTTGCGCGCGCAACGCCGGCTCCCACAGGACGACGTGCTCCGGCGTGAGCGCCAAGGCGTGCAGGTAGCCCGGCTTGGCCACCGGGATCCGCGCGATCACCTCGCGCCGGCGTTCCGTCGGCGCGACCCGGAACACCTTGTATGCGCACTGCTTGCCCAACTCGACACCCACGTTCCAGTAGGTGCCGTCGGCCTCGGTGATGCCGTGCGCCGACATGAAATGGAGCTTCTCGTCGTCTTCGAACCGCAGGCGGCCCCGCGTCTCCAGCGTGTCGGGGTCGAAGGCGGTGACCAGCGGGGTTTCGGTCTGCCCGACCCACTGGCCGCCGATGCGGGACATCACGACGGAGCCGTTGTCGGTCATGGCAGGCTGGCCCAGGTGGCGCAGGCGCTGCCACAGCCCCGTCGGATCGGGCGTGGCGAAACCGCCGAACGCCGGCCGCCCCGCGGCGATGCTGCCGCGGTAGTCCTCGCTTTGCAGGAAGCGGCTGCGGTAGCGCGCGCCGTCGGCGCCGATGCGCACACGGTGCAGCATGGCCAGGCCGTCGAACCAGTGGACGTAGCGGCCCTGCGGCAGTTCCCACAACGCGGGGCCGTTCAGGAGCAGGCTGCCCCGCAGCCAGGCGGGCAACTCGCCGCGGACCTCGACGGGCTCGTCATCCAACTCCCGGGCGCCGCTGTCCAGGCCTCGCAGGCGGCCGGGTCGGGCGAGGGCCTGGGCTTCCGGGGTGCTGTGCGCGGTCATGGGCTTCTCCTGGGCTGGAGCTCATTGCGATTGAAGGTTCGCCAACGGCGGCGAGCCCCCGATGCTGCGCCGGGGTCAATGGCTTTTCAAGGCACTCGCACGCTACCCCCATGGGAGAATCCTCCCATGTCGACCCTGCACGCTCCCGGTCTCGCCATCCAGGGCTTCACGCCCCCGTTGAATCTCGCCGACTTCAAGCTCATCGCGTTCGACATGGATTCGACGCTGATCAACATTGAATGCGTGGACGAGATCGCCGACGCGGTCGGGCTCAAGGAAGAAGTGGCGGCGATCACCGAGGCGGCGATGCGCGGCGAGATCGCCGACTACAAGGAAAGCCTGCGCCGCCGCGTGGCGCTGCTGCGCGGCGTGACCATCGCGGACATGGAGCTGATCTACACGGGGCAGCTGCAGCTCAATCCCGGCGCGGAGCAGCTGGTCAAGGCTTGCCAGGCCGCCGGCCTGAAGACGCTGCTGGTGTCGGGCGGCTTCACCTTCTTCACCGACCGCATCCGCGACCGGCTGGGCATCGACTTCACCCGCTCCAACGTGCTGGAGATCGAATCGGGCCCCAACTGCGGGCAACTCACCGGCCGCATGGTCAACCAGCCCTGGGGCGACATCTGCGACGGCGCCGAGAAGCGCAAGATGCTGCTGGAGACCTGCGAGCAGCTGGGCATCAGCCCGCGCCAGGCCATCGCGGTCGGCGACGGCGCCAACGACCTGCCGATGATGGGCGAGGCCGGCCTCTCGGTGGCCTACCACGCCAAGCCCAAGGTGCGCGAGCAGGCCATGGTGCAGATCAACGAAGGCGGGCTGGACCGCCTGCTGGAAGTTTTCGCCTGACAGGGCCGCGCTGCAGGCGCTTGGCTACGCGACCGCCTCGGCGGCCTCCGCCTGCAGCGGCAGCCGCACCGTGACGGTGGTGCCCACCCCGAGTTCGCTGGCCACCTCGATGCGCCCGCCATGGGTCTCGACGGCGTTGCGCGCGATCGCCAGGCCCAGGCCCGTGCCCTGGATGGCTCCCACGTTGCCGGCCCGGTGGAAGGCTCCGAACAGGTGCTGCATCTCCTGCGGCGGGATGCCGATGCCGCGGTCGCGCACCTCGAACACCATCTCGCCGCCTTCGCGGCGCACCTCGAAGCGGATTTCACCGCCCTCGGGCGAGTACTTCAGAGCGTTCGACAGCAGGTTGGCCAGGATGTGGCGCAGCAGCTTGGGATCGAACACACTGCGGCCCACGCCGTCGCCGCAGCGCACGTCCACCCGGCCGGGCGCACCTGGGTGCTGCGCCCTCGCCTCCTCCGCCAGTTGCCGGCACAGCGCCGGCAGGTCCACTTCACCGGGCTGCAAGGCCAGCAGGCCGGCATCGGCGCGCGCCAGCACGCCCACGCGGTCGAGCAGCCGCGACATGCGCTGCGCCGCCGCGCCGATCGCATCCAGCGCCTGCAGCCGTTCGGCGTCGGCCAACCCCTCAGCGCCTTCGCGCAACCGTTGCCCGGCGGATCGGATGGTCGCCAGCGGCGTGCGGAACTCGCGGCTGGCAACCGCCACCAGCCGCGCCCGCAATTCGTTGAGCGCCTTCTGCTGCTCCAGCGCGCTGCGCATCCCGGATTCCGACGCCTTGCGCTCGGTGATGTCCAGGAAGGTCCAGATCACCCCGGCATCGGGGTCGTGCGGGCGGATGCAGCTGCCGCCCATCTCCACCCAGAACAGTTCGCCGTTGCGGCGGCGCAGCTGGCGCTCACAGGTGTGGCTGTTGGCGGCGACCAGGGCCGCCCGCGTCTCTTCGCCAAAGCGCTTCCATTCTTCTTCGTCGGGGTGAATGTGGGAGGATGACTGGCCGATCAGCACCTGGCGCGGGTAGCCCAGCATCCGGGCGAACTTCTCGTTCACCCATTCGTGCTGCCGTCGCACCGACAGCACGATGCCGACCACTGCGTTGTTGAGGATGGCCTCGCGCTCCGACATCGTGACCTGAAGCTGTTCCTGCAGCTGCTTGCGTTGGGTGATGTCCATGATCACCCAGACCGTGCCCTCGCTGAGGTCGCGGCCGTTCACGGCCTTGCCCGACAGGTGGATCCAGATCCGGGTGCCGTCGAACCGCTGCACCGGCAGTTCGCGCTCGAACGCCTCGCCGCGCGCCACCGCCCGGGCCGAGTCGCCACCCACCTCCAGGTACTGCTCGCGCGAGAGGTAGAACGGTTCCATCGAAGCCACCGGCCGCTTGCCGGCGCCGAACATGTCCAGCATGGCCTTGTTGCCCCACTTGAAGCGGCCGTCGGCCGTGAGGAACGCGATGCCCACGATCGAGTTCTCCAGCACGATCTCGCGCTCCCGCAGCACCTCCTTGACGCGCGCCTCCGACTGCTTCAGCGCCTCCACCATCGCATGCTCGGCGGCGATGCGCGCCTGCGCCAGTTCCTTGAAGCGGCGCGCCACGTTGATGCGGTCGCCCAGCGCGAACGACAGCAGCACCATCTCCAGCGCCGAGCCGATCAGCAGCGAGTTGGCGGTGAGCGCGTTGGACGGCAGCAGGCCGGTGTCGTGCAGCGCCAGCGTGCCCACCCCCAGCAGCAACAGTGCCCAGGCCGTGAAGAACCAGCGCGCGCCGGCGTACTCGCGCCGGATGCTGATGCAGCCGACGACGGCCAAGGTGACGACGGTGACGATGGCCAGCAGCAGCACCATGCGCGCCGCCACGGCGTAGGGCAAGGCCAGGGCGGCCAGCAGCGCCAGCCCCCAGCCCGCCATCTGCGCGAGCAGCACGCGGTCCAGGCGCGGCAGCCGCGCCGCGCTAGACAGGAAGTCGCGCGCGAACATCAGCCCGAACGCCGCCGCCGCCGACAGGCCCACCGGCACCGAAACGTTGTTCCACCAGCCGGCTTGCGGCCACAGGTACTGCGCGCCCAATCCGCTGAGCGCCGCCTGGGCCAGGCCCATGGCGGCCACGAAGGCCACGTAGTAGAGGTACCCGGGCTCGCGCACCGAAATGAACAGCAGCAGGTTGTAGAGCAGCAGCCCCAGCAAGAGGCCGAAGTACAGGCTGATCAGCGCATAGCTGGCCTGGTCGCTGCGGGCCAGCGCCGCCGGCTGCCACAGGCGCACCGGCGCCATCACGGCCCCCTCGGACTGCACGCGCAGGTACAGCGTGGCGGAGGTGCCGGGCACGAATCGCACCGGGAACACGTGGTTGCGGTGCGCCACCGCCCGTGAAACGAATGGAAGGCCGTCGCCCCCGGCCATCCGCTCATGGCCGAAGGCGCGATCGGGCGCGTAGACCTCGATCTGGTCCAGTGGCGGGTAGGCCAGTTCCAGCAGCCAGTCGCGCGGGGCGCCCACGGGAAGCTCGACGCTCACCTTCAGCCACCAGGCCGAGCGGGTCAGTCCGAAGTTGGGTCCCACGCCGGCGGCGGGCACGGGCTGGAAGCGGCTCTGCCCCTCGGCAGCGCGGATGTCGTCGAACTGCAGCTGGCCCGAGCGGTCTTCCAGGTAGTGCAGGGCAGGGGCCAGGTCGTAGCTGTCGCCGCCGCCCAGGACGAGGTCGACGGCCTGCGCCGGAGTGGCCATGGCGAGCAGCAGGCAGGCGATCGCGCAGCAGAAGTGCCACGTTCTCCGCCCGAGTCCGGATGCAGGCGGCGGGAGCTTTGGGCGATCCGGATGGGAACCAGCGCGCATGGCCGAGCCACTATAGCAACCCACCCATGGCGCGCCATCGGTGGCCGCCAGGTCCGGACGGATGGCTGCCGGCGCAGCGCCAGCGGTGTTTCAGGTCGCCCGGGCCCGCGCCAGCGTGTGCACCCGGTGCAACAGGAACAGCACGATCGACAGGTTCAGCGCGTTCCACGCAATGCCGTTGAGGAACGCGGCGCGATACGACCCGGTGAGGTCGAACACCGCGCCGGACATCCAGCCGCCCAGAGCCATGCCGAACAGGGTGGCCATCAGCACCGTGCCCACCCGCGCGCCCGCCTCGGCCGGCGAGAAATGCTGCCGCACGATCAGCGCGTAGGACGGCACGATGCCGCCCTGGAACAGGCCGAACATGGCCGACACCACGTACAGCGAGACCAGCCCGTCGAAGGGCAGGAACATCAGCAGCGCGATGCCCTGCAGCACCGAGCCGAGCAGCAGCGTCTTCAGGCCGCCGATGCGGTCGGAGATCCACCCCGACGCCAGCCGGCTGATCACGCCCATGCCCAGCATCACGGCCAGCATCTCGGCCCCGCGCGCCGCCCCGAAGCCGAGGTCGGTGCAGTAGGCCACGATGTGCACCTGCGGCATCGACATGGCCACGCAGCAGGCCACCCCCGCCACGCACAGCAGCGCCTGCGCCGTCGCCGGGCTCAGGCCCATGGGCCGGCTGGTGCCGGCCACCGATGCGGCGGCTGCTTCCGGCGAGGCGGCCGCCGCAGCCTCGAGCACCGGCGGGCGCGGGCGCAGGAACAAGGCCAGGGGCAGGATGCTCACCAGGCAGAACACGCCGATGCCGATGTAGGTCTGGCGCCAGCCGACGCCGTCGATGAAGTGCTGCATCACCGGCGGCCAGATGGCGCCGGCCACGTAGTTGCCGCTCATGCAGATGGCCAGCGCGGTGCCGCGGCGGCGGTCGAACCACTGCGAGGTGTCCGACACCAGCGGCGCGAAGGTGGCGGAAGTGCCCAGCAGTCCGATCAGCAGCCCCTGCGCGAGGCCGAAAGTCCACATCCCCGGGGCCAGGCCCGCGGCGATGAAGCCGGCGCCCAGCGCGACCCCGCCCACGGCCACCGGCACCAGCACGCCGAAACGGTCCGCCATGCGGCCCATGAGCACGCCGCCCAGCCCGAAGCCGATCATGGTCAGCGTGTAGGGCAGCGAGGCGGCGCCCCGGTCGACGCCGAACTCCGCCTGGATCGCGGGCAGCACCACCGTCACGGAATACATGCCGGATCCGCCGATGGTCATGAGCAGCAGCGAGACGGCGAGCCGCCACCAGGCGTAGGGGGACTCGACGGCGTGGCGGGCGGAAGCGGCGGGCGAGCCGAGCGTGGCGGTTCGGAGCATCCGCGGATTGGAACACCGGCGCGACATAGTCCGCAGCCGGGTCGGGCATAGGCAATTCCCACGATGGCGAACGGCCGGGCTTTGCTATCTTCACCCGTGTCCGTACGGAGAAGGAACCGCCATGAAGAAATTGCGCGCCATCGCCGCGTCGCTCGTCCTCGCAGCCCCGCTTGCCCACGCCGCGCCCGTCGTCGTCGGCCAGGTCGCCGCGATGACCGGCATGGAAGCCAGCCAGGGGCGCGCCTATGCCGTCGGCATGCAGCTCGTGTTCAACAGCGTCAACGCGGCGGGCGGCGTCAACGGCCACACCTTCAACCTGGTGCGCAAGGACGACGGCGGCCGGGCCGAGGACACCGTCCCCGCCACCCGCCAGTTGCTGGCCGACGACAAGCCGATGGTGCTGGCCGGCTTCATCGGCAGCCGCAACGTGGGCGAGCTGCTGCAGTCCGGGCTGCTGGAGAAGGAGCGCATCGCCCTGGTCGGCTACCGCACCGCCGAGATCCGCCCCGACAAGCCCTGGGTGTACAGCGTGCGCGCCGGACTGCGCGACGAGTTGAACAAGCTCACCGAGCACCTCGCGACCATCGGCATCCACCGGCTCGGCCTGTTCTACGAGGACGGGCCCGGCGCGCAGGCGCTGATCGCGGCGGCCGACGAGTCGGCTGGCAGGGTCAAGGCGCAGATCGTCGCCCGCGGCTCCTACCCGGCCGGCGGCGCAGCCGTCACGCAGGCGGTGGACCTGTTCGTCAAGCAGCCGCCTCAGGCCGTCCTGATGGTGTCCAGCGGCGCCGCGGCGGCCGCCTTCATCGAGCAGTACCGTGGCAACGGCGGCACCGCCCAGCTATTCGCGCATTCGGGCGCCGACATCGAGCAGATGTCCAAGCGGCTGGGCGAGGAGCAGATGCAGGGTGTGGCCATCGCGCAGGTCACGCCCAGCCCGTACAAGATCGCCAACCGGCTGGCCAAGGATTTCACCGACCTGGTGGCGAAGACCCCCAACCTGGAGGTGCCGGTGAGCTACGCCATGATGGAAGGTTTCATCACCGCCAAGGTGATCGTGGAGGCGGTGCGCCGCCAAGGCGCGCGGCCCACGCGCGAAGGCATGGCTGCCGCCCTCGACGGCATGGACCGGGTGGACCTCGGCGGTTACCTGATCGGCTTCAAGCCGGGCATGCGCACCGGGTCGCGTTTCGTCGAGCTGTCCATCATCAGCGGCTCCGGCCGGATCCGGCAGTAGCGGCTGTCGAGCCGATGGCGCGGCCGTCGGACGCTGACTACAAGGTCCCGTGCCGGGGGACGACCGGGTGCGGCGATGCCGCGGCCTAAGGTGGAGCCAGCACCTTATCGCCATGCAGCAAGCCGCCCCGCGCCACTTCTCCATGCTGCGAGGCTTCCACCTCGCCGACTTCTTCACCCTGGGCAACGCTGCGTGCGGCGTCGGCGCGGTGTTCCTCGCCATGCTGTACATGGCCAGCGGCGACACCTCGCATTTCCTGGCGTCCGCCGCACTGGCGCCCGCAGCCTTCGCCTTCGACGTGCTGGACGGGCGCATCGCCCGCGCGCGCCACGAGCATTCGCCGCTCGGGCGCGAGCTGGACTCGCTGTCGGACGTGATTTCGTTCGGCGTGGCACCGGCGGCGCTGGGCTTCGCCGCCGGCCTGCAGGGCGGCTGGGACGCGATGGCGCTGGTCTACTTCGTCTGCTGCGGCGTCAGCCGGCTGGCCCGCTACAACGTCACCGCCGATGCGCTGGCCGGCGCGGGCGGCAAGGTCGCCTACTTCGAGGGCACGCCCATCCCCACCAGCGTGCTGCTCACGGCCGTGCTGGCCTGGGCCGCCTGGCAGGATCGAATGGGCGATTCGATCTACGGCGGCGCGATGGAACTGGGGCCTTGGGTGCTGCACCCCTTGTCGCTGCTGTTCGTGCTGTCAGGCACGCTGATGGTCAGCAAGACGGTGCGCATCCCCAAGCTGTGAGTCGCCCCCTGCCTCAGGGCGCGGGCGGCCGCCGGCGGTTCTTCTGCAGGATGGCCAGCACGATCAGCCCGTAGGCGACCACGCGCAGCAAATAGAACAGCGGCTCCAGTTCACTGGCGGCGAACAGCAGGGCCAGCGCGACGCGGTTGCCGGCCTCCAGCCAGAACGACAGCGCGAACCACAGGAAGAAGCTGTCGCGGGTGCTTCGCCAGAAGCGGAAGAAGAACAACCCGACCACGAACGAGCCCATCGCGATGGCGCCCATCATCATCTGGTTCATGGGCTACTCCTCCTCCCAGATCAGGCCGAACAGCAGCAGCAGCACCGCGCCGAGGGCAGCCCACAGCCGCCAGCTGCTGAGGTCGATCTCCGTCGGGTAGACCACCTTGTCCGCGACCAGCATGAAATTGTTGAGGGTCATCCCGATGAAGCACAACGCGGCCCAGAACAGCAGCCGATGCCCCCCGGCGCGCCAGCCGCGCCAGAGCAGCACGAAGCAGGTCAGGCTGGTCAGCGCGCACAGCGCATACACGACAGCGGCCATCTCAGGCGTCCTTTCTCCAGCGGAATGCGTCCGCGAACTGCCGGGCTTTCTTGTCGACGCCGGAATGGATCAGGTCGCTGACCCCCACCAGGTCGGACGCGTACTCCGCGGCCAGCCGGTCGAGCATCTCGCGCAGCTCCGCAGCCGCGGGTCCGTAGCGGCACGCGCCGGCCACGCCGGACACGGCTACGCCGGCGCTGGCGAGCTGCAGCAGCAACTCGGTCGCGCGCGACTCGGGCAGGTACAGGCGACGGGCGACATCGGCCGCGTTCCATTCGCGGGCCGGCTCTGCGCGCAACAGGAGCACCGCCTCCAGGTAAGGCACCGAAGGGATGCTGGTGAGGATGAAGCGCCGCAGGTCCGCGGGCATCTCGGGCCGCGTCACGGCACGGTGAAGGAGAAAGGCAGGAACATGGCGCCGCGCACTCTACCAAGCGAGGCTCTGCTTGTGGGCTCATCAATGAAATCCGTGCGATGAAGACGCCGAATGAGGGGGCCGTGCGGCTGTTCCTCGCCCTGTGGCCCGACAACGCCGTTCGCCAGCAGCTCCACGCGCGGCAGCAGGGCTGGACATGGCCGCCGGCCGCGGCGCCGGTGAGCGCGGACAAGCTGCACCTCACGCTGCACTTCCTGGGCAGCGTGCCGCTGGAGCGCCAGGACGAGTTCGCCCGCGCTCTCACGGTCGAGGCGCCGCCGGTGACCCTGGAACTGCACACCGCGCAGCCCCGCGTGTGGCCCGGCGGCATCGCCGTGCTGGAGTTCGCGGCGACGCCGGCGTTGCTGGGGCTGCATGCAGCGCTGGCCGATGCGCTCGCTGGCCTGGACTGGCCGCTGGAGGAGCGCCGCTACCGGCCGCACGTCACCCTCGCGCGCAAGGCCGGCGGAGCGCGGCCGCCGGAAGAGGCATCGGCGCGGGTCGAGTGGCGCGCCGGCACTGGCTATGCACTGGTGCGCAGCGTCCCCCGGCGCGGTTACGAAGTGATCCGCCGGTACGGCCGCGACGATTCCTGAAGTGGCTCGGCAGTTCCGGCGCGGGCATGGCTCGTTCGGACTACCGGAGGGGCAGACAGTGCCGTGCGAATGGGAAAAGCGCGCACAGCACCAGCCCCGCCGGGAACAATGGGACGAACCTCCTGCGTCCGTCTCCATGCAAGACCGCCTCTCCTGGGCCCAAGCCGCCTGCGCGCGCGTGATGCGCCCGCTGGTGCGGCTCGCCCTGGCCATGGGCCTGAAGCACCCGCACCTGGAAACCCTGCTGCGCGAGCTGCTGCTGGACGAGGCGACCCGCCTGTGGCAGCAGCAGGGCGTGGCGGCGCCCAACATCAGCCAGCTGGCGGTGACCACGGGCCTCAATCGCAAGGATGTGACGGCGCGCGTGCGACGGCCGGCCGACCCCCTGCCCCACACCGAGCTGTCGGCCGCGGCCAAGACTTTCACCCGGTGGCTGCAACTGGCGGGCGAGGACCCGTCGCTGCAGCGCCTGCCGATCGCCGGCACTGACGAGGGCCTGTCGTTCGAGGATGTGGCGCGCGAGGCCAGCCGCGGCGACGTGCACCACCGCTCCGTGCTCGACGAGCTGATGCGCCTGGGCATGGTGGCCAAGGCCGATGCCGCGCACGTCGAACTGACCGCCGAAGGCTTCGTGCCCACGGCGGACCTGCAGGCCACGCTGGCCTTCCTCGGCGACAACCTGCGCGACCACGCGGCCGCCGCCGTGTCCAATGCAATGGGCGAAGGTCCGCTGCTGCTCGAGCGCGCGGTGTTCGCCGAAGGCCTGAGCGAAGGCGACTGCGAGGCCGTCCACCAGTGGATGCGCCAGCGCTGGGCCGCCCTGCACCGCGACCTGGTCAGCCAGCTGAGCGAGGCCATCACCCGCAGCGGCGCCCAGGGCACCCAGCGGCTGCGGGTGGGCGTCTACCTCCACTACGGCGAACGGGAGGCGCCTGACCAATGAAGCTCGCCGGCCGCTTGCTGTCCGCGCTGTGGCTCGCCGCGTTGCTGGCGCTGCCGGCGTGCGGCGGAGGCGGCGTTGGCATCGGCGGCTCCGGCGGCTTCATGGACGCAGCGAGTGCAGGCAGCCCGGGCACCGGGGGTGGCGGCGGCGGCGGGGACACCAGCGTGGCCGGCATCGGCTCGGGTGGGACCGGCATCTCGGGCGAAGGCGTCGGCTCCGGCGGCACCGGCGCAGTGGCCGACAGCGGCGGAATAGGCTCGGTGGACGGCTTCGGCAGCATCATCGTCAACGGCACCCGCTTCGACACCAGCGGCGCGCGCCTGCTGCTGGACGACACCGTGTCGCTGCGGCTGGGCATGACGGTGCGCGTGGCCGGCACGCTCAGCGCCGACCTGGCCACCGGCACGGCCACGCTGGTGCTCTCGGCCGCCGACCTGCGCGGCAGGGTGGCCGACCTGGACGTCGCCGCAGGCAGTCTCACCGTGCTGTCGATCCCGGTGACCACCGATCCGTCCACCGTCTACGCCGGCGGGCTGGGCTCGCTGGCCGACCTGCGCGCGGGCGACGCGGTCCAGGTGCACGGCCTGCCGGGCGTGGGGGCGCAGCTGCGCGCCACCCGCATCGAGCGGCTGGCCGCAGGCGCCACGCCGGTGCTGTCCGGCACCGTGCATTCGCTGGACGCCGCCCGGCGCACGTTCTCCATCGGCGGACTGCGGGTGAGCTATGCCGGCGCCACCCTGCGCGGCATCTCGGCCTCGGGGCTGGCCGAAGGGCAACTGGTGCGGGTGCGGGCGCGCGCGCCCGGCGACCCTCTGGCTGCAGACTCGGTCGAGCCCTGGTATCCGATCCCGTCGGACGACGGCGGCCGCTTCTCGCTGGGCGGAGTGGTCACGCGTGCGACCGGGCTGGCGGACCTGCAGGTCGACGGCCTGCCGGTGGATGCGTCCGGCGCCAAGGTCTCGGGCGGGTCGGCCGCCGACCTCGTGCCCGGCGTCCGCGTGGAAGCCGCCGGCACCCTGCGCGCCGGGGTGCTGGTGGCCACCCGCCTGAAGCTGCGCCACGCGCCCTCCGCGCCCGCCGAGTCGCCCTTCAGTGCGACCGGCGCGATAGCGGCCTGGCGGTCGCCGGCCAGCTTCCGGATCCAGGCCCAGGAGATCGACGCCGGCGGCCCCGGCGTGGAGTTCGTGAACGGCTCGGCCGACGACCTGCACAACGGCCGCCGCGCTCGGGTCACCGGCTCGCGGGTGGTGGACGACGTGCTGCTGGCCGACCGGGTCGAGTTCCTGCCCTGACGGCAATGCCGTGGCGGCAAGCGGTGCGCGAGCACCGGCGCGCCGGATCTCAGGCCTGTTCAGCCCCCGGCCGGGTCGGCTCGAAGTCGGGCTGCGCTTGCGCGGACGCGCCGCCCTGGAGGGCCGCGTCGCGAATGGCGAACAGGGCCTGCAGGTCCTCGGACAGGTCGTCCTCGGCAGCCTTCGCGCTGGCTGCACCGGAGGCAGCTGTGGGTGTGGCAGCCACTGCGCTCGCGCCGCCCATGCGCCAGTCGGGCGTGGCGGCGGCCTCGCCGGCGTTCCGGGAGGTGATGCCGGCGAACTGCCAGGAAATGCTCAGCAGCCACTCCCAGGCGCGCGGGTCGATCTTCTCGATCTCGGCCATCACGGCGGACTGGAAGGCCGGGATGTAGGTCAGCAGGCTGCCCTGCCCCTGCCTGACGACCAGCTGCACGTGCAGGCCGCTCTTGTTCTTGCGCGACACCACCGGCAGCATGCGCACCTCGAGCCAGTCGGACGGCACCGCATGGCGGCGCATGGCCTCCCGCAGGGTGACCTGGACCAGCTCGCGCCTCACTGCCGTGCGCGCGGCGGCCGCATCTTCCGGCGCCGCGTCACTGTCCTGGAACTGGGTGCCGGAAGGCAACACCGAAGGCACGCCGTTGCGCTGGTCCGTCTTCAAGAACTTGTTGAGCAGCCCCATGGGCGCATTATCACGCGCCGGGTTGCGCCGGCCCATCCGGGCCATCCTCGATGAACGCGGTCGCCAGGCGGGCACCGATCGTGAAGCCGCCCGCGCAGGCTTCGCAGCGCACCACGACGGCCTCGCAGCGCAGCGGGTAGTTGTGCCCGTCCAGCAGGTACTCGACGGTGAGTTCGATGCGCTCGCCGGCCGCGTAGGGCTGCCGCGAGGTGAACGACAGCCCGCTCACGCTGACGTCCCGGGTGACCCCGCCCTGCCCTTGCGCCACCGTCATCGGCAGTTCCATCTCGAACCGCTCGGCGCCGCGCTTTTCCTGCAGCCGCCCCAACGGCACCACAACCCGGGGCTCGCTCGTTGCCATGACCTGTTCTCCCTTGGCCGCCCGCGGCCGAACCCTGCCTGCCACCCTCAGCCCGTTCCGCCTTCCTGCGGCACGGCGCCGGCGAACAAGGGCTCGGACAGGCGCACCGCAATGTTGTAGTTCTCGCCGTGCCGCTCCACGCGCACCACTTCACCCAGGCAGTCCAGGCTGAAGTCCTGGCCTTCGGCGCGGTACTGCAGCGTCAGCGAAACCGTGGCGCCCAGCTCGGGCGCAGCAGGACACTCCAGCAGCACGCCCGTCGCGCTGATGTCGTGGCTGGCGCATTCCTCGCCTTCCATGGTGATGGGCAGCGCCAGCCCGAAACGCTCGGCTGCCCGCTGGCCCGGCTGTCCGTCCTGCATCCGCATCTCTCCTGCACGCGTGGCTGCGCGATGGGTGAGCGTAGGCACGCCGCGAACCGCCGGCTTGTAGGAGGGAGTCGTAACAAGCTGTCGTCACGGGCAACGCGCTGAAAGTGCGAGGAGTCCATCTGCGCGCAACCGCTCAGGCGTTTCGGATGGCCGCTTTTCGTGGCGAGCCCGCCATCGCCATCCGATGCCGAACGCGTGCCCGCCGAACGCTGCTTCAAGGTCAATGGCTCTGTCAGGCCACGCGCCGCAACATCTTGCAATCGGCAGAGTTTTGGGCACGAAGTTCTCCTACACGCACACGCTCCAAACCGGCAAGCGCAGCCATAGGCGCGCCACGACCATTCGTTTCGACGTGTATCGACCGCGTCATCAACGCAACTTGGAGGCACCAGATGAGCAAGGGATCAACGAGAACCAGAGTCGTCGTGACGGCCGCAGTGGCCGCGCTGTGGCTCACTGCCTGTGGTGGGGGTGGCGACGACACGGTCGCTGCCGCACCGGCCCCAGCCGCGGGTGGCGCGCCTGCGCCCGCACCGGCACCGGCACCGGCCCCGGCACCAGCACCGGTGGCCCTCAGCTGGGCGGCCGCGCCCGACCTGGTCGCGGACCAGTACCACACCGTGGCGACCAACGCCAGCGGTTCCATCCTGGTCGCCACGACCATCAGCAACGGCGCCGCCGGCAGCCAGCTCTACCTGTCGACCGACAGCGGAGCGAACTTCGCGCCCTCGACCGCTCCCGCGGGTTCGTGGATCTCGGTGGACATGACCCCAGCGGGCGAGCGCATGATCGCCGCCCAGTTCGGTGGAGGGCTGTACCGGTCGGTCGACAGCGGTGCCACCTGGGCGGCTGTCGACACGGTCGTGAACCCGACGGGCAGCCTGGCGTACGAGGGTGTCACGGTTTCCGAAGGCGGCACCCGCGCGGTCGCAGTGGTGATGAACGGCTCGATCTTCCACTCGAGCAACTTCGACGCTGCTGCGCCGACTTTTGCCGTCGCCACGCTGGTGGGCGGTGGAGCGCTGACGGATTCGTTCCGCTCGGTCGACAGCTCGGCGAACGGGATGACGGTCGTGGCTGCCAGCCACAATGGCGATATCTATATCTCCGGCGACGGCGGTGCGACGTTCGAGACCCTGGACGTGATCGTCGGCGGCGCCGAAGTCAACGATGGCTGGTACCGCGTCGCGATTTCCGATGACGGCACTCGCATCGCAGTGGCTGGCAATTCAGACTTCGGCACCGGTGTGCCGGCAGCCACCCGCAGCACGGGCCTGTACGTCGGCAACCTGGCGGGCGGCACCTGGACCTGGACGCAGGCGAGCACCGCCTCCGGGGCCTACACCTCGATCGCCATGCCGGGCAGCGGTGGCGTGATCGCGGCGAGCATGTCGTCGGTGAGCGGCGGCGGTGGCGGCCAGGTCCTGCTGTCCAGCAACGGCGGCCAGACCTTCGCGCCAATCACGACGCCGGCAGGCGAAGCCAACTGGCGCGCCATCGCGCTGACCGACGATGCCAGCCGCGCGATCCTGGCAGCCGGCACATTCCTGGCCACCAACGGCCAGGTCTACCTGTCCTCCGGTTCGCTCACCGGCCAGTAAGTCACCCGCTGTCACCCTTCAGGGAGGGAGACCGAACCGGGCCGCAAGGCCCGGTTCTTTTTTTTCTGCCACGAAGGCGGCACCAATGCCTGTGCCAAGATGACCGGATGGCGCCTGAATGCCGATGACCCCTCGCGCCGATTTCGCCCAAGACCCCTCGCTGCTTGACGCCGGCCAGGTGGCGCTGGCGAGCGGCACGGATCCGTCGCAGGGGCTGACTGGTGCCGAGGCTGCGCTCCGGCTTGCGCGGCACGGCCCGAATGCGCTGCGCGCCCGGCCGCCGCTGCCAGCCTGGCGCCGCCTGCTGGCGCAGTTCCAGGACCCGCTGGTGTACCTGCTGCTGGGGGCGCTGGCGGTCGCGCTGGTCGCCTGGGCCGCCGAGGGCCGCGGCGGCTGGCCGGTGGATCCGGTGGTCATCGCGGCGGTGATGGTCTTCAATGCCCTGCTGGGTTTTGCCCAGGAAGCCAAGGCCGAGCGCGCCGTGGCCGCCCTCGCACGCATGACAGCGGCCAGCTCCGCGGTGCTGCGCGAAGGCCGCCAGCAGCGCATCCCCAGCGAACAACTGGTTCCGGGCGACCTGCTCCTGCTGGCCGAGGGTGACTCGGTGGGCGCCGACGCGCGGCTGTTGCAGGCCGCCGACCTCCGAGTGCAGGAAGCGTCGCTCACCGGTGAGAGCGAAGCCGTGCTGAAGGACCCGGCCCGGCTGGAGGCGCCCGCGCCGCTGGGCGACCGACTGTGCATGGTGTTCAAGGGCACGGCCGTGGCGCAAGGCAATGCCCGGGCAGTGGTCACCGCGACCGGCATGCACACCGAGATGGGCGCCATTGCGCAGATGCTGGAGTCCACTGAAGAGGAGCCGACGCCCCTGCAGAAAGAGGTGGCCCGCATCGGACGCATGCTGGCGCTGGCGGTCTCGGTGATTGCAGCGGTGGTGGTGGGCACCGTGCTGCTGTTGTCCGACATCCGCGGTCCCGCCGACGTGATCCCGGTCCTGCTGCTGGGTGTTTCGCTGGCGGTGGCAGCCGTGCCCGAGGGCCTGCCCGCCATTTTGTCGGTGGTGCTGGCGCTGGGCGTGCAGCGCATGGCGGCGCAGCAGGCGGTGGTCAAGAAGCTCTCTTCGGTCGAGACGCTCGGCTCGGCCTCCGTGATCTGCTCGGACAAGACCGGCACGCTGACCCGTGCCGAGATGACGATTCAGCGGGTGGTCACGGCGTCGGGCGACAGCCGCGTGACGGGCATCGGCTACGTCCCCGAAGGGCAGGTGCAACTCGGCGGCAAAGCGCTGTCGGGCGGGCCGGTGCATGCGGAGCAGGTCGTGGTGCTCAGCGGCGGCAGCCTCGCCGGCAACGCGCAGCTGCGCCAGGGCGAAGGCGGCCAGTGGGAGATCCAGGGCGATCCGACCGAGGCGGCGTTCCTGGTGGCCGAGCGCAAGCTGGGCGTGCACGAGCGGCGCCAGCGGCGCTTCGAGCGGGTGGCGGAGATCCCGTTCAACTCCGAGCGCAAGCTGATGTCATCGATCGAGCGCGACCATGAGCACGGCGATGCACTGGTACTGGTCACCAAGGGCGCGCCGGATGTGCTGATCACCCGCTGCACTCGCGTGCGCGTCGGCATGGAGGTGCTGCCCTTGGACGACGCGCAGCGGGCGCGGGCCCTGGCCGGCGTGGCACAGCTCTCGGATGCCGCCTTGCGCACGCTGGCCGTGGCCTACCGGCCGCTGGCCGAGGACGAGGATCCCGTGGCCGCGCCGGAGCAGAACCTGATCTTCGTCGGCACGGTCGGCATCATCGACCCGCCGCGAGAAGAGGCCTCACGGGCCATCCGCGAGGCGCGGCGCGCGGGCATCCGGGTGCTGATGATTACCGGTGACCACCCTGGCACCGCGGCGCGCATCGCAGCCGACCTCGGAATCGTGGAGCCCGGCGCCCACGCGCTGACAGGCGCCGAGCTGGACGCGATGGACGCGAAGGGCCTGGCAGCGGCGGTACGCAAGGTGTCCGTTTACGCGCGCGTCGCCCCGGCGCACAAGCTGCGCATCGTCGACGCCCTGCAGGCCGGCGGAGGCGTGGTCGCCATGACGGGGGACGGCGTCAACGACGCTCCCGCGCTGAAGGCTGCCGACATCGGCATCGCGATGGGCATCACCGGCACCGAGGTCAGCAAGGAGGCAGCCCGGATGATCCTGGCAGACGACAACTTCGCCACCATCGTCGAGGCGGTGCGGCAGGGGCGCGCCATCTACGACAACATCCGCAAGTTCCTGCGCTACCTGCTGTCGTCCAACATGGGCGAGGTGCTGACGGTGTTCCTCGGCGTCATCGGCGCCGGCGTGATCGGGCTGCAGGCGGCAGGCCCGGGCGGCACGCTCGTGCTGCCGCTGCTGGCCACGCAGATCCTGTGGATCAACCTGATCACCGATTCGGGACCGGCGCTGGCGATGGGCGTGGATCCGCCGACCGGGGACCTGATGGCGCGCCCGCCGCGCCGGCGCAACGAGCCCGCAATCGACGCCCGCATGTGGCGCGGCGTCGTCGAGACCGGACTGGTGATGGCGCTGGCCACGCTGCTGACGATCGACCTGTACCTGCCCGGCGGGTTGATAGAGGGCACGCAGCGGCTGGACAGCGCCCGCACCGCCGGCTTCACGGTGCTGGTGTTCGCCCAGCTGTTCAACTGTTTCAATGCCCGCTCGGAAACCACCAGCGCCTTCCACCACCTGTTCAGCAACGGCTGGCTGTGGGCCGCGGTCGCGCTGTCGCTGGCGCTGCAGGTGGTGGTCGTGCACGTGGGGGTGCTCAATGCCGCCTTCGGCACGGTGCCGCTCACGTCCGGGCAATGGGCGCTCTGCGCCGCGATGGGCAGCAGCGTGCTGTGGTTCGGGGAGTTGCGCAAGGGGCTGCTGCGGGCACGCGGCATGCCGGTCACCGCAGGATCTTGAAGATCCGGTCGATCACGTCGTTGACCAGCTTCTCGATCGGATCGGGAGGCGGCTGCTTCGGCTTGGGCCGGGGACGCGGGATGTCCCACTCGGCGCCGGCATCGATCCACTTCCTGCCCAGCGACTGCTGGAAGAAGTCGCCCACCATCGGCAGCGCACTGCGCGCTCCCGTGCCCCAGCTATCGGCCATGGTGACGCGGGCATCGTTGAAGCCGACCCACGCGCCCGCCACCAGCTGCGGGTGCATCAGGATGAACCAGGCGTCGGTGTTGTCCTGGGTGGTCCCGGTCTTGCCGGCCACATCGGCCTGGATGCCGTAGCGGGTGCGGATGGCGCTGCCGGTGCCCTCGTCCACCACGCCGCGCATGGCGTTGACCAGCGCTAGCGCGCGCGGCTTGGGCATCACCTCCTGCGAGCGCGGCGGCACGAAGGCCGCCAGCACCTTGCCGCTGGCGTCCTCGATGCGCAGCACCAGCAGCGGGTCCATCCAGCGGCCGTTGTTGGCCAGCGTGGCGTAGCCCGACACCATCTCGCGCAGCGTGACCGGGCTGGTGCCCAGCGCCAGCGAGGGCACCGCCTGCAGCTCGCTGTCGAGCACGCCCATCGCGCGGGCCATCCGAGCCACCTTCTGCGGCCCCACCCGCGCCATCAGCTGCGCCGTGATCGAGTTGCGCGAATGCACCAGGCCCTCGCGCAGGGTCCAGGGCCGGTTCGTGGGCGGTGTCGCATCGCGCGGGCTCCAGACCTCGCCGTCCTCGCCCTGCAGCTTCACGGGCTGGTCGACCAGCGTGTCGGTGGGCTTCCAGCCTTCCATGAATGCCGCGGCGTAGACGAAAGGCTTGAAGGTCGAACCGGGTTGCCGCCGCGCCCGGTTGACGTGGTCGAACTGGTCGACCCGGAAGTCGCTGCTGCCCACCCAGGCCAGCACGTGGCCATTGCGCGGGTCCATGGCCATGAAGCCGGCTTGCAGCAGCTCGCGCTCCTGCCCCGCCTTGCGCCGCCGGTCGGCCAGCGGCTGCAACTGCGCGAGTTGGCGTGCCACCGCCTGGTTGGCGGCCTTCTGCAGCCGGGTGTCCAGCGTGCTGCGCACCACCAGCCCGTCGGCGTGGATGTCGTAGCCGTTGCGGTCGGCCCAGGCGATCAGCCACTTGCGCACCTGCTGCGCGGCGTGCGGCGCCGGCCCGAGCGGCTCCTGCTGGCGCTCGAA
>JAKFEA010000251.1:0-4638 GCA_036675905.1 Acidovorax sp. | reverse complement strand
CCTGGCGGCGCCGTTCGTGCAGGCGCGCTGCGCGCCGGTGGCGCCGGCCGAGCGGCCGCTGGCGGCGCTGGCCGAGCAGGGCCTGGCGCTGGTGCCGCGGCCTTACGACTTGTGGGCAGCGGAACTGGGCTGGCCGACCGAAGCCGTGCTCCAGGTGCTGCGGCGCTGGCAGGCGGCGCGCACCCTGCGCCGCTTCGGCGCCGTGGTGCGGCACCACGAGGCCGGGTTCGGCGCGAACGCGATGACCGTGGTGCTGGCGCCGGCCGCGGAGGTCGATTCGCTGGGCGCTGCGCTGGCCGCGCAGCCCGGGGTCACCCTCGCCTACCAGCGCGTGCCCGATACCGGCTGGCCCTACAACCTCTATTTCATGGTGCATGGCCGCGAGCGAGCGGTCGTGCAGGTGCTGGTCGACCAGGCGCTGGCGCGCACCGGCGCCCAGCGGTACGCGCATGCCACCCTGTTCAGCGGCCGCCGCTTCAAGCAGACCGGCGGCCGCTACTTTGCGGATGCGGCGCCCGTCATCGGCAATGGTGAACGCAAGCTGGAGGCCACCGCATGAACGCCTTCGATGTCCACGCCCACTCCGACCGCATCGATGCGGCGCTGATCGACTACCTGCACGAGGGCTTCCCCTTGTGCGACCGGCCCTTTGCCGAGGTCGGCGCGGCGCTGGACCTGAGCGAGGAAGAGGTGCTGGAGCGGCTGCGCAAGCTGCTGGCTACCGGCGTGCTCACCCGCTTCGGGCCGCTCTACCAGATCGAGAAGGCCGGTGGCGCCTACCTGCTGGCCGCACTGCAGGCGCCGGCCGGCCGCTTCGACGAGATCGCCGCGCGGGTCAACGCGCACGTGGAGGTGGCGCACAACTACCGGCGCGGCCACCGGCTGAACATGTGGTTCGTGGTGGCCGGCGAGTCGCAGGCGGCGGTGGACCAGTGCGTGGAGGCCATCGAGGCCGAAACCGGGCTGCCGGTACACCGCTTCGTGCGCGAGCGCGAGTACCGGGTCGAGTTGCGCCTGCGGGCGCTGGCAGCGGAGGCCGCATGAACTCTCCGGCCCTCTCCCCCTTCGAGCGCGCGCTCATCGCCGCCACCCAGGGCGGCCTGCCCTTGGTGCCCCAGCCCTACGAGGCCGTGGGCGCCCTGTTGGGCGTGGCCGCCAGGGAAGTGCAGGACACGCTGGCCTCGCTGCTGGCGCGCGGCGTGATCCGCCGCATCGGCGCCGTGCCCAACCACTACCGGCTCGGCTACGTGGCCAACGGCATGACGGTCTGGGACGTGGACGACGATCGCGTCGACGAGCTGGGCGAGCGCATCTCGCAGCTGGCCGGTGTCACCCACTGCTATCGCCGCAGCCGGGCCCTGCCCGACTGGCCCTACAACCTGTTCGTGATGCTGCACGGCCGCACCCGCGCCGAGGTCGAGCGGCAGGCGCTCACGGTGCGCGACCTGCTGGGCAGCGCCTGCCGCGATCGCGCCATCCTGTACAGCACCCAGCTGCTGAAGAAAACCGGCGTCCGCCTGCCTGGCGGCGGAGCGCCCAAGGAGTGACCGCGCATGCTGCGCATTTCCCAATACCTGCGAGAAGTGGCCGAGGCCGAGCGCACCGGCCGCTATCCGGCGGCGCCGCCTCCGCGCAGCCGCGGTCCGGTGCGCCCGGTCGTGATCTGGAACCTGACCCGCCGCTGCAACCTGACCTGCAAGCACTGCTACGCGCTGTCGGCCGACCACGCCTATCCCGGCGAGCTGGACGAGGCGCAGATGCTGGCGGTGCTGCAGGACCTCAAGTCCTATGGCGTGCCGGCGCTGATCCTCTCGGGCGGCGAGCCGCTGCTGTCGCCGCACCTGTGGGCGGTGGCGCGGCGCGCGCGCGAGCTGGGTTTCCACCTGGGCCTGTCGACCAACGGCACGCTGATCGACGCGGCCATGGCCGATCGCATCGCGGAGCACGGCTTCGACTACGTCGGCATCAGCCTGGATGGCCTGCGCGAGACCCATGACCGGTTCCGCCGGCTGCAGGGCGCTTTCGACAGCTCGCTGGCCGCGCTGCGCCTGCTGCGCGAGCGCGGCGTCAACATCGGCATGCGCTACACGCTGACGGCGATGAACGCGCACGACCTGCCGGCGCTGCTCGACCTGATGAAGCAGGAGCGGGTCGGCAAGTTCTACTTCTCGCACCTGAACTACGCCGGCCGCGGCAACATCCACCGCGCGCGCGACGCGCAGTTCGCCGCCACCCGCGCGGCGATGGACCTGTTGCTGGAGACGGCCTGGCAGGCGGCGGCCCAGGGCGAGCCCACCGATTTCGTCAGCGGCAACAACGACGCCGACGGCGTGTACCTGCACCAGTGGGTGCAGGCCTGCTGGCCGCAATGGGCCCCTGCGCTGCGCGAGCGGCTGGTCGCCTGGGGTGGCAATGCCTCCGGCGTGGCTGTCGCCAACATCGACAACCTGGGCCACGTGCATCCCGACACCATGTGGTGGCACCACGACCTGGGCAGCGTGCACGAGCGGCCGTTCTCCACGATCTGGGAGGACCGCAGCGACGCGCTGATGGATGGCTTGAAGCGCCGGCCGCGTCCGCTGGAAGGCCGCTGCGCCGCCTGCCCGCAGGCCGACATCTGCGGCGGCAACACGCGCGTGCGCGCGCAACAGCTCACCGGCAACCCCTGGGCGGAAGATCCGGGCTGCTACCTCGACGACGACGAGCTCGGCCTGCCGAGCATGAGGGCCGATCATGCGTTGGCCTGAACTGTTCGCTACCGCGGTGATCCTGCTGGCGCACTCGCTCGCGGGCGCGCAGGCCGCCGTGCCCGATCCGGCGGCGCTGTACCGCACCCACTGCGCGTCCTGCCACGGCGAGCAGCGCCTGGGCGGCATGGGGCCTGCCCTGCTCCCGCAAAGCCTGGAGCGGCTGAAAGCCGCCGACGCCACCCAGGTGATCCGCGAAGGCCGCGCGGCCACCCAGATGCCCGCCTTCGGCCAGCAACTCGCGCCGGCCGAAGTCTCGGCACTGGCCGCCTGGATCTACACGCCGGTACAGCCGGCGCCGCGCTGGGAGGAAGCCGACATCCGCGCCTCGCGCGTGTGGGTGCCCGAGTCGAAGGCATGGCCGGCCAAGCCACGCTGGACCGGCGATCCGATGAACCTGTTCGTGGTCGTGGAAGGCGGCGACCACCATGTGTCGCTGGTCGACGGCGATCGCATGGAAGCCATCCACCGCTTCCCCTCGCGTTACGCGCTGCACGGCGGCCCCAAGTTCACGCCGGACGGCCGCTTCGTCTTCTTCGGTTCGCGCGACGGCTGGATCACCAAGTACGACCTGTGGAACCTGGCGGTGGTGGCCGAGGTGCGCGCCGGGCTGAACATGCGCAACGTCGCCGTCAGCAGCGACGGCCGCTGGGTGCTGGCCGCCAACTACCTGCCGCACTCGCTCGCGCTGTTCGACGCCGACCTGAACCTGGTGCGCACCTATGCGGCGGCCAGCCTGGACGGCCAGCACAGCTCGCGCGTGTCGGCGGTCTATGACGCCGCGCCGCGTCGCAGCTTCGTCGTCGCGCTCAAGGACATCCCGGAGCTGTGGGAGATCTCGTACGACGAGAAGGCGCCGCCGGTCTACGACGGCCTGGTGCACGACTTCCGCATGGGCGAGGCGATCGGCAAGCCCGGCTTCCTGGGCGTGCGTCGCACGCCGCTGGAAGAGCCGCTGGACGACTTCTTCTTCGACCCGGACTACCGCCACGCGATCGGCGCCGCCCGCCCCAAGCCCGGCCAACCCGGCTCGGGTCAGGTGGTCAACCTGGACGCGCGCCGGCGCATCGCGCAGCTGCCGCTGGGTGCCATGCCGCACCTGGGATCGGGCATCACCTTCGCCTGGAACGGCACGCGCGTGCTGGCCACGCCCGACCTGAAGGAAGGGCTGGTGACGGTGATCGACATGAACGGCTGGAAGGCGATCAAGCGCATCGCCACGCCGGGGCCGGGCTTCTTCATGCGCAGCCACGAGAACACGCCCTATGCCTGGGTCGATTCGATGATGAGCCCGGCGCGCGACACGCTGACCGTGATCGACAAGCGCACGCTGGAACCGGTCGCCGCGCTGCGGCCGCAGCCGGGCAAGACCGTGTCGCACATCGAGTTCACCAAGGACGGCCGCTACGCCCTGGCCAGCCTGTGGGAGCGCGACGGCGCGCTGATCGTCTACGACGCGGCGACGCTCAAGGAAGTCAAGCGCCTGCCCATGAGCAAGCCGGTGGGCAAGTACAACGTGGGGAACAAGGTGGGACGGTCGGAAGGGACGTCGCACTGAATTTGCTCCTCCCCGCTCCGGGGGGAGGTTGGGAGGGGGGCGCGTGCAACGCGAACCCCTTTGGCCTCGTCGCCCGCGTGCCCCCACCCCAACCCTCCCCCGGAGGGGGAGGGGAAAGGCAGTCACTGCAGCTGGTACTGCGCCAGCTTCTTCGGATCGCTGATCCGGATCTCCCTTCGGTCGATCTCGATCAGCCCCTCCTCTTCCAGTTCGTGCAGCACGCGCGAGAAGTATTCGGGCGTCAGCGACAGGCGCGATGCGATCGTCGCCTTGCTCACCGGCAGCGATACGGTGACACCGCCGTGCTTCTCGGCCGCTTCGCCGACGTCGCGC
>JAKFEA010000250.1:0-7710 GCA_036675905.1 Acidovorax sp. | reverse complement strand
GGCTGCTGGGGCTTGCGGGCGGCGAGCCGCTGGAGATCCGCCACCCGCCGGTGCTGCAGTCGCTGCGCCACATCCGCGCCAAGACCTACGGCGAGCGGCTCGACTATCCGCAGCTGCTGGCGATCATGCGCGACGTCGCCGCGGGGCGCTTGTCGGACCTGCACCTGGCCTCGTTCGTCACGGCCTGCGTGGGTGACCGCATGGATCGGCAGGAGGTGATCGATCTCACGCGCGCAATGGTCGACGTCGGCGAGCGCCTGCAATGGCCGTTCGACACCGTGGTCGACAAGCACTGCGTCGGCGGACTGCCGGGCAATCGCACCACGCTGCTGGTGGTGCCCATCGTCACGGCCTGCGGCGTCGCCATGCCCAAGACCTCGTCGCGCGCGATCACCTCGCCGGCCGGCACCGCCGATGCGATGGAAACACTGGCTCCGGTGGCGCTGGATTTGCCCGCGATGCGCCGCGTGGTGGAGCGCCACGGCGGCTGCATCGTCTGGGGCGGGGCCGTGCAGCTCAGCCCGGCCGACGACGTGCTGATCCGCGTCGAGCGGCCCTTGGACCTGGACGGCGCGGCGCAGCTGGTGGCCTCGGTGCTGTCGAAGAAGGCGGCGGCGGGGTCGCGCCAGGTGCTGATCGACATTCCCGTGGGGCCGACCGCCAAGGTGCGCAGTGTCGCGGCTGCCGCGGAGTTGTCCGCGGCGCTGGTGGACGTGGGCGCCGCGATCGGCCTCGACGTGCGCGTGCTGCAGACCGATGGCCTGCAGCCGGTCGGTCGCGGCATCGGGCCGGCGCTGGAAGCGCACGACGTGCTCGCGGTCCTGCAAGCGCGTGCCGAGGCGCCGGCGGACCTTCGCGAGCGGTCGCTGGTGCTCGCGGGTGCATTGCTGGAGATGGCGGGTCGGGCCGCAGTCGGCGAAGGCCTGGCGCTGGCGCGGCAAACGCTGGACAGCGGGCAGGCCTGGCGGCAGTTCGCCGCCATCTGCGAGGCGCAGGGCGGCTTGCGCGAGCCCGGCCGCGCGCCGCACGTGCGCGCCATTGCGGCCGAGCACGCCGGCATCGTGCAGGCCATCGACAACCGCCGCATCGCCATGGCCGCCAAGCTGGCCGGCGCCCCGGTCGACGCCGTGGCCGGCGTGACGCTGGAGGTCAAGCTGGGCCATCGCGTCGAAGCCGGCCAGCCGCTGTTCATGCTGCATGCGCGCAGCCAGGGCGAGCTGGACTACGCCACCGACTACGTGCACGCCCAGCCGGGGCTGATCGCGATCGGGGACGGCGCATGAGGACGGTCATCCTCCCTGCACCCGGCGCCGAACCGGCCGCCGAGTTGTTCGCCACCCACCTGCGCGCCTGCTCGGGCGACAACGTCCTCGTGGCCCGCGTCGAATCCCGCCGCTTTCCCGATGGCGAAACCTACCTGCGCCTGCACGACAGCGTGGAAGGCGCGCTCGTGTGGGTGATGGCCACGCTGCGCGACCCCGACCCGCTGGCGCTCACGCTGCTGTTCCTGGCCGATACGGCGCGCGAGTTGGGCGCAGCCAGCGTCGGCCTGGCCGCGCCCTACCTGCCCTACATGCGGCAGGACATCCGCTTCCAGCCCGGCGAAGCCGTGACTTCGCGCACCTTCGCGCGCGTGATCTCGCAGTCGTTCGACCGCCTGGTGACGGTGGATCCACACCTGCACCGATATCCGTCCCTGGACGTGATCTACCGCATCCCGACCGCGGCGGCGCCCAGTGCACCGGCGATCGCGCGCTGGATCTCGCAGCGGCTGCCGCGCCCGGTGGTGATCGGCCCGGACGGCGAAAGCGAGCAATGGGTGCGCGACGTCGCCGCGCGCGTGGGCTGTCCGGTGCTGGTGCTCACCAAGCAGCGCCTGGGAGACCGCTCGGTGGAGATCTCGCTGCCGCAAGCCGCAGGCCTGGCCGACCGCCAGCCAGTGCTGATCGACGACATCATCTCCAGCGCCCGCACCATGGCCACGGCCGTGCGGCACGTGCGCGCCGTCTTCCGGCAGGCGCCCGCCTGCATCGGCGTGCATGCGGTGCTGGCGCCGGATGCGATGGACGTGCTGCAAGCGGCCGGCGCCGGCGAGGTGGTCACCTGCAACACGCTGGCCCATGCGCCGGGGGCGATCGACGTGTTCGGGGAGTTGGCGGCCGCGACAACGGGCTTGTCGCTGCGGGCTTGAGCTCCCTTGGAGTCATTGCGGGGCTTCACAAAGAGTTGTCGTTGCGGGCTTGACCCGCAATCCATCGCTCGAGGCCTGAACACCGCCTGCGGTAAGCCGTCGTCGGGAGATGGTTCCCGGCGTTCGCCGGGATGACATGCGGTGGGTGGGTGCCTGCGGTGTCATCGTCGGGGCTCGACGCAGAGTTGTCATTGCGGGCTTGACCCGCAATCCATCGCCCGAGGCCTGAACACCGCCTGCGGTAAGCCGTCGTCGGGAGATGGTCCCGGCGTTCGCCGGGATGACACGCGTTGTGTCGCTGGATTCGCCAGTGAGATGCCGCGGGTCCGTGGTGCAATCCCATCGATGGGCAATCTTTCCACCGACTTGCTCCCCACCCTCCAGTCCATCGGCGGCGCGCTCGCCTCCGGGCTGCTGGTGGGGCTGCAGCGCGGATGGCAGGCGCGCGATCGCCCCGAGGGCGGCCGCGTGGCGGGCCTGCGCACCTTCGCGTTGATCGGCCTGCTGGGCGGCCTGCTCGGCTGGGGCTGGCCGGGCTCGCCCGGGCCGATCGCCGCCGGCCTGCTGGCCACCGGCGCGCTGTTCGCGATCTCGTGGCAGCGGACTGCTTCGAAGACCGGCAGCCTGAGCATCACGACCGCCATTGCAGCGCTGGTCACCTTCGTGCTGGGCGCCGCAGCCGGACAGGGCTACCCCCTGCACGCGGTCGGCGCCGCCGTGCTGGTGGCGCTGCTGTTGGACCTCAAAGGGCCGCTGCACCGCGGACTGCGCCGCATGCAGGCTGCCGAACTCGACGCCGTGCTGCAGCTCGGCGTGCTCAGCGCCGTCATCCTGCCGCTGCTGCCCAACGAGGGCTTCGGCCCCTATGACGCGATCAATCCCTTCCAGTTGTGGCTGGCGGTGATCTTCATCGCGGCGCTGTCGCTGCTGGGGCATGCGGCTAGCCGCTGGCAGGGCGTCCAGCACGGCCTGCTGTGGGTGGGTTTGCTGGGTGGCCTGGCGTCGTCCACCGCCGCCACGCTGGCCCTGTCGCGATCGGTCCGCGTCACGCCCGCCCTGGCGCGGCCGGCCGCCGCAGCCGTCGTCGCAGCCAACGGGATGATGTTCCTGCGCATGGCCGTCGTGGTCACGCTGCTGCAGGCGGGGACGGCGTTGCGGCTGGGCGGACTGCTGGTGGCGATGGGCGTGGCGTGCTTCGCGGCCGCTGCGCTGCTGTGGTTGGGACGCGCATCGGCGCACGAGGCCCGAGTCGACGGCGAGGCCAAGCTCTTCGACCTGGGCACGGCGTTCGGCTTCGCCCTGGCGCTGGGCGTGGTTTCGGTGCTGGTGCATTCGGCGCAGGACCTGCTGGGCACCCGCGGCGTGTACGCCGTGGCTTTCGTTTCCGGCGCCGTGGACGTGGACGCGATCGTGATATCCAGCGTGCAGATGCTTGGCAACGGCGCGCTCGCGGCCGAGGACACCGCCACTGCGATCGTCCTGGCGGCGGTGGCCAACATGCTGGTGAAGTTCGGCATGACCGCTGCGCTCGGCGGCCGGGCTCTCGCCGGGCGCGTGGCAGTCGGCTATCTGGCCGCCGCGACCGCAGGTGGAGCGATCACCGTGGCTACGGCGCTGGTCTGACCGGCGAGTCCCGTCCTATCCCAGGATCGACGGGTACAGGTCCCGCCAGCCCGGGTTCTCGCGCTCGATCAGCTCGATCTTCCAGGCCCGCTTCCAATCCTTCAACTGCTTCTCCCTTGCGATCGCGGCGAGGACGTCGCCGGTGGAATCGAACCACACCAGGTGCTTGATGCCGTAGCGCCTGGTGAATCCGTCGACGAGGCCTTCACGGTGCTCGTGGATGCGGCGGATCAGGTTGTTGGTGACGCCGACGTACAGCGCGCCGTTGCGGCGACTGGCGAGCAGGTAAACGTAGTAATTCACCGGCGGATGCTCGCGCCGGCGCGTGGAATTGACATCCTGCGGGTTGGGGATGCGTTTCGGGGGGCTGAACGCCGCGGGCGGTGTTCATGCGTCGGGGGATGGATTGCGGGTCAAGCCCGCAATGACAAACTCGGGCGCACCGGGCGTGACACCACTGCATTCATCCTGGCGAAAGCCACGCAGCCATTCATCCCGCCAACAGCCACACCGCTTGTCATCCTGGCGAAAGCCAGGATCCATCTCCTGCGGACTCCACCGCGCAGAAGGCCATTCAAGCGTCGGAGGATGGATTGCGGGTCAAGCCCGCCATGACACGCCTCAAGCCGGCGGATACCCCGCTTCGGTCAACGCGGCAGCGAACTTCTCCTTCGGCTCGGCCGACTCCACCGTGGCCTGCTTGCGGTCGAGGTCGACCTGCACCCTGGCTTGCGGGTCGACTTCGTGCGCGGCCTCGGTCACGGCCTTGACGCAGTGGCCGCAGCTCATGTCGGGCAGCTTGAATTCATGCATGGGAACGCTCCTGTGTGAATGGCAAAGCCTCACTCTGGAGCTTGCCACCGTGGCAAGGTCAAGCGGCTTGGAAATTGGAATCTGACCCCAATTTCCCACTTGACCCTGCCATCATGGCAAGGTTCACACTGCCTCGCATGAACACCGCCACCCTCCCCCTTCCGCCTTCCTCGCCGCCGGTGCGGCTGCAGATCGAGGGCATGACCTGCGCTTCCTGCGTCAGCCGGGTGGAGAAGGCGCTCAGGAAAGTGCCCGGCGTGGTCTCGGCCGAGGTCAACCTGGCGACCGAAACCGCTGAGGTGTGCCTGCTCGATCCCGGCACCGACGCGTCCACGCTGTCCGCCGCCGTCGAGAAGGCCGGCTACCACGCGCACGTGCTGCAGCAGGAAGAAGCCCCGGCCGATTCGCACGAGTCGGTGCTGCACAGCGCCTGGCCCGTGATCGCCGCGGCCGTCTTCTCGCTGCCGCTGATGGCCCAGATGGTCCCCATGGCCGCGGGCAGCGACTGGATGCTGCCCGGCTGGCTGCAGTGGGCGCTGGCCACGCCGGTGCAGTTCTGGCTGGGCGCGCGCTTCTACCGCGCCGGCTGGGCCGCCGCCCGCGCCGGCAGCGGCAACATGGACCTGCTGGTGGCGATCGGCACCTCGGCCGCGTACGGCCTGAGCGTCTGGCAGCTGCTCGCCCACGGCGACCACGGCATGCCGCACCTCTACTTCGAGGCTTCCGCCGTGGTGATCACGCTGGTGCTGCTGGGCAAGTGGCTGGAAGGCCGGGCCAAGCGCCAGACCACGGCGGCGATCCGCGCACTCAATGCGCTGCGCCCCGACGTGGCCCGCGTGCAGCGCGACGGCCGCGAAATCGAGCTGCCGGTGGCGCAGGTGGTGCTGGGCGACCGCCTCGTGGTGCGCCCCGGCGAACGCATGCCGGCCGACGGCGAAGTGCTGGAAGGCGCCAGCCACCTGGACGAATCGATGATCACCGGCGAGAGCCTGCCGGTGGCCAAGCACGCCGGCGACCGCGTGACCGGCGGCTCGGTCAACGCCGAGGGCCTGCTGGTGGTCAAGGCCACCGCGCTCGGCGCCGAGAGCACGCTGGCGCGCATCGTGCGGCTGGTCGAATCGGCGCAGGCCAGGAAGGCGCCGATCCAGCGCCTGGTCGACCAGGTCAGCGCGGTGTTCGTGCCGGTGGTGCTGGTGCTGGCGCTGCTCACGCTGCTGGGCTGGGGATTCGCCACCGGCAACTGGGAAACGGCCATCCTCAACGCAGTGGCAGTGCTGGTGATCGCGTGCCCCTGTGCACTCGGCCTCGCCACGCCCGCAGCCATCATGGCGGGCACCGGCGTGGCGGCGCGGCGCGGCATCCTGATCAAGGACGCCGAAGCGCTGGAGGTCGCGCACAAGGTCGACGTGGTCGCCTTCGACAAGACCGGCACGCTGACCGAGGGCAAGCCGCGCGTGGTGGCCGCCGTCGCGGCCGACGGCGACACGACGCAGCTGCTGCGCCTGGCCGCCGCGCTGCAGTCCGGCAGCGAGCATCCGCTCGCGCGCGCCGTGTTGACCGCGGCGCAGGAGCAATCGATCGCGCTGCCGGCCGCCGAGGGCGTGCGGGCGGTGGCGGGCCGCGGCATCTCCGGCCGGGTCGATGGGCGCGAGCTGCGACTGGGCAGCACGCGCTGGCTGGGCGAACTCGGCCTCGCGGCCGGCCCCTTGGCCGATGCGGCGGCACAGGCTCAGTCCTCCGGCCAAACCGTCTCGTGGCTGGTCGAGGTCGGCGCCACGCCGCGCCTGCTCGGCATGCTGTCTTTCGGCGACACGCTCAAGGCCAGCGCCGCCGAAGCAATCGCGCTGCTGCACCGCCAGGGCGTGCGCACCGCGCTGGTCTCCGGCGACAACGCCGGCGCCGCCGGCGCGGTGGCTAGGCAGCTCGGCATGGACGACGTGCGCGCCGAGGTGCTGCCGCAGGACAAGGCCCGCATCGTCGGCGAACTGAAGGCCGGCAACGGCACGGTGGCGATGGTGGGCGACGGCATCAACGACGCGCCGGCCCTGGCTGCCGCCGACGTCGGCATCGCGATGTCCACCGGCACCGACGTGGCCATGCACGCCGCCGGCGTCACGCTGATGCGCGGCGACCCGGCGCTGGTGGCCGACGCCATCGACATCTCGCGCCGCACCTACGCCAAGATCCGCCAGAACCTGTTCTGGGCCTTCATCTACAACGTGGTCGGCATCCCGCTGGCCGCATTCGGCCTGCTCAGCCCGGTGATCGCCGGCGCCGCGATGGCCTTCAGCAGCTTCAGCGTGGTCACCAATGCGCTGCTGCTGCGCCGCTGGAAAGGTTCCCGCCATGGCTGATACCGGACCCTGGAACATCGGCGAGGCCGCGCGCCGCTCGGGCGTGTCGGCCAAGATGGTCCGCCACTACGAGTCGCTGGGCCTGCTCCCCGTGGTGCACCGCACCGATTCCGGCTACCGCCAGTACGGCGAGCGCGAGGTGCACACGCTGCGCTTCATCCGCCGCTCGCGCGACCTGGGCTTCTCGATGGCCGAGATCACCGAGCTGGTCAAGCTGTGGCAGAACCGCCGCCGCTCCAGCCACGAGGTGCACCGCATCGCCAGCAAGCACGTCGAGGAGCTGACGCGCAAGCTGGAGGAGATGGAGGCGATGCGTCGCACGCTGCAGCACCTGGTCGATTGCTGCCACGGCGACGAGCGGCCCGACTGCCCGATCCTGGACGAGCTGGAGAGCGGGGGGCACGAGTGCCGTGAGCATGAGCAGATGACGGCGGCGCGCGACATCATGAAGAAGCGCAAAGCTGTGCTGCGGCAATTGGCGGAGTGAATCCACTCTGTGCACAAGCGCGCTGAACAGCGATTTCGGTATCAGGCTTCCGGCGATGGATTGCGAGGCAAACCCGCAATGGCACGCCTTGTCAAACCCAGCACCGACGCCAAAGACCCGGCGGCCTCCGGCTGGAACGACGCGAGTACCCGCAGCCCCTCGACCAGGCGGCTGCGCCAGCCCCTGCCGCGCGCCAGCATGTCATGCGCGGCATCCTCGAGCGCGCCCGGGGCGCGTTCGAT
>JAKFEA010000249.1:0-1606 GCA_036675905.1 Acidovorax sp. | reverse complement strand
CAAGCACCTGGAGCGGCACTTCCTCAACCAGGCCATCGTCCTCGACGAACGCCCGCGCAAAGTCGCCAATCTGTGCCAGGCCCTGCAGAACCACCTGGCGGTCGGCTACAAGCTGATCGTTGCCCGTGTGGCCGCACAGGCCAAGCAGGAGCGCAACCAGCTACTCTCCGTCGCCCTGCAACGCGCCACCCACAGCCTGTGCGGCCCACTGATCCGCGCCAGCCAATTGTATTGTCCGGTGCCGGAGGGGCTGTGGCTGGAACTGCACCAGCTGTACCTGATCGCCCGCGAGCGCAACCTGCAAAAGCTGGCGATCCGTGATCCGCTGGCCCGCCATACCCAGGGCCTGAGCACCGAACAGAGCTACCTGGTCGCCCTGCTGCTCGGCTGCGCCCGCTGCAACCAGATGCGCCAGAGCGCTATCGCGCGCCTGGCCGAAGTCCTGGAACCCTGGAGCGCGCTGGTCACCCTGCAAGCGGCTGACGCCCCTTCGAGCCTGTTTGCGATCGCCCCGCAACTGGACGGTCCGCCGCGCTATACCTCGCTGTTTCAGCGCGGCGAGCTGCACAACGCGCTGGGTCTCGACCCGCAACCGCTGGTCGAGGCGATCAAGGATCACCTGGCGCAGCCGCCGGAGCAGCTCGCGCAGCCGCGCCTGCTGGTGCCCGAAGGCGTCAGCCTGGACATGCTGCAGCACCTTGCCGCCGCCTGGGGCGACATCTCCGAACGGACCTTCCAACGCACCCACGGCCAGGGGCTGCTGACCTTGTGCATCGGCATGAGCGCGCTGCACTTCTTCCTGGCCAACCAACGGCCGTTCAACGAGATTCTCCAGCTCCCGAGCGAAACCGGTACCGCCGTCTTCACCGCCAGCAGCGGCGCCCCGGACGTCTGGGCCGCCGCCTTCGATGCGCAGAAGAGCAACGACTGGAGCAAGGGTCTGCCTTTCGAGGAGATCGAGTACAGCAAACCCAGGCAGCAAGACAGTCCGCCAGAGCCCGTCGGCGCTGAAAGCTATCCAACCTTCGCCTTGCCGATCGTCAACCACAGCCCCGGCGGCTACTGCCTGTCCTGGCCGAAGGACGTGCCGAGCCAACTGCAGGCCGGCGAACTGCTCGGCGTGCAGGACAGCCCGGAGCAGGGCTGGAGCGTCGCCGTGGTCCGCTGGATTCGCCAGGTCCGCGGCGGCGGCACGCAGATGGGCATCGAGCTGATCGCCCCGCACGCCCAGTCCTGCGGCTTGCAGCTGCTGCGCAAGGCCGAGCAAAACAGCCAATACCTGCGCACCCTGCTGCTGCCGGAAATCAGCGCGATCTCCCGGCCGGCCACCCTGATCACCCCGCGCCTGCCGTTCCAGGAAGGCAACAAGGTGATGATCAACCTCAACGGCACCGAGCGCCGCGCGGTACTCAGCCGCCGGCAAACCAGCACCGGCAGTTTCAACCAGTTCGAATACCGCAGCGTCGAACAGCCGCCCGGCGACCAGGACAAGCCTGTCACAACCCCGGAAAGCCGCAGCCCAGGCGGGGAGGAAGACTTTGACTCGCTCTGGAAGTCGCTGTAGATTGCCGGCACATCACTTTTTGTCGCCTTTTCGCGCCCGTTT
>JAKFEA010000248.1:0-6520 GCA_036675905.1 Acidovorax sp. | reverse complement strand
GGGGGCGGCGAAGGCGGTTGCGGGACGGGGGGAAAGGCCGGCGGCGCTCGGGACTTGCATGGGTCGTTTCCTCTGCTGCAGTTGTTCTTTGGAAGGCCGCGAGTGTAATCGCGACTTTCGTCAAGGACACTATAGATAGTGCCCCCGGCGAGATCAAGCGCTATAGGTAGTGGTTGACCCGTGGGTAAGGCGTGGAGAGGCTGTGGACAGCGTGTGCGCTTTTCCGGGCAAACGCGCGTGCTGCCTGGCATCGCGGGCCGACGGGTTCGCGCGCGCCCTCACGGCTCGCGCGAGGTGCGCGCACGCAACTCAGCCGTGACGATTGCGCACCTTACGGGTGGACCGCCGGCGGAAACGCCGACGCGTCCCACGCGAGGCTGCGCTGCAGCAGGCCCCAGTCGAAGCCGGCGCCGGGGTCCTGCTTGCGGCCGGGCGCGATGTGCTCGTGCCCGGCGACGTGGCGCACCGGGTAGCGCTGCGCAAGCGCGGCGCACAGGCTGGCCAGGGCCTCGTACTGCGCCGGCTCGAACGGCCCGCCTTCGATGCCTTCCAGCTCGATGCCCACCGAGTCGTCGTTGCAGTTGTCGCGCCCGCGCCAGCACGAGGCGCCGGCGTGCCAGGCCCGGTCGTCGCAGCTGACGAACTGCCAGACTTCACCGCCGCGGCGCACGTAGAAGTGCGCCGACACCTGCACGCCTTCGATCGACTTGAAGTACGGGTGGGCGTCCCAGTCCAGCCGGTTGGTGAAGAGGGCCTGCACCTCGTCGCCGCCGTAGCGGCCGGGCGGCAGGCTGATGGAGTGCACCACCACCAGGTCGACGATAGCGCCGGGCGGGCGCGGGCCGAAGTTGGGCGAGTCCAGGCGCCGGGCGAAGCGGTACCAGCCGCTCGCCCAGAGCGCATCGGGTTCAGGCGGCGGTCTCATTCGGCTCGTCGCCGGGCGCGGCGATCGCCAGCCGGGCGATGCGGTAGCGGATCTGCCGCAGGCTCAGGCCGAGGCGCTGCGCCGCCGCGGTCCGGTTGAAGCCGGTCTCCTGCAGCGCGCGCACCAGGATGTCCCGCTCCTGCTGGTCCAGCCAGCCCTGCAGGTCGCTGGGCATGGGGGGCGGGTCGTTGTCCCCCGCGGGCGGGGCCGGCGCGGTGGGCGCTGCGGCAGAAGCCACGACCGCCGGCGCGCAGGCGATCGCGTCGAGTTGCAAGGCCTCGCCGTCCGACAGCGCCACGGCTCGGTGCAGCAGGTTCTCCAGCTCGCGCACGTTGCCGGCCAGCGGCTGGGCGGCGAGCTGCTCCACGACGGCGCGCGACAGCTGCGGCACCGGCATGCCGGAGTCCTGCGCGATGCGCGCCAGCAGCGCGTCGCAAAGGGCGGGCAGGTCGTCGCGCCGCTCGCGCAGCGGCGGCAGCACGATCTCGATCACGTTCAGCCGATAGAACAGGTCCTGCCGGAAGCGCCCCGCGGCCACGTCGGCGGCGAGGTCGCGATGGGTGGCGCTGACGACGCGCACGTCGACCGCGTCTTCCTGGGTCGAGCCGAGGGCGCGCACGTGGCGCTCCTGGATCGCGCGCAGCAGCTTGGACTGCATGGCCAGCGGCAGGTCGCCGATCTCGTCGAGGAACAGCGTGCCGCCGCGCGCCGCCTGGAAATAGCCCTCGCGGTCGGCGGCGGCGCCGGTGTACGAGCCCTTGCGGGCGCCGAAGAACTCGGCTTCCAGCAGCGACTCGGGAATCGCGCCGCAGTTGACGGCGACGAAGGGCCCGTCGCCTCGGTGGCTGCAGGCGTGCAGCGCGCGCGCCGCCAGCTCCTTGCCGGTGCCCGATTCGCCGCGCACCAGCACCGGCGCCATGCCGCGGGCGACCTTGGCGATGCGCTCCTTGACCTGCTGCATGGCGGCCGACCCGCCCACCAGCCTCTCCAGCGCCGACTGGGCGGTCGGCGCCGCCGCTGCGACCGTGCGCTCGCTGCGCGAAGCCGCGCCGCGTGCGGCGAGCCGGGCTGGCGCCCGGTCGTGGATGGCGGACGCGACCACGCTGCGGAACTGCTTCAGGTCCACCGGCTTGGTCAGGTAGTCGAAGGCGCCGGCCTTGAGCGCCTCCACCGCGTTCTCGGCGGAGCCGTAGGCGGTCATCACGATGCAGCGCTCGCTGCGCTGCTGCGCGAGCATGCGCTGCAGCAACTCCAGCCCGAGGCCATCGGGCAGCCGCATGTCGGTGATCACGGCGTCGAACCGGCGCTCCTGCAGCTGCTGCCAGGCCTCGGCCAGCGTGGCGGCGGAGTCGACGCGGTAGCCCTCGCGCAGCAGCGTGAGCTCGTACAGCGTGCGCAGGTCCGGCTCGTCGTCGACGACCAGGACTTGCGCGACCGGGGCGGCGGACGGCTGGTTCACACCGCTATTTTGGCAAAGGGCGCAGGCACGCCCGCCGCGCCCGTCGTGCGGAATGCCACGAAAAATGCATTGCCGTCCCGCCGATCGCCGCCCGGTGCGGGGCCGCGCCGGTAGCCGATGCGGGCGCCGTGGCGGCCGCACAACTCGCGGCAGATGTACAGGCCCAGGCCGCTGGAGCGGCTCTCGGACGAGAAGAAGGGCTCGAACAGGTGGCGCTCGACGGCCGGCTCCAGTGCCGCGCCGTCGCTCCAGACGGTGAGCGTGGGCTCGTCGCCGGCTGCGGTGGCGACCCGGATCGCATCGGGAGCCGCCGACGCATAGCGCAGCGCGTTGTCCAGCAGGTTCACCAGGATGCGCCGCAGGTGGTGCGGCGCGAAATCCACGCGCTGCCCCGGCGCCGCCAGCACCAGCGCCAGGCGCTGCCCGCTGCGGTTCTGCGCGGCCCAGTCCCGGCAGTGCGAGGCCACCGCTGCGTCGAGGTCCAGGCGGGCCTGCGCGGGATCGATCGGCTGGTGCTGCACGCGCGCCACGTCCAGGATCTCCTCGACGATCTGCGACAGCCGGTGCGCGTTCTGCCGCACCAGCGCGCTCAACTGGCGCTGGGCCGGCTCGTGCAGCTCCTCCTCGAGCAGCTCGTTGGCCTGCGAAATGGCCGCCAGCGGGTTGCGGATCTCGTGCGCCACCGCCGTGGACATGCGGCCCATGGCAGCCAGCTTCTCGGTGCGCAGCCGCGCTTCCAGTTCGCGCAGGTCCTGCAGGAAGACCACGCAGAGGCTGTCGCTGGTCGGCTCGCCGGCGGCGGCCAGCCGGGTGCGGGCATACATGTGCCGTGCAGGCGAGTCGCCCTGCCGCAACGCGACGTCGGACAGCTGCGGTTGCCGGCTCTCGAAGGTGCGGCGCGCCATGGAGGCGAGCGGCGCCCAGGCGGCAAGGTCGGCCAGCCGCAGCGGCTGCTCGTCGCTTGCGCCGGGGACGCCCAGCAGTTCGCGCGCGGCGGGGTTGGCGGCCTGCACCTCGCCGGCGGCATCCACCACCAGCACGCCCTCGGCGAGTGCATCGATGACCAGCTGGTTCACCTGCACCTGCATCAGCGCCGCCTTGCGGCTGCGGCGCGCGGCCTCTTCCTCGCGTTCCAGCCGCAGCGCCAGCTGGTGCGCGAGGAAGGCGAGGGCGAAGTAGCCGATGCCGGTCAGCCCGGCCTGCACGAAGCGCGGGGCGATGTCGCCCGACTGCAGCACCAGCACCCAGGCTTCGGCCAGCAGCAGCAGGGCGACTGCGGCTGCAGTGCCCAGGGCCAGCGAGGTGGAGCCCAGCACCGCCGCCATCAGCACCGGCACCGCGAACAGCGGCGTGTAGTAGATGCCCCCGGCCTGCAGGAACTGCAGGCAGGCGAACACCAGCAGGTCGACCCCGATGCTGGAGACCCATTGCGGGTCGAAGGAGACGCCCGGCCGCCCGGGCCGCGCCAGCAGCCGCACCGCCACCGCGGCGGCCAGGTAGGTCACGCACATGCCCAGCAGCCAGCCCGACACCGGCGGCGTGCCGGCGATGGCGGCGCCGACCAGCAGGAGCAGCAGCGCCAGTCCCACGCCGACGCGGGCCGTGGCAAAGCCCAGCCACAGCCGCACGAAGGCGGAATCCCGCGAGGGGGCCGGACCGGCCGGGGCCGCGTCGGCGAGTTCGGCCGCCATGGTCAGTTGCCGCCGATGCGGCGGTGCTCGGCGCTGCAGTACAGCCGCCCGCTGGCGCCCGGCACCGCATCGGGCCGCGGCAGGTGCACCGAGCAGACCGGGCATCGCACCATTTCCTGCGGCAGCGCCGGCGTGTCGCGTCGCTCGCGCTCGATGTCGCGCGTGCGCGCGCCCCGCCACAGCATGTAGGCGATCACGATCACCGCCAGGACCAGCAGGTACTTCATGCCGCCCGCCCCAGCAGCACTTCCATCACGAAGCGCGATCCCACGTAGGCCAGCAGCAGCAGCAGCGAGCCGGCGTACAGCACGCGAACCGCCTTGCGTCCGCGCCAGCCGAAGCGCGCCCGCCCGAGCAGCAGCAGCGCGAACGCGAACCAGGCAAGCACCGAGAACACGCTCTTGTGGTCCCAGCGCCAGGCCTGCCCGTACAACTCCTCGCCGAAGACGATGCCGGCCAGCAGCGTGGCCGACAGCAGCACGAAACCGGCGGTGGCAAAGCGGAACGTCAGGCGCTCCAGCGTGAGCAGCGGCAGCCCGGCCTGCGGCTCGGCGGCCTGCCGCATCATCTGCTCGCTGCGGCGCATCAGCCAGGCGTGCACGACGGCCGCCGCGAACAGCCCGTAGGAGGCGATGCCCAGCGCCCAGTGCAGCGGCAGCAGCGGCGAGATCTCCGGATGCAGCGGGGCGCCGGGAAACACCAGCGCCAGCAGCACCGCCACCGAGCCCAGCCCGGCCAGCGCCCAGCGTGCCTGCATCTGCGGGAACAGCTCGCGCTCGACCGCATACACCGTCAGCACCAGCCAGGCCGTGACCGACAGCGCCGGCGCGAAGCCGAAGCGCGGCGAGTCGCCCAGCAGGGTCCAGCCCAGCACCAGCGCGTGCAGCACCCAGGCCGCGAGCAGCGCCCAGCGCGCCGAGCGCTGGCTCAATCGGGCGGCCGCGGCGGCCGGCAGCGCGTAGGCCGCGGCCGCTGCCAGCGACAGCACGGTGGTGGCGGGGCCACTGGCTAGAATCATGCTTCGCAGTTTAGCCTTTGGCCCCTCGGGCCCCTTTGCCGGCCGCAGCCCCCGCGGCACTCCCATGGCCTCCGCCCTCTCCGACAAACTCTCCCGCCTGGTCAAGGAAATGCGCGGCCAGGCGCGCATCACCGAAGCCAACGTGCAGGACATGCTGCGCGAGGTGCGCATGGCCCTGCTCGAGGCCGACGTGGCGCTGCCGGTGGTGCGCGACTTCGTCGCCCGCGTCAAGGACAAGGCGCTGGGCCAGGAGGTGGTGGGCTCGCTCAACCCCGGCCAGGCGCTGGTGGGCATCGTCAACCGCGAGCTGGTCGCCACCATGGGCGAGGGCGTGTCGGACATCAACCTGGCGGCCCAGCCGCCGGCGGTGATCCTGATGGCCGGCCTGCAGGGCGCCGGCAAGACCACCACCACCGCCAAGCTGGCCAAGCTGCTGATCGACAAGCGCAGGAAGAAGGTGCTGACGGTCTCCGGCGACGTCTACCGGCCGGCCGCCATCGAGCAGCTCAAGACGGTGACGAAGCAGGCGGGGGCGGAATGGTTCCCCAGCACGCCCGACCAGAAGCCGCTGGACATCGCACGGGCTGCGCTCGATTACGCGCGCAAGCAGTATTTCGACGTGCTGCTGGTCGACACGGCCGGGCGGCTGGCGATCGACGAGGCACTGATGCGCGAGATCCGCGAGCTGCATGCCGCGCTCAATCCGGTCGAAACGCTGTTCGTGGTGGACGCCATGCAGGGCCAGGACGCGGTCAACACCGCCAAGGCCTTCAAGGAGGCGCTGCCGCTCACCGGCATCGTGCTGACCAAGACCGACGGCGACTCGCGCGGCGGCGCGGCCCTCTCGGTGCGCCAGATCACCGGCGCGCCGATCAAGTTCGCCGGCGTGTCCGAGAAGATCGACGGGCTGGAGGTGTTCGACGCCGAACGCCACGCCGGCCGCATCCTCGGCATGGGCGACATCGTCGCGCTGGTCGAGCAGGTCACCGCGGGGGTCGACCTGCAGGAAGCGCAGAAGCTGGCGGCCAAGGTCAAGAGCGGCGCAGGGTTCGACCTGGACGACTTCCTGGCCCAGATCCGCCAGATGAAGCAGATGGGCGGCCTGTCCACGCTGATGGAGAAGATGCCCTCCCAGATCCAGGCCAAGGCCGGCCAGGTCGACATGGACAAGGCCGAGCGCGACATCCGCCGCAAGGAAGGGATCATCTGCAGCATGACGGCGGCCGAGCGCCGCAAGCCCGAAATCATCAAGGCCACCCGCAAGCGCCGCATCGCCGCCGGCGCCGGCGTCCAGGTCCAGGAAGTCAACCGCCTGCTCAACGAGTTCGAGCAGATGCAGGGGATGATGAAGAAGATGAAGGGCGGCGGGCTGATGAAGATGATGAAGCGGATGGGCGGCAAGGGCGGAGTGCCCAAGCTGCCGTTCT
>JAKFEA010000247.1:0-28351 GCA_036675905.1 Acidovorax sp. | reverse complement strand
TGGCCTGCCCGGAGGGACTCGAACCCCCGACCTGCTGCTTAGAAGGCAGCTGCTCTATCCAGTTGAGCTACGGGCAGGTGAGTGGGGAGATGAAGGGTGGTCGGAGCGAAGGGATTCGAACCCCCGACCCTCTGGTCCCAAACCAGATGCGCTACCAGGCTGCGCTACGCTCCGAACCTGGGCATTCTAACGAGGCAACCGCGCGGAGGAGGCAATCATGGCGATCCGGATCGTGAGGCTGGGGACACCCCGCAAACCCGGCGAGGGGCCGCGCATCGGCACGGTGCGGCGGCCACCGCGTGGCGTTCCCAAGGAGCGATTCGCGGCGGACGACTGGTATGACGTGTGGTACCCCAACCTGTCGCCCAGCCCGCCGGTGATGCAGATGGCGCTGCACGCGAAGGACGACAAGGAGTGGGCGGCGTTCACCCGCAAGTTCAAGGCGGAGATGGCGCAGCCGGATGCCAGCCGCTCGCTGGACCTGCTGGCCACGCTGTCGCACACGAGCGATTTCTCGATGGGATGTTATTGCGAGAACGAGGCGCGCTGCCATCGGTCGCTGTTGCGCGGCCTGCTAGCGGAGCGCGGTGCCGAGATCTCGGACTGAGGCTGCGGAGAAGCCCGGCCTGCTCAACGCGAATCCAGCTTCTTTCCCTGCCCCGGAGGCAGGCAGCCGTTGTCCTTTTTCTCCAGCCCAGGCGGGCAGTCGCCACGCCTGGCCTTGGTGGCACCTGAGTGCCTGGTCGGCTTCCGGGTCGACTCGCCGGCGCCCGGTAGCCCGGTAGTGCCCGGCGCGCCGCTCGCACCCATCGCGTTGGTTCCGGTGGACGTACTTCCGTTGGTATAGCCGGGAGACCCCGGCCGGATGATCGCGCCGCCGCTCGCGCCCAGAGCGCCTTCGGTGGTGGCGCCCTGCCCCGTTACGGAACTGGCGGACGACGAGTCGCCGTCGCTGGACGCAGATGAACCCTGGCTGGCGGTCTGCGCCAGTGCGCCACCGGCAGCCAAAGCGGAAGCGAGCAGCAAGCCCAGGAGTTTGCTCATGCGTGGATCTCCGTCAGGTGAAGCCCTGGCGCGAAGGTTGCGCCGGGGCACGACAGCAGGATGCCCACGCGGCCGCGCTGTTGGGGTCGGACGCCTGAACGGATCCCGGTGCGCGGATTCCGACAGCGGGTAGGAATGGACGGCGGAGGTGATGAGAAGCAAAAAAGCGCCGCAAGCGGCGCTTTTTTGTGGGTCCGAGCCGCCGGTTCAGAGCTTGACGTACTCGTAAGCCACCGGCTGGGCGTTGATGCCACGGTCGGGCGGGGCGATCCACGCAGCCATCTTGCCGGGCTCGGTGACGCGCTGCATCAGGCTCTTGACGAAGCGGATGTCCTCTTCGGTGGGCAACCACCCGGCCTTCTTCGCCTCGAACTCGGCGGCCGTGATGGGGTTGCCTTGCGGGTCGGTGTACGCGCCGGCCCAGGCGCCGACCTGGCGGCGGAAGCGCGTGGACGGCAGCTTGAACTCGAACGGCACGCCAGCCTTCTTGACCAGCATGTTCCAGCGCGTCACGCCGACGTTGCAGTCCTTGGCGTATTCCAGGCGCGTGATCTCGTTGATGCCGTTGCGCACCGAGATCGCTTCATCCTTCACGCCGCCCTTGCCGTCCGGCACCTGGATGGTCATCCCGGTGTCGGTCTCGAGGTGGTCGGCGAACTTGGCCTCGTCCGGACGGCCCTTGATGCCGTTGCTGAAGTAGTTGGCGGCGTTGGACGAAGCCTCCGAGCCGAACAGGTCCAGCGAGCTGGAGAACCAGAAGTTCATGAACTTCTGGATGGTGGGCAGGTCGATGGCGCCGGCGTTGCGCACCTTCTTCCAGTCGTCGGTGTCCAGTTCCTTCATCACTTCCAGCGTGCGCTTGATGACGCGGCCGACGCCGGTCTCGCCCACGAACATGTGGTGCGCTTCCTCCGTCAGCATGAACTGGCAGGTGCGCGACAGCGGATCGAATGCGCTCTCGGCCAGCGACTTGAGCTGGAACTTGCCGTCGCGATCCGTGAAGTACGTGAACATGAAGAAGGACAGCCAGTTGTCCATGGGCTCGTTGAAGGTGCCCAGGATGCGCGGCTTGTCCGGATCGCCCGAGTGGCGCTCCAGCAGTTCCTCGGCTTCCTCGCGGCCGTCGCGGCCGAAGTAGGCGTGCAGCAGGTAGACCATGGCCCACAGGTGGCGGCCCTCCTCCACGTTGACCTGGAACAGGTTGCGCAAGTCATAGAGCGACGGCGCGGTGTGGCCCAGCATGCGTTGCTGCTCCACCGATGCCGGCTCGGTGTCGCCCTGCGTGACGATCAGTCGGCGGAAGGTCGAGCGGAACTCGCCGGGCACGTCCTGCCAGGCGTCCTGCCCCATGAAGTCGCCGAAACCGATCTTGCGGCCTTCCTGCCGGTCGGCCAGGAAGATGCCCCAGCGGTAGTCGGGCATGGGCGTGTAGCCGTACTGGGCCCAGCCCTGCGCATCGACGCCGACGGCGGTGCGCAGGTAGACGTCGCTGGCGTTGAAGTCGCTCGGGCCCATTTCGTCCCACCAGCGCAGGAAGGCGGGCTGCCAATGTTCGAGGGCGCGCTGCAACTGCCGGTTGTCGGTCAGGTTGACGTTGTTGGGGATCTTGGCCTGGAGGTCGATCGTGCTCATGGTGGGTTCCTCGGGAATCGGGTCGGGGTCGGGATCGGGCCTCCGTACGCAGAAGTCGCAAAGGTCACGCAGAAGGCGCAGAAAAATTCTTCAGATATCTTCTGCGCGTTCTGCGATGTTTCTGCGCCTTCTGCGTACGGATGTCCGCATTCAAATGCGCTTCCAGTCGAACCGGGCTTTCTTGCCGGAACCGAACAGCTTCAGCGCCCCGTCTTCGCCCACGGCGTTGGGGCGGATGAAGATCCAGTTCTGCCAGGCCGACAGGCGGCCGAAGATGCGCGTCTCCATGGTTTCCTTGCCGGCAAAGCGCAGCGAGGCTTCCATGCCGGTCAGGGCATCGGGCGACAACGAGGCGCGCTCTTCCAGCATCAGGCGGATCTCGTCGTCCCAGTCGATGTCGTCGGGCGTCAGCGTCACCAGGCCCAGGCCCAAGGCCTGGTCGGCGCGCAGCGCACTGCCTTGCAAGCTGCGCAGCGGGTCGATCGTGCCGGCGTCCTCGCTGAAGCGGGTCTGCAGGCGCGTCAGGCCGTTGACTTCCGGGTACCAGCCGAAGTTGGCCGCCGACAGGTGCAGCGCAGGCGCGGCATCCGGGGCGTCCGGCAGGTCCAGCATGTAGATGCGGTCGCAGGCCAGCGCCAGCTCGTAGAAGGTGCCGGCGAAGCAGGACCCCTGGTCGACCAGCGCGATCAGCGAGCGGCTGGTCACGTCCAGGCGGGCCAGCGTGCGGCGCAGCAGGCCGAGCGTCTCGCGCACCAGCCAGTGATCCTTGTGCTGCTGCAGGACCGCGTCGGCCTGCAGCACGCGTTGCGCGTCACCGCGGGTCTTGATCACCCAGGTGCCGATTTCCAGCTCGTTCGTGCGCAGCTGGAGGATGGCGTCGTCCAGCTCTCGGGCGAACTTCAACGGCCACCATTGCGCGCCGGCGGCCAGGATGGCCTCGGGCGTGGACTCGATCGCAGCGGCGGGCGCACTCACGGTGAAGGTGGCGATGCGCCCGGCGCGGTCGACCTGCACGTCCACCGTGTCGTAGTGGTAGCCCTGCTCGTCGATGCGGCCGGCCACCGGCGTGAGCTCGATGCCCTTGTCAGGGCCTTGGCGGCTGGACTGCTTGCGCAGCGCTTCCACCTCAGCCGCCACCAGCTGCGGAAACTGCTGCGGCTTGGCATGCGCGTCGATCAGCTTCCAGTCCCTGGCGCGGTCGGCGCGCACGCCTTCGCTGGTGGTGCAGAAGATGTCGGCCAGGTCGCGGCGCACCTTGCGCTTGTCGGTCACGCGGGTCAGGCCCCCCGTGCCCGGCAGCACGCCCAGCAGCGGCACCTCGGGCAGGCTGACGGTGGAGGACCGGTCGTCCACCATCACGATGCGGTTGCAGGCCAGCGCCAACTCGTAGCCGCCGCCCGCGCAGGCGCCGGTGACGGCCGCCACCGACTTCAGCCCTTCATGTTCCGACGAGTCTTCCAGGCCGTTGCGCGTTTCGTTGGTGAACTTGCAGAAGTTCACCTTCCAGGCGTGGGTGGACAGGCCCAGCATGTAGATGTTGGCGCCCGAGCACCAGATCTTCTCCTTGCCGGACTCGAACACCACCACCTTGACACCGGGGTGCTCGAAGCGGATGCGGTTGAGGGCGTCGTGCAGCTCGATATCGACGCCCAGGTCGTAGCTGTTGAGCTTGAGCTTGTAGCCCGGCTTGATGCCGCCGTCCTCGTTGATGTCGAGCTTCAGGCGTGCGACGTCGCCTTCGACGGACAGGTTCCAGTGCTGGTACTTCGCCGGGTGGGTGGCGAAGCTGACCAGCTCGCGGTCGCCCTGCTTGAACAGCAGGGGCTCGGTCATGGCGTTCATTGCGCGGTCTCCTTGGGAATGCGGGTGGGGGCCGTGGATCTCCCTTCGGCCGGCGCGGCGCGACGGGTCGTGGATTCGGTTTCGGCGCGGGCGGCGAGCGCCGGCACGGCGCGCTCGAGATCCTTGAACGACTGCTTGACGCTGCGGGCGGCGGTATCCACCACGGCATCGGCGCGCGCATACAGCGTCTCGCGGCTGGCCAGGATGCGGCGCAGGTCGTCCAGGGCTTCGTTGGTGGCGCCACGGGTGGTGTCGAACGGGCGCATGTCGCCCTGCGCCACCACGCGGCTCATGTGTTCTTCCGGGCTGGCCTTGAGCCAGACGCAATAGAAGCGGCTTTGCAGCAGGTCGAACGTCTCGCGCTCGCTGACGATGCTGCCGCCGGTGGTCATGACCACGCCGTCCGGGTGCTGCTCGGCGATGCGGAACAGCGCGCGGCGCTCGTACCGGCGGAAACCCGCCTGGCCGTGCAGCAGCAGGATCTCGTTCATGCCGATCCCGGCCTCGCGCTCGATCTCGCGGTCGAGTTCGACGAAGGGGACCCCGCGCTCGGCGGCCAGTTGCGCGCCGAGGGTCGACTTGCCCGCGCCGCGCAGTCCGATCAGCGCGACGCGCTGCTCGCGGCCGTGCTCGTCGTCCAGCCCGAAGGTGCTGGCCAGCAGCGCGTAGGCCTGGTCGAGCTGGTGCTCGTCGAGGCGCTCCAGCAGGTGGTGCAAGCGGCCCAGCGCGGGCCGCGGCGCATCCTGGAACAGCTCGAGCACGGTGATGTGCAGGGCGCTGGCCGCCGCCTGCAGAGAATGGATGGAGACGTTGCCCTTGCCGGATTCCACGTCGGCCAGGAAGCGCTCGGACAGGCCCGAGTCATGGGCCAGCTGCTTGCGGGTCATGCCCCGGCGGGCACGCCAGGCGCGCACGCGGCCGCCGAGCTCGGCCATGGTGGCCTGGGTGTCGGGGGCGGCAAGGACGGGCATGGGGCGATTGGGTTGTTGATCTAAATCAAGATTGCAGTATACTTCCGACCATCGACCTGTCAAGCAGTTTGCTTCATGTCAATCCAAGGAAGTCACCTATGAAGCTGAAGATCCTTGTCGGCACCATGACCAGCACCGCCGACTATGTGGCCCAAGCGATCCAGATGGATTGCGCCGAACTCGTGGACGAGATCGACGTCGTCATGATGGACGGGTTGGACATCGCCGCGTTCGACGAAGATGCGCTATATCTCATCTGCACCTCGACCTACGGCTCGGGTGACGTGCCGGACAACGCCCGCGCGCTCTACGAGTCGCTCGACGCCATGCCCAAGTACCTGGGCCACGTGCGCTACGGCGTGATCGCCCTGGGCGACCGCACCTACCAGCAGACCTTCTGCTTCGGTGGCAAGAAGTTCGACGAGCGCCTGCAGGGGCTGGGCGCCCAGCGCATCGGCGAGGTGTTCCTCCATGACGCCAGCGCGGGCACCATGCCGGAAGAAGAAGGCACCGCCTGGTGCCGCCAATGGCTGACGCAAGCCTTGACCCCGGAGAAGGCAGCGGCTTGAACTGAATCAATGAAAGCCACCGGGCAACGGGGCGACCATCGCCGCGTGCCCCGGAGCCGCCCGGCCTGGTGGGCATGCGAAAGACGAACAACGAGGAGACCGGCCCATGCATGTGAGCCATGCCGACCACGGCACGAGTCCGCCCCAGGTGGACATCCCGCGCGACTACAACGCCGCGCACGACCTGCTGGTGCGCAACGCGTCGCGGCCCGACAAGCCGGCGTTCATCGACGCGACGACCGGCGCCACCCTCACTTACGGACAGCTCACCGGGCAGGCGCACCGATTTGCCAACGCGCTGCGCGAGCGCGGCTTCCGTGCCGAAGACCGGGTGCTGGTGGCCATGCTGGACACGCCGGAATGGCCGGTGGTGTTCCTCGGCTGCATGCTGGCCGGCGTGGTGCCGATCGCAGCCAACACGCTGCTGACCGCGCCGGACTTCGAGTTCATGCTGCGCGACTCGCGCGCGCAGGCACTGTTCGTCTCCAAGCCGCTGGCCGCCACCTTCGACGGCATCGTCGGCAAGGCGCCGGCGCTCAAGGCGGTGATCCTGGCCGGCGCCGAGGGCACCGACACGGTCGCCGGCATGGTGGCCGCCGGCTCGCCCGAGCAGAAGGTGGAAGCCACCTGCTCCGACGACGCCTGCTTCTGGCTCTATTCCAGCGGCTCCACCGGCACGCCCAAGGGCACGGTGCACCTGCACAGCCACCTGATCCAGACCGCGGAGCTCTATGGCCGCGCGGTGCTGGGCATCCGCGATGACGACGTCGTCTATTCGGCCGCCAAGCTGTTCTTCGCCTACGGGCTGGGCAACGCCCTCACCTTTCCCATGAGCGTGGGCGCCACCACGGTGCTGCTGCCTTCACGCCCCACGCCCGGCGACGTGTTCAGCGTGCTGAAGAAGTTCCAGCCGACTATCTTCTACGGCGTGCCCACGCTGTACGCCGCGCTGATGGCGGACCCGGCGCGACCCAAGCGCAAGGAATTGAACCTGCGCGTGTGCACCAGCGCCGGCGAGGCGCTGCCGGCCGAGATCGGCAAGCGCTGGGACGCCGAGTACGGCTGCGAGATCCTGGACGGCATCGGCTCCACCGAGATGCTGCACATCTTCCTGTCCAACCGGCCCGGCGAAGTGCGCTATGGCACCACCGGCAAGCCGGTGCCGGGCTACGAGGTGCGCATCGTGGGAGACGACGGCCAGGCCTGCGGCCCGGGCGAGATCGGCGAGTTGCAGATCAGCGGCCCGAGCGCGGCGCTGATGTACTGGAACAACCGCGGCAAGACCAAGGCCACGTTCTGCGGCGAGTGGACGCGCAGCGGCGACAAGTACACGTGCGACGCCGACGGCTACTACACCTATGGCGGCCGCAGCGACGACATGCTCAAGGTCGGCGGCATCTACGTGTCGCCGTTCGAGGTCGAGGCTTCGCTGATGACGCACCCGGCGGTGCTGGAGGCCGCGGTGATCGGCGTCGCCGACAGCGACCAGCTGGTCAAGCCCAAGGCCTTCGTGGTGCTCAAGTCCGGGCAGCAGGCCGAAGCGGGCGAGTTGCAGCAGCACGTGAAGGGCCAGCTCGCTCCCTACAAGTACCCGCGCTGGGTGGAGTTCGTGACCGAGCTGCCCAAGACAGCGACCGGCAAGATCCAGCGGTTCAAGCTGCGCCAGCTGGGCCAGTGACAAAGGGCAAGGCTCGCGCAGGGCGCGCGGACCGTCCCCTAGGGGTAAGTCTTGGTGCGCCAGCCTCGCACCGTGCGGTACAAATTGCTTTAGGCCTCAACTAAATGGAGAACCACGAATGACCACACGCCGCCTCGTCCTCACCCGCAGCGCCGCCGTCGTCGGCGCCGCTTCCGTCGGCATGCTGCTGCCCCAGATCGTTCGCGCCCAGTCCAACCGCGTCCGCGTGGGCTTCATGCTGCCGTACACCGGCACCTATGCGCAGCTCGGCGTGAACATCGAGAACGGTGTCCGCATGGCGATCAACGAGAAGGGCGGCAAGCTCGGCGGTCGTGAGATCGAGTGGTTCAAGGTCGACGACGAGTCCGAGCCGTCCAAGGGCGTGGAGAACGCGCAGCGCCTGGTGCAGCGGGACAAGGTCGACGTGCTGATCGGCACCGTGCACTCCGGCGTGCAGATGGGCATCCAGCGCGTCGCGCGCGAATCGGGCGTGCTCAGCCTGATCCCCAACGCCGGCGCCCACGCCGCCACCCGCGGCCTGTGCGCGCCCAACGTGTTCCGCACTTCATTCACCAACAGCCAGCCGACGCTGGCGCTGGGCAAGCCGATGGTCGACAAGGGCCTGAAGAAGGCCGTCTGGATCACCTGGAAGTACGCGGCGGGCGACGAGGCGGGCGAAGGCTTCAAGCAAAGCTACACCAAGGCCGGCGGCACCATCGTCAAGGAACTGGGCCTGCCCTTCCCGAACGTGGAGTTCCAGGCGCTGCTGACCGAGATCGCCTCGCTCAACCCCGATGCCGTGGCCTGCTTCTTTGCCGGCGGTGGCGCCGCCAAGTTCATCCGCGACTACGCCGCCGCGGGCCTGAAGGACAAGATCCCGCTGTGGGGCTCGGGCTTCCTGACCGAGGGCGTGCTCGACGCCGCCGGGCCGGCTGCCGAGGGCATCATGACCACGATGCACTACGCCGACTCGCTGGACACCCCGCGCAACAACCAGTTCCGCAAGGCGTTCGCCACCACCTTCAAGCTGCAGCCGGACGTCTACGCCGTGCAGGGCTACGACACCGGCCTGCTGCTGGCGCAGGGCATGGAAGCGGTCAAGGGCGACATCGGCAACAAGCAGGCGCTGTACAAGGCGCTGGAAACGCAGACCATCGACAGCCCGCGCGGCAAGTGGACCATGAGCAAGGCCCACAACCCGGTGCAGGACATCTACCTGCGCCGCGTCGAGAAGGGGGACAACAAGGTGGTCGGCGTCGCCGCCAAGGCGCTGGCCGATTCCGGCGCGGGCTGCAAGATGGCGGGCGCGTAAATCGCGCACTGGCGCTGCGCCGTTGCGCGCAGGTGCCGGGATCAGGGGCTCGAGGCCAGATACTGCCTCCAGCCCTTTTTCTCGGCCCCCTGCCTGAACTGATCCATTCCTTGCGAGAATCGCGCGCTTGACGGCGCGCGATGTTTCCACTGGCGCTTGCCACCAGTCCCCAGCCCCCAGCCTTTAGCCCCTTGGACTTCCCCACCTTCCTGCTTCAGCTGCTCAACAGCGTCCAGTACGGGCTGCTGCTGTTCATGCTGGCCGCCGGCCTGACCCTGATCTTCGGGATCATGGGCGTGGTCAACCTCGCCCACGGCAGCTTCTACATGCTGGGCGCCTACGTCGCCTGGTGGCTCTCCAGCAGCTTCGGCAGCCTGACGCTGGCCATCCTGGGCGGCGCGGTCCTCGCCGTGGTCTTCGGCCTGGTGCTGGAGCGGCTGCTGTTCCGCCACTTCTACCACCGCGACCACCTCGACCAGGTGCTGCTGACCTTCGGCCTGATCTACGTCTTCGAGGAGATGCGCTCGATCTTCTGGGGCGACGACGTGCACGGCGTTTCGATCCCGGCGGCGCTGTCCGCGTCGATCCCGCTGACCGAGAACCTGTCCTACCCGGTGTACCGGCTGTTCATGTCCGGCATCTGCATCGTGCTGGCGCTCGGGCTGTACCTGCTGATCTCGAAGACGCGGCTGGGCATGAAGATCCGCGCCGGCGCGTTCAACCACGACATGACGGAGGCGCTGGGCATCAACATCAAGCGCATCCACGCCATCGTGTTCGCGCTGGGCGTGGGCCTGGCCACCATCGCCGGAATGATCGCGGCGCCGATCTCCAGCGTGTACCCCAACATGGGCTCGCAGGTGCTGATCATGTGCTTCGTGGTGGTGGTGATCGGCGGCATCGGCTCGGTGCGCGGCGCGCTGATCTCCGCCTTGCTGGTCGGCGCCGTCGATACCTTCGGCAAGGTCCTGCTGCCGCAGGTGGCGGGCATGCTGGTCTACATCCTCATGGCGGCGGTGCTGCTGTGGAAGCCGGAAGGGCTGTTCAAGCAATGATGCAATTGACCCCCACGCTTGCCACTTCGTGGACTGCGCTGCCCCCCGAGGGGGCCTTCGCCGCCTTGGGGCGGCCCGGCGGCGGCTCATGACAGCCAAATCCCACCTCGAGGTCCTTCCGCGCAGCCTGCAGGTGCTGCTGGTGCTGGGCCTGATTGCGCTGGCGGCCTTTCCGTTCGTCGGCACCGATTTCTACGCGTCCATGGTGGCGCGGATGATGATCCTGGCGATCTTCGCCATGAGCCTGGACCTGCTGCAGGGCGTCACCGGGCTGGTGTCGCTGGGCCATGCCGCCTTCTTCGGCGTCGGCGGCTACTGCCTGTCGATGGTCTCCTCCGACAGCGGCGCCGTCAGCCTGTGGTGGACCCTGCCCGTCGCCCTGCTCGTGTCCGCGCTGTTCGCGATGGTGATCGGCTTCTTCGTGGTCCGCACCAGGGGCATCTACTTCATCATGGTGACGATGGCGTTCGCCCAGATGCTGTTCTACCTGGTGTTCGACAACAAGGACCTGGAGTTCTTCGGCCTGTCGCTGCGCCTGGGCGGCTCGGACGGCATGTACATCAACTTCAAGCCCGACGCCGGCCTGTTCGACCTGGAGGAAAAGAAGGTCTTCTATTTCTTCACGCTCGGCTGCCTGGTGCTCGTGTACGCCTTCCTGCGCCGGCTGCTGTGGAGCCCGTTCGGCCGCGTGCTGGCCGGCATCCGCGTCAACGAGCACCGCATGCGCGCGCTCGGCTACGGCACCTTCGGCTACAAGCTGGCGGCGTTCACGCTGGCCGGCGCGCTGGCCGGCCTGGCCGGCTACCTGTGGGGCGCGCAGACCGGCTTCGTCAACCCGGAGCTGATGGGTTTCCACATGAGCGCACACGCGATCATGATGGTGATCCTGGGCGGCATGGGCAACTTCGCCGGCGCGATCGTCGGCGCGTTCGCCTTCGAATACCTGCTGCACCTGTTCAAGGACCTGCCGGACATCGGCGACTTCCGCGCCGGCAAGCACTGGCAGCTCTGGATGGGCCTGTTCATCGTGCTGGTGGTCGCGTTCGCACCGCGCGGACTGCTCGGCGTGGTCGAGCGCGTGCTGCGCCGCAAGGGAGCCGGCGATGCCTGAAGTCCTGCTCTCGGCGAAGAACCTGACCAAGCGCTTCGGCGGCCTGGCCGCGGTGAACGAGGTCTCGATCGACCTGTGGCGCGGCGCCATCCACGCGGTGATCGGTCCCAATGGCGCCGGCAAGTCCACCCTGACCAACCTGCTGTCGGGCGACCTGCCGCCCACCACGGGCAGCATCCACCTGGGCGATGACGAGGTCACCGGCCGCAGCCCCGAGCGCATCTCGCGCGCAGGCCTGGGGCGCAGCTACCAGAAGACCAACATCTTCCTGCCGTTCACCGTCTGGGAGAACGTGCGGCTGGCCGCCCAGTCGCGCGCGCAGCACCCGCTGCGCTGGCTGCGCCGCGCCACTTCGTTCAAGGCGACCAACGAGCAGGCCGAGCGCGCCATCGAGCTGGCCGGCCTGGCGCCGCGCCGCAACGCGGTGGCCGGCACCATCAGCCACGGCGAGCAGCGCCAGCTCGAGATCGCCATGACGCTGGCCACCTCGCCGCAGGTGCTGCTGCTCGACGAACCGCTGGCCGGCATGGGGACGTCGGAGGCCGAGAGCATGGTGGAGTTGCTGCAGCGCCTGCGGCCTGCGCACGCGATCATGCTGGTGGAACACGACATGGACGCCGTGTTCGCCCTGGCCGAAAAGCTCACCGTCATGGTCAACGGCCAGGTCATCGCCAGCGGCACGCCCGAGCAGGTCCGCAGCGATGCGGGCGTGCAGGCGGCGTACCTGGGAGAGGAACACTGATGTCCGAGCTCCTGATCGACGCCCGCGGCCTGCACACCTACTACGGCCAGAGCCACATCCTGCGCGGCGTGGACTTCCAGGTCGGCCGCGGCGAGACCATCGGCCTGATGGGCCGCAACGGCATGGGCAAGAGCACCCTGCTCAAGTCGCTGATGGGCCTGGTCAAGCCGCGCCAGGGCAGCGTGCAGGTGATGGGCCGCGACATGACCGGTTGCGCGCCTTACGAGATCGCGCAACTGGGCGTGGCCTACGTGCCGGAGGGCCGGGGCATCTTCGGCAACCTGAGCGTGGTCGAGAACCTGAAGATGGCGGCCCGCGCAGGCACCCGCGGCCAGCGCGACTGGACCTACGAACGGGTGCTGGAGACTTTTCCGCGCCTGGCCGAGAGGCTGTCGCACGGCGGCCAGCAGTTGTCGGGCGGCGAGCAGCAGATGCTGACCATAGGCCGGGCGCTGATGACCAACCCCGACCTGCTCATCCTCGACGAAGCCACCGAGGGGCTGGCACCGCTGATCGCGCGGGAGATCTGGCGCATCTGCGGACTCATCCGTGAATCCGGCATCTCGACCGTGATCGTCGACAAGAACTGGAAGCACGTGACGCGGCTGACCAACCGCAACCTCATCCTGGTCAAGGGCGCAGTCGTGTTCAGCGGCAGTTCGGACGAGCTGCGCGCCCATCCCGACCTGCTGGCCCAGCACCTGGGCGTGTAAGCCCAAGCCTGCCGCGCCGCGGCATTTCTGCCATCGGCCATGTGACCAAGGCGCCTGCGGGCGCGTCGGCCGGTTTCGACTTCCCACTGTAGGCGCCCACCTACGGCATTTCGCCGGGGCTTCCTTCATGCTCTCCGTGCCGAGCGCAGCAGAATTCTTTGCACACGCAAGTTACGGAACATGACGGCCAGCCCCCTCCCTTCCGGCGCAGTCGCTTCCCACGTTCCGGGCGTGCAGACGAACGCGGCGCGACCCCGCCACCACCATCGCCAGTTCGAGGTCATGGGGGCCCATCCGGACGGCCCCGGCACGCGCTTCACCGTGTGGGCGCCGAACGCGCGAAGCGTCTGCGTGGCCGGGACCTTCAATGGGTGGCACGGCGAGCCGCTGCAGCGACTGGAGGATGGCAGCGGGCTGTGGCACGGACGCGTCGAAGGCGCCCGCGCCGGCGACTTCTACAAGTACCGCATCCACGGCGCGCACGGCGAGTGGATGGACAAGGCCGACCCCTATGCCTTCCGCTGCGAGCACCCGCCGGGTACCGCCTCGCAGGTCTGGGAGCTGTCGCACGAATGGGGCGACCGCGAGTGGATGGCGCAGCGTGGCCGCCGCCAGTCGCACCGGCAAGCGATGTCCATCTACGAGGTGCACCTGGGCTCCTGGCAGCGGGAAGAGGACGGCCGCGTCCTGAACTACCGCGACCTGGCCGTCCGGCTGGCGTCGCACTGCCGCACCATGGGGTTCACGCACGTCGAGCTGATGCCGGTGGCGGAGCACCCGTTCTACGGATCCTGGGGCTACCAGACCACCGGCTACTACGCCCCCACCGCGCGCTACGGCACGCCGCAGGACCTGATGGTGATGGTGGACACGCTGCACCAGCAGGGCATAGGCGTGATCCTGGACTGGGTCGGCTCGCACTTCCCCTCCGACTGGCATGCCCTGGCGCGCTTCGACGGCACCGAGCTGTACGAGCACGCCGATCCGCGGATGGGCTACCACCCGCAGTGGAACAGCCTGATCTTCAATTACGGGCGCTACGAGGTGCGCGACTTCCTGATCAGCAACGCTCTGTTCTGGCTGGAGAAGTACCACTTCGACGGGCTGCGAGTCGATGCGGTGGCGTCGATGCTGTACCTGGATTTCGCGCGCGAGCCCGGCCAGTGGATTCCCAATCCGCAGGGCGGCAACCAGAACCTGGAGGCGGTTCACTTCCTGCAGGACCTCAACAGCGCCGTCTACGCCGCCTTCCCCGACGTGCACATGATTGCCGAGGAGTCCACCGCCTGGGCCGGCGTGTCCCGCCCCGTGCACCACGGTGGCCTGGGCTTCGGCATGAAGTGGAACATGGGCTGGATGAACGACACGCTGCGCTACCTGCAGCGGCCGCACTTCTTCCGGCGCTGGCACGCCGACGACATCCGCTTCTCCTCGGTCTACGCCTTCAACGAGAACTTCGTGCTGCCGCTCTCGCACGACGAGGTGGTGTACGGCAAGGGCAGCCTGCTCGGGCGGCAGCCGGGCGACGAGTGGCAGCGGTTTGCCGGCCTGCGGGCGCTGTACGGCTACATGTGGACGCACCCGGGCAAGAAGCTGCTGTTCATGGGCGGCGAATTCGGGCAACTGCAGGAGTGGCACCACGAGCGCACGCTCGACTGGCACCTGTGGGCGCGTCCGCTGCACGCCGGCGTGGCGCGCTGGGTGGCCGACCTGAACGACGCCTACCGCAACCTGCCCGCGCTGCACGTCAACGACTTCCATGGCGAAGGCTTCGCCTGGCTGCCGGTGGACACGCCGGAGCCGCAGACGGTGCTGGCCTTCGTGCGCCGCGGCGGCCCCGGCGATGCGCCGGTGGTCGCGCTGTGCAACCTGACACCCGAGCCGCGCCACGGGTTGCGGCTGGGCCTGCCCCATGCCGGCCCCTGGCGCGAACTGCTCAACAGCGACGCGGCCTGGTACGGCGGCAGCGGCATGGGCAACCTCGGCCGCATCGAAGCGGACGAATCACCGCTGGCGGGCCTGCCTGCCAGCGCCTCCATCACCTTGCCACCCCTGGCCACCCTGGTGCTCGCCGGCGAAGGCCTGCAACGCGACGCACCGTCCCCTGGAGGAGACAACCCATGACCGCCCACCGGAACGTGCTGGCCTTCGTGATGGCCGGCGGCGAAGGCTCGCGCCTGCATCCCCTGACCGCCAGCCGTTGCAAGCCCGCGGTGCCCTTCAACGGCAAGCACCGCCTCGTCGACTTCGTGCTGTCCAACCTGGTCAACTCGGAGATCTGGTCGACCTACCTGCTCGTTCAGTACAAGTCGCAGTCGCTGATCGAGCACGTGCGCCAGACCTGGGCCATGGCGCGCTTCATGCCCCAGCACTTCATCACCTGCGTGCCGCCCCAGATGCGCAACGGCCCCGAGTGGTTCCAGGGCACGGCCGACGCCGTGTACCAGAACATCCACCTGATCGAGAGCATGAAGCCCGACATCGTGGCCGTGTTCGGGGCGGATCATGTCTACCGGATGGACATCCGCCAGATGATCGACTTCCACGTGCAGAGCGAAGCCCACGCCAGCGTTGCAACGATCCCCGTGCCGCTGACGCAGTGCAGCCAGTTCGGCATCGTCGGCATCGACGACAGCAACCGGATCACCGAATTCAAGGAAAAGCCGCGGACCACCGAGCCCATGCCGGGCAGCAGCACCCATGCGCTGGCCTCCATGGGCAACTACATCTTCGACACCGACGTGCTGCTGCAGCAGCTGCGCCGGATGCACGAGAACGGCACCAGCGACTTCGGCAAGCACATCCTGCCGGCCATGGTGGACAGCCACAAGCTGGTGGCCTACGACTTCGACACCAACCACATCCCCGGCATCGAGCCCTACGAGGAGCACGCCTACTGGCGCGACGTGGGGACGATAGACGCCTACTTCGACGCGCACTTCGACACGCTGGGCGCGGCGCCGCGCTTTCGCATGACCAATGCGCGCTGGCCGATCTATGCCAGCCCGGACCAGGCCGAGTCGGCGCAGATCGAGAACGGCGTGATCCACCGCTCCATCGTCGGCTCCGGCAGCATCGTCGACGGCGCCACGCTGGACCACGCCATGCTGCGCCGCTCGGTGACCGTCGAGCGCGACGCGCAGCTGGAGCACTGCATCGTGATGGAGCACTCGCGCATCGGCCGCGGCGCCCAGGTCCGGCGCGCCATCGTCGACCAGGACAACGACGTGCCGCCGGGCGAGCGCATCGGCGTCGACCTGGCGCAGGACCAGCGCCGCTTCCACGTCAGCGAGAGCGGCATCGTGGTCGTGCCGGCCGGCTACTTCCGCGCCGGCGCCCGGCGCGGCAGCGCGCAGCGCAGCACCGTGAGCGCAGGCAAGCGCCGGCTGGAGGTGGTTGCATGAGGGTGGCGGCCGCCGCCGCCCACCCCCTCCCGACCGAAGCCCAGCTGCCCGACCGCTGCGAGCCGGGCTGGCCCTGGCCGCTCGGCGCCACGCTGGACGCCCAGGGCGTCAACTTTGCCGTCTATTCCAGCGTCGCGGACAAGGTGGAGGTCTGCCTGTTCGACCGCACCGGCACCCGCGAGGTGCGCCGCCTCGCCCTGCCCTGCCGCACCGGTGACATCTGGCATGGCCGGGTGCCGGGCCTGCCCGCCGGCACCCGCTACGGGCTGCGCGTGCAGGGCCCCTACCAGCCCGCCCAGGGTCTTCGCTGCAACCCGCACAAGCTGCTGCTGGACCCCTGCGCCAAGGCGCTGGACCGGCCCTTGCGCGGCGGCGCCTGGCAGTACGGCTACACGCTGGGCGGGCCCGCGCGCGACCTGGCCATGGACACGGTGGACAACGCCGCCGGCGCCGCCAAGTGCGTGGTGCTGGACACGGCCTTCGACTGGGGCGATGACAGGCGTCCCGGCACGCCCATGGCCGACACCGTGTTCTACGAAGTGCACGTGCGCGGCTTCACCCGGCTGATGGACGAGGTGCCGCACGCCTTGCGCGGCACCTTCGGCGGCCTGGCCAGCGAGCCTGCCCTGGCCCACTTCAAGCGCCTGGGCGTCACCGCGATCGAACTGCTGCCGGTGCATGCCTTCAACGACGAGCGCCGGCTGATCGACCTGGGCCTGGCCAACTACTGGGGCTACAACACCGTGGCCTTTTTCGCGCCGGAGCCGCGCTACTGCGCCGGCGGCGACCCGAACGACTTCAAGCGCATGGTCAAGACGCTGCACGCCGCCGGGCTGGAGGTCATCCTGGACGTGGTCTACAACCACAGCTGCGAGGGCAACCACCTCGGGCCCACGCTGTTCCTCAAGGGCATAGACAACCCCTCGTACTACCGCCTGACCGAGGACCGCCGCTACTACGACGATGTCACCGGCACCGGCAACACGGTGGACGCCAGCCACCCGGCCACGCTGCGGCTGGTGATGGACAGCCTGCGCTACTGGGTGGAGGAGATGCACGTCGACGGCTTCCGCTTCGACCTCGCGCCGGCGATCGCGCGCAACGGCGCCTACGAGTTCGACCACCGTTCGCCCTTCCTGGCCGCCGTCGCCCAGGACCCGGTGCTGCGGCAGGCCAAGCTGATCGCCGAGCCCTGGGACATCGGCGACAACGGCTACCAGATCGGCGGCTTCCCGGCCCCCTGGTCCGAGTGGAACGGCCGCTACCGCGACGCGGTGCGCGACTTCTGGCGCGGCACCGACGGCGCGGTGCAGGAATTCGCAGCCCGGCTGGCCGGGTCCGCCGACATCTACGCGGCTTCGCGCCGGCCGCCCACGGCCAGCGTCAACCTGGTGACGGTGCACGACGGCTTCACGCTGGCCGACCTGGTCAGCTACAACGACAAGCACAACGAGGCCAACGCCGAGGACAACCGCGATGGCGAGAGCCACAACCGCAGCTGGAACTGCGGCGTCGAAGGCGAGACCGACGACGAGGAGGTGCTGGCGCTGCGCGAGCGGCAGAAGCGCAACTTCCTCGCCACCCTGTTCTGCTCGCGCGGCGTGCCGCTGCTGCTGGGCGGCGACGAGATGGGGCGCACCCAGGCCGGCAACAACAACGCCTACTGCCAGGACAACCCGGTGAGCTGGTTCGACTGGAGCGAGCCGCGGCGCACGGATCCGCTGGTCGAATTCACGCAGGCGATGGTGGCGCTGCGGCGCGAGTTGCCGGTGCTGCGCGACGACCGCTGGACCACCGGCGAGCCCGACGAGGCCGACCGGCGCGACCTCGGCTGGTTCAGCGTGTGGGGGCTGCCCATGACCGAGGAGGAATGGACCAATCCGGCGGTGCGCTGCGTGGCGGCCCTGTTCGACGGGCGCTTCACGCCGGTGGACGGCCACCCCAGCGCGAGCGTGCTGCTGCTGTTCAACGCATCCGACGAGGCGGTGGTCTTCACCCTGCCGGAGATCGGCGGACTGGCCGAGTGGCGCGTGCGGGTGGACACCGGCCAGGGCCACTTCGCGCACGCCGAGGCCGAGCGGGTGGAGCCGCTGGCGCGGATCGAGCTGGAATCGCACGCCATGGCCGTGCTGGTGGAGGGGCGGCCGCAATGAGGTGCGCGCATGCGATGCGCTTCGGCGCCAGCCTGCTCGAAGGCGGCGGCGTGGATTTCCGCCTCTGGGGGCCGGCGGCGCAGCAGGCCCAGCTGGCGCTGTACGAAGGAGCCGGCGCCGAGCCGCGGCTGCTGCCGGCCCGGCGCGACTCGCAGGGCTGGTGGGCTTGCCGCGTGCCGCAGGCTGCCGCCGGCACACCGTACCACTGGCGCATCGACGACCAGCTGATGGTCCCGGACCCTGCCTCCCGCCACAACCCTCAGGGCGTGCACCTGCCCAGCGTGGTGGTAGACCCACTCGCCTTCGAGTGGGACGAGCATTGGCGCGGCCGCCCTTGGCACGAGGTGGTGCTGTATGAACTGCACGTGGGCGCGTTCACGCCGGAGGGCACCTTCGCCGCCGCGCAGGCACGGCTGCCGGAACTGGCCGAGCTGGGCATCACGGCGATCGAGCTGATGCCGCTGGCGGCCTTTCCGGGCCGCTTCGGCTGGGGTTACGACGGCGTGCTGCCGTTCGCGCCGCATGCGGCCTATGGCACGCCGGAGGACCTCAAGCGCTTCGTCCAGCAGGCCCACCGGCTGGGGCTGATGGTGTTGCTGGACGTCGTCTACAACCACTTCGGGCCGGACGGCAACTACCTGCATCGCTACGCGCCGGGCTTCTTCTCCACCACCCGCAGCAGCCCTTGGGGCGCCGCGATCAACTTCGACGGTCCGCACAGCCGGCCGGTGCGCGAGTTCTTCATCGAGAACGCGTTGTACTGGCTCACCGAATACCGCTTCGACGGGCTGCGGCTGGACGCGGTGCATGCGATCCGCGACGACGGCAGCCCGCACATCCTGCAGGAGTTGTCTTCGCGCGTGCGCGCCGCAACGCCCGGGCGGCACGTGCACCTGGTGCTGGAGAACGAGGACAACCACTACCACCGCCTGTCCGGAACGCCCCGGGCCGGCTGCTACGACGGACAGTGGAACGACGACTTCCACCACGCGCTGCACGTGGCGCTGACCGGCGAAGGCGGCGGCTACTACCGCGACTACGCCCAGGCGCCCGGCGAGACCCCACTCGACCTGCTGGGGCGCGCGCTCACGCACGGCCTGCTGTTCGAGGACAGCCCGCGCAAGCCCGGCGGAGCGCGCGAGGATCCGCGCCCGGCGCCCCCGCAACCCCTGTCCGCGATGGTCAACTTCGCGCACAACCACGACCAGGCCGGCAACCGTGCCTTCGGCGAGCGGCTGGCGGCGCTGGTGGGGGCCGATGCGGCACCGCTGGCCACCTTGCTGGCGCTGCTGACGCCGGCGGTGCCGCTGCTGTTCCTGGGCGAGGAGTCGGGCAGCACGCGCCCCTGGCTGTACTTCGCCGACTGGGACGGCGAGTTGAGGAAGGCCGTGCGGGAAGGCCGCCAGCGCGAGTTCGGCCATGTCGCGCGCATCGTCGACGGGAAGCCGGCTCCGCTGCCGGATCCCTGCAGCGCCGCGACGTTCGAGGCCAGTCGGCCGACGCGCGAGGAGCACGACAGCGATGCAGGGCGACGTTGGCGCGACAGGGTGCGTAGCGCACTGGCCGCGCGCCGCGCCTGGATCGTCCCGCGGCAGGGGCAATTGCTCACGGGGCAACATACGGCACAGCGCATCGGCAAGTCCGGCTTGGCCGTGCAGTGGCGCTACGAAGACGGCCTGGTGCTGTCGCTGGAGATCAACCTGGGGCCGGAACCACTGAGGGTGCCGGCGCAGCGACCCGGGCCGGTGGAAGCGCGCGAGGTCCATCGCCACCGCTGGCCGCTCGATACGCCCGAAGACACCTGGCCGGCCTGGTCCGCCCGCTGGCGCCTGGGTGCCGAGATCACGCAATGACCGTCGGCTCCAGCGCTGACCTCGCCCAACGGGCCGAGCAGTACGGCGTCGCGCTGCGCTACACGACTTTCTGGGGCGAGGACCAGCCGGTGCCGGACGAAGTCCTGGCCCGGGCGCTGGCTTGCATGGGTGCGGACGGCCCGGAACCGGTTGAGGCTCGAGGGCTGCCCCCGGTGCACGTCTGCGTCGAAGGCGAGCCGATCCGCATTGCGTGGGTGGGGCACCACCCGGCCGCGGCCCGATGGCAACTCGCGGCACACGAATCGCCCGCGTCCTTCTCCCGCGAGGGCGAGGTCGCACGCGAAGACAACGAGTGCGTCATCGCCCTCCCCGCCGACCTGCCGACCGGCTATTGGCAACTCACGGTCGAGGGCGAGCCGCGCGCAAGCTGCCTGCTCGCAGTCGCCCCCCGCCGCTGCTGGGCGCCCGCAGCCCTGCTGCAAGGCGAGCGCTGGTGGGGCTGCACGATCCAGCTCTATGCCCTGCGCTCCGCGCGCAACTGGGGCATCGGCGATTTCGGCGACCTGCGCCGGCTGGTCGACACGGCTGCGCGGCACGGCGCCTCCTTCATCGGCCTGTCGCCGCTGCATGCGCTGTTCCCCCAGCGGCCGGAAGCCGCCAGCCCCTACAGTCCTTCGAGCCGCAGCGCATTCAACCCGCTCTTCCTGGACGTGCAGGCGCTGGCCGAAGTTTCCGGCTGCGAGGAGGCGCTGCGCAAGCTGCACGACGAAGCCTTCCAGGACCGGCTGCGGCGCCTGCGAGAGACGGAGCTGGTCGACTACACCGGCGTGGCCGCCGCCAAGGAGGAAATGCTGGCCCTGCTGTGGCGCCACTTCCAGCAGCACGAAGGAGAAGCCCCGACCCCCCGCGCCCAGGCCTTCGCCCGCTTCATGCACGAGCGCGAGGCGACCCTCGGCCCGCATGCGCTGTTCGAGGCCTTGCAGTCGCACCTGCAGGCCGCCGATTCCGGCGTCTGGGGCTGGCCCGCATGGCCGGAGCGCTACCGCGACCCGCACGGGGAGGCGCTGCAGGAGTTCCGCAGCAGCCACGCTTCGGTGATCCGCTACCGCTTCTGGTTGCAGTGGCTGGCCGACACGCAGCTCGAGTCGGTGCAGCGCCACGCGCGCTCGCGCGGCATGGGCCTGGGCTTGTATTGCGACCTCGCTGTCGGCGCCAACCCGGGCGGCGCCGAAACCTGGGTCCGGCCTTCGCTCTATGCGCTGGGCATGGAAGTGGGCGCGCCGCCCGACCCGCTGAACACGCAGGGCCAGAACTGGGGCTTGCCGCCCGTCAACCCGGCGCAACTGCGGGTCGCCCGCTACGAGCCTTTCATCGAGGTGCTGCGCGCCAACATGCGGCACAACGGCGCCCTCCGGCTGGACCACGTGATGGCGCTGATGCGCCTGTTCTGGATCGGTGGCGAGGGTGGCACCTACGTGAACTACCCCTTGCAGGACCTGCTGGGCATCCTGGCGCTGGAGAGCCACCGCCAGCAATGCCTGGTGATCGGCGAGGACCTGGGCAACGTGGCCCCGGCCATGCGCGATGCCATGCGCGAGCGCGGCCTGCTGTCGTACCGGCCGCTGCTGTTCGAGCGGACGCCCGAGGGCGCCTTCCGCCCGCCGGGCGAATGGCCGATGCAGGCGCTGGCCGTGGCCAGCACGCACGACCTGCCGACCTTGCGGGGCTTCTGGCTGGGCGATGACCTGGAGGTGCTGGCGCGGCTCGGCCTGTTCCCGGACGAGGCCAGGCGCGAGCAGGCCGTGCTGGACCGCGCACAGGACCGCGCGCGCCTGCTGCTGGCGCTGGAGCGCGAACGGCTGCTGCCGCCGGAAGCCACGGCCCAGCCCACTTCCGTGCCCGACGCCACGCCTGATTTCGTGGCGGCGGTCCATGCCTTCCTGGCGCGCACGCCCTGCTGGCTGGCCGGCGTGCAACTGGAGGACGTGACCGGCCAGCGGCTGCAGGTCAACGTGCCCGGCACCACCGAGGACCAATGCCCCAACTGGCGGCGCAAGGCGGGCGTCGCGCTCGAGGACCTGGCCGGCGACGAGCGCTTTGCCGCCGTCGCCGCCGTGATGCGTGCCGAGCGCAGCGGCCCGCTGCCCGAATCGGCGCCCGCCGAACTGCCGCCGTTGGAGTCCGCCCGCATCCCCCTCGCGACCTACCGCGTGCAGTTCCACGAGGGCTGCCGCTTCGCCGACGTCGCCGAAGCCGTCCCCTACCTGCACGCGCTGGGCGCGAGCCACCTGTACAGCTCGCCGTTCCTGCGGGCCCGACCGGGCAGCACCCACGGCTACGACATCGTGGACCACTCCGCGCTCAACCCGGAAGTGGGAGACGAGCACGACTTCGATCGCCTGTGCCGGGCGCTGCGCCGGCACGGCATGGGGCAGATGCTGGACCTGGTGCCCAACCACATGGGCGTGCTGGAAGCCGACAACGCCTGGTGGCTGGAAGTGCTGGAGCACGGCCAGGCCTCGGCCCATGCCCGGACCTTCGACATCGAATGGGAGCCGGCAGCGCCCGAGATGCACGGGCGCGTGCTGCTGCCAGTGCTGGGCGACCACTACGGCCGGGTGCTGGAGTCGGGCGAGCTGCGGCTGCACTTCGCCACCCAGGCCGGCGCTTTCGAGCTGCGCTACTGGGACCACCGCTTCCCGGTCGACCCGGCCACCTACCCCGGCATCTTCGCCGTGATGCCGCCGCCGCCCGCGCAGGACGAGGCCGAGAGCGACAGCCACGCGGTAGTCGCCTCGCTGCTCGCATCCTTCGAGCGCTTGCCCCCGCGCGACGGCCCTGACGAGGGCGAGCGCCGCGCGCGGGTGCGCGACGCGGCGATCTACCAGCGCAACCTGGCGCGGCTGGCCGGCCGCAATGCCTGGCTGGCGCAGTGGATCGCCGCCTGCGTGCAGCGCTTCAACGGCACGCCGGGAGATGCGGCCAGCTTCGACCTGCTGGACCGGCTGGCCGCCCGCCAGGTCTGGCGGCTGGCCGACTGGCACGTCGCCAGCGACGACGTCAACTACCGGCGCTTCTTCGACGTCAACACGCTGGCGGCGTTGCGCATGGAAAGGCCGGAGGTGTTCGAAGCGACGCACGCGCGGGTGCTGCAGTGGCTGCAGGACGGCCACCTGGATGCGCTTCGCATCGACCACCCCGACGGCCTGTCGGACCCGCAGCAGTATTTCGAGCGGCTGCAGGCGCGCCATGCGCGCCAGGCCGAAGTGGCCGGTCGCGAGCCGCGCGCCCTGTACCTGGTGATCGAGAAGATCCTGGCCGGGCACGAGCCACTGCCGCACCTGTGGCCGGTGCATGGCGATACCGGCTACCGCTTTGCCGCGCTGGTCAATGGCCTGTTCGTCGACGGCAGCCGGGTCGAGGCGATGGACGACGGCTACCGGGCATTCACCGGCGTGCGCGAGGACTTCGCCGAGATCGCGTACCAATGCCGGCGCCTGATCATCGGCAGTTCGCTGTTCTCGGAACTGAACTGGCTGGTGGAGGCGATCCACCGCATCACGCGGGCCAACCGCCGGCGCTGCGACTTCACGCGCAACCGGCTGCGCCTCGCCTTGGCCGAGATCGCCGCCGGCTTCCCGGTCTACCGCACCTACCTGCGCGCGGGCGAGCCACCCAGCGCTTCCGACCGCCAGCACATCGACCGGGCGGTCGCGGCCGCGCGCCGGCGCCTGGGCGGATCCGAAGCCGGCGTGCTGGACCATGTGCGCGAGGTCCTGCTCGGCGAGGGCGAGGCCACCGACGTGCCGGAGCCGCAGCGCGCGCGCTTCCTCGCGCGCTGGCAGCAGTTCACGGCGCCGGTGATGGCCAAGGCGGTGGAGGACACGGCGTTCTACCGCTACTTGCGCCTGGCCTCGCTGAACGAAGTCGGCGGCGAGCCGGCCGCGTACGGCACTTCGGTGGCCGAGTTCCACGCCGCCAACCTGTCCCGCGCACGGCACCGGCCGCACTGCCTGCTGGCCACCTCCACCCACGACAGCAAGCGCGGCGAGGACCTGCGGGCGCGCATCGACGTGCTGTCCGAGCAGCCTCACACCTGGCTGGAAGCCGTGCAGCGCTGGGCCGGCTGGGCCGAGCCCTTTCTCAGCGACACCGACGCGGGTCCGGCGCCGAGCCGCAACGACATCTGGCTGCTGTTCCAGACCCTGGCCGGGCTGTGGCCCGCGCAGGTGCCGCATGCACAGGAGCGCGAGGCGCTGCGCGAGCGCCTGCAGGCCTACATGCGCAAGGCCGCGCGCGAAGCCAAGCAGCGCACCAGCTGGATCGCGCCGGACGAGGCCTACGAGGGGGCCCTGGCGCGCTATGTCGATGCGGTGCTGCGGCCCGGGCCCAACCCCTTCGCCGACGAGCTGCAGCGTTTCGCCGTCCGCATCGCGCCCTGGGGCTTTCGCAACAGCCTGGCGCAGCTCGCGCTCAAGTTCACGGCGCCCGGCGTGCCGGACATCTACCAGGGTTGCGAGCAGTGGAACTTCAGGCTGGTCGATCCCGACAACCGGCGGCCGGTGGATTTCGGCGAGCTCGCGCGTTCGCTGGCGCAATTGCAGTCGCAGTGCCAAGAGGGGATCGCGCCACCGCAACTGTGGTCCGGCCTGCAGGCGCACATGGCCGATGGCCGCATCAAGCAGCTGGTCACCTGGCGGCTGCTGCAACTGCGACGGCAGTGGCCCGAGCTGTTCCGCGACGGCGCCTACCTGCCGCTGCCGGCGGAAGGCCCCGCCGGCGACCATGCAATCGCCTTCGCGCGGACACACGGGGGCGATGCCGTGCTCGTCGTGGCCGCGCGGCTGGCGTGCAGCCTGTGCGGCAACGACGAGTCGCGCTGGGGCCCGGCGCTCTGGCGCGGCACCCGGCTGCGCGCCTCCGAGGCCGCAGCGCTCGCATCTTGGCCTGGCTGGCGCAACGCGCTCACCGGGCAGGCGGTCCGCATCGACGGCCATGGGACGATGCCGGACCTGCAGGCGGTCTTCGCCGGCGCCGCCGGCCTGCCCTTCGCCGTGCTGGTGCCGAACACCGGAAAGGAGCCTGCATGAACGTGCTGTTCGCGACGCCCGAATGCGCGCCGTACGTGAAGACCGGCGGCTTGGGGGACGTCAGCGGCGCCCTGCCCGCCGCGCTGGCGGCGCTCGGCCACGACGTGCGCGTGCTGCTACCCGCCTACCGCGGCATGAAGGTCAGCGGCGAACTGGGCGACGGCATCGACATCCCCGCCGACGGACCTTGGCCCGCCGCCCAGCTGCTGCCAGTGAAGGCGGACAACGGCGTCGTCCTGCTGCTGCTGGCCTGTCCTTCGCTGTACCAGCGCGCCGGCGGGCCCTACGTGGACAGCGGCGGCCGCGACTACCCGGACAACGTGCTGCGCTTTGGTTTCCTCAGCCGGGTGGCCGCCCTGCTCGGCACCGCTGCCAGCCCGATCGCGGGCTGGCAGGCCGAGGTGGTGCACGCGAACGACTGGCCCTGCGGCCTGGCACCGCTCTACCTGGCGCACGCGCGCGAACAGAACGCACACCTGCCGGTGGCCGCCAGCGTGGTCACCATCCACAACATCGCCTTCCAGGGCGTGTTCGACCTGCAGCATGCGGACTTGCTGGGCATTCCCGGCCATTGGCGCGGTGTCGAGGGAGTCGAGTTCTGGGGACAGCTGTCCATGCTCAAGGGCGGCCTGCAATTCGCGCAGGCGATCACGACGGTCAGCCCGACCTACGCGCAGGAGATCCAGACCGGTGCGTTCGGCGCCGGCCTCGACGGCGTGCTGCGCAGTCGTGCCGACCGGCTCACCGGCATCCTGAACGGCATCGACACGGGGGTGTGGAACCCGGCGACCGACGTGCTGCTGCCGCACCGGTACAGCGCCGAAGACCTGTCCGGCAAGTCGCGCAACAAGGCCACCCTGCAGGCCCGCTGCGGCCTGTCGCCCGACCCGAACGCGATGCTGTTCGGGCTGGTCAGCCGGCTCACTGCGCAAAAGGGCATCGACCTGGTCCTGGGAGGCTTGCAGCCGCTGCTGCAGTCCGGTGGTCAACTGGTGCTGCTGGGCAGCGGCGAGGCGGAGTTGCAACGACAGCTGCAGGACGCAGCCGCGCGGGCGCCGCGCGCCGTCAGCGTGACCTTGGGCTTCGACGAAGCACTGGCGCACCTGATCGAGGCCGGGGCGGACTGCTTCCTGATGCCCTCGCGCTTCGAGCCTTGCGGCCTGAACCAGATGTACAGCCAGGCCTATGGCACGCCGCCGCTGGTGGGCGGCACCGGCGGGCTGGTGGATTCGGTGGTGGATGCGACGCTGGACCCCGAGGCGGGCACCGGATTCGTGATGCGCTCGACCGATGCGGCAGGCTTCGCCGACGCACTGGTGCGCGCACGATCGACGTGGGAGCGCCCGGCGGACTGGGGCCGCATCCAGGCCAACGGCATGCGCCGGGACTTCGGCTGGGCCGGCAGTGCGCGGCGCTACGCGGAGGTATATGCGGACGCGGTCGAGCGGGGGCGGCCCCGGTTCTTCAAGACGGCCTGAAGCTGGCGTCATTCCCGCGGAGGCGGGAATCCAGCGCGTCCGCTTTCGCGGACTGCTTGAATGCCCTGGATCCCCGCCTGCGCGGGGATGACGCGTTCTTGGCTACTGCTTGCTGTGCTTCCTGATCCACGCGCAGTACGCGTCCATCCAGGTCTGCAGGAACTTCTTCGTGCCCTCCACGGCTACGCCGCCGTCCGGGCCGAACAGGCCGTCCTTGGCCTGCACGTACGCTTCGGGCTGGCCCAAGGTGGGCATGTCCAGGTAGGCCAGCATGTTGCGCAGGTGCTGCTGCGCCATCGACGTGCCCAGCGCACCGATCGAGATGCCGATCACGCCGGCGGGCTTGCCGGCGAAGGCGCTCTGGCCATAGGGCCGCGAGGCGCTGTCGATGGCGTTCTTCAGCACGCCCGGCACGGACCGGTTGTACTCGGGCGTCACGAACAGCACGCCCTGGGCATTGCTGATCTCGCCCTTGAGCCGCTTCACGGGCTCGGGCTGGTTGGCGTCCTGGTCCTGGTTGTACAGCGGGATGTCGCCGATCGCGCACTCCTGGAAGCTGAACTCTCCAGGCGCCATCTTGAACAGGGCCTGGGCCAGCTTGCGGTTGAAGGACTCCTTTCTCAGGCTGCCGACCAGGACGGCGATGCGGTAGTTGTTGGCCATGGGTGCTCCATTTCGGTTGACGCGGGACGAACGGCGATTCTGGGCGCCAAGTCCCGCAGGCGCCGGCCATCGAAACCTCCGGAAAGAACTGTCGCAAAGCAGTGCGTTGCGACGTGTCCTTCAGCTCACCCCGCGACCCTCGTCGTTGCGCGCCTGCGCCACGCTGCCGCCCGCCGGCACGTCGTGCGTGACCCAGACGTTGCCTCCGATCACGGCGCCCTTGCCGATGGTCACGCGGCCCAGCACGGTCGCGCCGGCATAGATGACCACGTCGTCCTCCACGATGGGATGCCGCGGCAGCCCCTTGGTGAGCTGGCCGTCCTCGCCGATCGGGAACCGCTTGGCCCCGAGCGTGACGTTCTGGTACAGGCGCACGCGCTCGCCGATCACGCAGGTTTCGCCGATCACCACGCCGGTGCCGTGGTCGATGAAGAAGCCGGGGCCGATGGTCGCGCCCGGATGGATGTCGATGCCGGTGCGGCTGTGCGCGATCTCCGACACGATGCGGGCCAGCAGCGGCAGGCCCAGTTCGTAGAGCTTGTGGGCGAGGCGGTGGTGGATCATCGCCAGCACGCCCGGATAGCACAGCAGCACCTCGTCGACGCTGCGCGCCGCCGGGTCGCCCTGCCAGGCCGCCAGCACGTCGGTGTCGAGCATGCGGCGGATGGCGGGCAGGGACTGCGCGAACTCGCGCACCATGGCGCCAGCCCGCTCCTTCACGCCGTCGGGAAGCCCGTCTCCGCGACGGGATGCCTGGCACGCCTCCAGCACCGCCTGCGCCAGCAGCCCGCGCAGCGCGGCGTCCAGCGTGTGGCCGACGTAGAAGTCCTCGGCTTCGTTGCGCAGGTCGGGCGGGCCCAGGCGCATCGGAAAGAGGGCGCCCTTGATCTGCTCGACGATGCGCTCCAGCGCCTGCGGCGAAGGCAGCTCGCGCCCGCCGTTCTCGCGCGAGCGGCCCTGCGAGCCGCGCCAGTCGCTGCGCGCCGCGCGCAGGCCCTTCACGATGTCGCCGATGTCGAAGGTGGTCATGGTGGGGATGGCCGTTTCCGGATGGGATGCTTGCACGATACCGGAGAACGC
>JAKFEA010000246.1:0-4371 GCA_036675905.1 Acidovorax sp. | reverse complement strand
TCACGGTGTCGAACACCTTCTCCTTGAAGTGCGCCTTGAGCTGCTCGCTCACCTGCTGCTGCAGCGTGATGCGCGGATCGAACATCACGCGCAGCAGGCCGATGATCTGCAGGTCCTTGTTCATGTTGGCGTGCACCTGCTTGATGGTGTTGACCAGGTCGGTCAGGCCTTCGAGCGCGAAGTACTCGCACTGCATCGGCACGATCACGCCGTGAGCCGCGCACAGGCCGTTGAGGGTGAGCATGGACAGCGAGGGCGGGCAGTCGACCAGCACGAAGTCGTACTCGCCCTGCACCTTGGCCAGCGCCTCGCGCAGGCGTCGCTCGCGCCGCTCGACGTCCACCAGTTCCACCTCGGCGCCGGCCAGCTCGCGGTTGGCGCCCAGCACGTCGTAGCCGCACTTGTCGCTGCGAACGCGCGCTTCGGCGATGGAGGCGGACTCCAGCAGCACGTCGTAGACCGTGAGTGAAAGCTTGCGCTTGTCCACGCCCGAACCCATGGTGGCATTGCCCTGCGGGTCCAGGTCGACCATCAGCACGCGCTGGCCGACCTTGGCCAGGCCGGCCGCCAGGTTGACGGTGGTGGTGGTCTTGCCGACGCCGCCCTTCTGGTTGGCGACGCAAAAGATCCTTGCCATGGCCCCTCGCCTACTTCGAGAAGGCCAGCTTGACGCCGAAGCCGAGCAGGAACAGGCCGGCCAGCTTTTCCATCGTGCGGCCGATGACCGGATTGGCGCGCAGGCGCTCGGCCAGGAAGTGGGTCAGCAGCACGGCGACGAGGCCATAGGCGAAGGTCAGCGCGGCAATCGTCGCCGCCATCGCGCCGAAGGTCAGCACGCCCTGGTGGCGCTGCGGGTCCACGAACAGCGGGAAGAAGGCCATGTAGAACACGATGGCCTTGGGATTGAGCAGCGTGATCGCTGCCGCCTGGCGGAAGTAATGGCCCGTGCGCATGGTCAGCAACGGTGCCGCGCCCGGCTTGGCCAGCAGCATCCTGAGCCCCAGCCACGCCAGGTAGGCCGCGCCCAGCCATTGCACTGCATGGAAAGCCGCCGGGTAGGCGTGCAGCAGCGCGGCCACGCCGGCCACCGCCGCCCACATCAGCACCTGGTCGCCGGCGATGATGCCGAAGGTGGCCGCCAGTCCACCGCGCAGGCCGCCCTTGCCGGTGGAAGTGATCAGCGCCAGGTTGCCGGGGCCGGGGATGGCCAGGAAGACGATGATGGCGACGACGAAGGCGCCGTAGTCCGCGACCCCGAACATGAATCCCCCCCGGTGTTGTCCTGTAGAGCGGCGAGTGTAAGTCAGCCGCCCTGCGGCACCGGCCGCATCCAGGCGATGCAGCGCTCGGCGCCCAAGCCGGGGACGGTCAGCTGTTCCACGTGAAACACCTCGATGTTCGTGGGCAAGGCATCGATCTCGTCCTGCGGATGCCGGCCCTTCATTGCCAGCCAGACGCCCCGCTCTGCCAGCGCCTGGCGCGAGCTGGCGACGAAGTCGGCCAGCGAGGAGAACGCCCGCGAGCTCACCACGTCGTAGGAGCCGCCGATTGATTCCACACGGGCGTGGATGCCACGCAAGTTGGGCAGCTTCAGGACGGCCGCGACCTGCTGGATGAAGGCGGCCTTCTTGCCGACAGCATCCACGCAGTCGACCTGCCAGCCGGGGCAGACTATCGCGATCACCACGCCGGGGAGCCCAGCGCCGGAACCGACGTCCAGCAGGCGCCCCGACTCACCGACCTGACGCCGCAGCGGCGCCATCACCGCCAGGCTGTCCAGCAGGTGGTGGGTCAGCATCTCGCCCGGGTCGCGCAGGGCCGTCAGGTTGTAGACCCGGTTCCACTTGCCCAGCAGGTCCAGGTAGCCCAGCAGCTGGTCGACCTGCCCCGGTTGCAGCGAAAGGCCCAGCGCCGCCAGCCCGGCATCCAGTTCGGCGCGCAAACTCATGCCGCCTGCTTGGGCTGGTTGGCGGCCTCGGCGAATCCCTGGAACCGGCTCTTCTTCAGGTGGATCAGCAGCAAAGAGATCGCAGCGGGCGTCACGCCCGAGATGCGCGATGCCATGCCCAGCGTTTCCGGGCGGTGCTGGCTGAGCTTCTGCCGAACCTCGATCGACAGCGCCGTCACCTGCATGTAGTCCAGCTCGGGCGGCAGCCGCAGGTTCTCGTAATGGGCGGCGCGTTCGACCTCGTCCTTCTGCCGCTCGATGTAGCCGGCGTACTTGGCGCCGATCTCCAACTGCTCCACCACCGGCTCGTACAGTTCGCCCAGTGTTTCACGTGAAACAGCCGGGCTGGCGTGACGGCCTCCGTCCAGCGACATCAGCCGCTCGTAGCCGACGCCCGGCCGGCGCAGCAGGTCGGCCAGGTTGTGCTCGTGCTCGATCGCCTTGCCCAACACCCGCTCCGACTCGGCGGCCGGCAGGTTGCGCGGGTTCACCCAGGTCGAGCGCAGCCGCTCTGTTTCACGTGAAACAGCATCGCGCTTGCGATTGAAGGCGTCCCAGCGGTCGTCGGGAACCAGCCCCAAACCACGGCCTGATTCGGTCAGCCGCATGTCCGCGTTGTCTTCGCGCAGCTGCAGGCGGAACTCGGCGCGGCTGGTGAACATGCGATACGGCTCGGTCACGCCCTTGGTGATCAGGTCGTCCACCAGCACGCCCAGGTAGGCCTCGTCGCGACGCGGGCTCCAGCCTTCGGCGCCCCGCACGAAGCGGGCGGCGTTGACGCCGGCCAGCAGGCCCTGCGCGGCGGCCTCTTCGTAACCGGTGGTGCCGTTGATCTGGCCGGCAAAGAACAGGCCGCCGATCAGCTTGGTTTCCAGCGAGGCCTTCAGCCCGCGCGGATCGAAGTAGTCGTATTCGATCGCGTAACCCGGCCGGGTGATGTGCGCGTTCTCGAAACCCTTGATCGACCGCACCAGCGCGAACTGCACCTCGTACGGCAACGAGGTGGAGATGCCGTTGGGATAGATCTCGTGCGTGTCCAGGCCCTCGGGCTCGATGAACACCTGGTGCGAGGCCTTGTCGGCGAAACGCACCACCTTGTCCTCGATCGACGGACAGTAGCGCGGGCCCACGCCTTCGATCACGCCCGAATACATCGGCGAGCGGTCCAGGCCGCCGCGGATGATCTCGTGCGTGCGTTCGGAGGTATGGGTGATCCAGCAGCTGACCTGGCGCGGATGTTCGGCGGCGCTGCCCAGGAAGGAGAACACCGGCACCGGCGTGTCGCCCGGCTGTTCGGCCAGGCCTTCGTAGTTGATGCTGCGGCCGTCGATGCGCGGCGGCGTGCCGGTCTTGAGGCGGTCGACGACGAAGGGCCGCTCGCGCAGCCGCTGCGCCAACGTGGTCGCGGGCGGATCGCCGGCGCGGCCACCGGGATAGTTCACCAGGCCGACGTGGATGCGGCCGGCCAGGAAGGTACCGGCAGTCAGCACCACGGCACGCGCGTCGAAACGCAGGCCGCTCTGGGTGATCACGCCGGTGACGGTGTCGCGGTCGATCACCAGGTCGTCCACCGCCTGCTGGAACAGGTCGAGGTTCGGCTGGTTTTCGACGATCCGCCGGATCGCCTGCCTGTAAAGCACACGGTCGGCCTGGGCGCGGGTGGCGCGCACGGCCGGGCCCTTGCTGGCATTGAGCGTGCGCCACTGGATGCCGGCGGCGTCGGCGGCACGCGCCATGGCGCCGCCCAGCGCGTCGATCTCGCGCACCAGGTGGCCCTTGCCGATGCCGCCGATGGCCGGGTTGCAGCTCATCTGCCCGACCGTCTCGAGGCTGTGCGTGAGCAGCAGCGTGCGCGCACCCGCGCGCGCGGAAGCCAGCGCGGCCTCGGTGCCCGCGTGGCCGCCGCCGATGACGATGACGTCGTAGCTCAACATGTGACGGAGTTCCTGGTATCGCCGCGGCGCGGATTATCCCGCGCGGCCCCTGCGGCCGCACCCCTGGAGGTTGGCACGCTTCGTGCTTTTTCCAAATGGCACCTGCCACGGCCAACGCCGGGGGGCGTCGACCAGACTGAACAGGGGCTGGTCAGGCGCGTGACAGGGATGCCAGGGTCGGTAGCTCCCGGGGGGGAGCTACCGGCCCTTTTTTTTGCGTCCGGAAGTGCGGCCGCGCTGGCGCGGCGGATCGGAAGAAAAGTCGGCGCCCGGCGGGTCTTGGAACAGGGGGAATCCAGGGGACCTGATGCCGGGCGCCGAACAGGCGATGCGGGGGCAACGCTCGCGTCAGAAAGCGACGCGCTGTGTCAGTCAGGGCCGTAGGATGCGCCGCACCGGGGGTCGGCGCAACGGGATCGACGCGCCTGGATTCAGAGTTCGTCACCGGATTCTTCGTTTTGTGATGGACGTCTCGATTCGCGGACCGCC
>JAKFEA010000245.1:0-1627 GCA_036675905.1 Acidovorax sp. | reverse complement strand
TCGAGCATCTGCGGGTGGTGGCGACCAAGCGCAAGCTCGGCACCCTGCAGGGCGGGCCGTTGCTGGTCGACACCGGCGACGTGCAGCTGGACGACGCCTTCCCCGATGCGGTGCGAGTGTGGGCTGGTTATAAGGAAGAGTTGCTGTACCCGCTGGGTCGCTGACAGCCGGGATTCGGCAAAGGGAGGGCTGGATGCGTCTATCGATCTGGGTAGTTTTGACCTGGCAGGTCGCCTGCCAGGCAGCGGCCATCGAGCCGCAAGCGCTGGTGCTGGCCGCCCGCGAACAGGTCGGGGTGACCCTCGGTTACGATCCGGCCTATCGGCAACTGGACTACCCCGGCGGCGATGTGCCGCTGGCCACCGGGGTGTGCACCGATGTGCTGATCCGCGCCTTGCGCCGCCAGGGGCTGGACCTGCAGGAGGCGCTGCACCGCGACATGCGTGCGCATTTCGCCGAGTATCCCCGGCACTGGGGCCTGCGCCGGCCCGACGCCAACATCGATCATCGCCGCGTGCCCAACCTGATGACCTATTTCCGCCGCCAGGGCTGGGCGCTGCCGCCGCGCCGGGCAGTCAGCGCCTATCGAGCCGGCGATGTCGTCGCCTGGGACCTGGGCGCCGGTCTGAGCCATATCGGCATCCTCTCCGACCGCCGTGCGGCCGGTGGCCAGCCGCTGGTACTGCACAACATCGGCCGCGGCGCGCAGGAGGAAAACATCCTGTTTCGCTTCAAGATCATCGGTCATTACCGCATTCCAGGCGCTGGCTGAGGTAGGATCGAGCCAGGTCATCGCGGGAGTCATGCATGTCAGGCGCCGATCGTCCTCCGTTTATCCAGCCCGGCGAGCGGGTGGTGCTGTTCGACGGGCTGTGCAAGCTGTGCAACGGCTGGGTCAAGTTCCTCATCCGTCACGATCGCCAGCACGGCTTCCGCCTGGCCTCGGTGCAGTCGCCGCAGGGCCAGGCGATCCTCGCCTGGTTCGGCCTGCCCACCGAGCGCTTCGAGACCATGGCCTATGTCGAGAACGGCGAACTGTTCCTGCGCTCCACGGCGGTGTTGCGCATCCTCGCGCAGCTGCCCTGGCCCTGGCGTGCCCTGGCCCTGTTGCGCCTGGTTCCCAGGCCGCTGCGCGACTGGTGTTACGACCGTATCGCGCTGAACCGTTACCGCTTGTTCGGCCGCTTCGACCGCTGTCTGCTGCCCGAGCCGGATCACCGGCAACGTTTTCTGGATGGCTGAGCGGCGCTGGCGGCGGACTCCCGGCGGGCCCGCAGGGCGGGGCGCCTGGGCGGGCGTTGCGGCGGGTAATTTCCACTGAATCCGGGCCTTGGTGCCCTGCAGCGAGTAACCATGCCTTCGATCCTTTCCTTCCGTCAGCGCAACGCCCTGCGCATGGCCTGGCGTTTCGTCGCGCCGTACCGCGGGCGCGTGGCCGGCGCCTTGCTGGCCTTGCTGTTCACTGCGGCCATCACCCTGTCCATGGGCCAGGGCATCAAGCTGCTGGTGGACCAGGGCCTGGCCACCCAGTCGCCCGAGGCGCTGCGCCAGTCGATCGGCTTGTTCTTCGTCCTGGTGCTGGCCCTGGCGCTGGGCACCTATACGCGCTTCTACCTGGTGTCGTGGA
>JAKFEA010000244.1:0-5499 GCA_036675905.1 Acidovorax sp. | reverse complement strand
CTGCGCACTGTTCATCGCCACATCGGTGCCGGTGCCCATGGCGATGCCGACATCGGCGCGCGCCAGTGCCGGCGCGTCGTTGATGCCGTCGCCGGCCATGGCCACCACGCGGCCTTCGCGCTGCAGCTTTTCCACCAGCTGCAGCTTGTCGGCGGGTTTCACCTCGCCATGCACCTCGTCGATGCCCAGCCGCTGCGCCACCGAATGCGCGGTGGTCAGGCCGTCTCCGGTGGCCATCACCACGCGCAGGCCGGCCTCGTGCAGCTCCTGCATGGCGGCCGGCGTGGTGGCCTTGAGCGGATCGGACACGGCCAGCAGGCCGGCCAGGCGGCCATCCACCGCCAGGTGCATCACGCTCGCGCCCTCGTTGCGCAGCGCCTCGGCTGCCTGGCTCAGCGGCGACACGTCCACGCCTTCCTGCTGCATCAGCGCGGTGTTGCCCAGCGCGATGGCGTGGCCCTCCACCAGGCCGCGCACCCCGATGCCGGAGGCGGAATCGAAGTCATCGGCCTTGGCCAGTGCCAGCCCCCGTTCACGCGCCGCCGCCACGATGGCATGGGCCAGCGGGTGCTCGCTGCCCTGGTCCAGGCTGGCGGCAATGCGCAGCACTTCGTCTTCGGTGTAGCCATCGGCGGCAACGGCGCGGTTGAACGCGGGCCTGCCTTCGGTCAGCGTGCCGGTCTTGTCGACGATCAGGGTGTCGACGCGGCGCAGGTTCTCGATGGCGGCGGCGTCGCGGAACAGCACGCCCGAGGTGGCGCCCCGTCCGGTGGCGACCATGATCGACATCGGCGTCGCCAGCCCCAACGCACAGGGGCACGCGATGATCAGCACCGCCACCGCGTTGATCAGCCCGTAGCTCCAGCTCGGCTGCGGCCCGAACAGGCCCCAGCCGAACAGGGTGAGCAGCGCAATGGCCACCACCACCATCACGAACCAGCCGGCCACGGTGTCGGCCATGCGCTGCATCGGCGCGCGCGAGCGCTGCGCCTGCGCCACCATCTGCACGATCTGCGACAGCACGGTGGCCGAGCCCACTTTCTCCGATCGCATCAGCAGCGCGCCGCTGGTGTTGATGGTGGCGCCGATCAGCGCGTCGCCCGGCTGCTTGGACACCGGCAGCGGCTCGCCGGTGAGCATGGATTCGTCCAGCGAGCTGCGGCCCTCGACCACCACGCCGTCCACCGGCACCTTCTCGCCGGGGCGCACGCGCAGCAGGTCGCCGACGTGCACGTGCGTCAGCGGCACGTCCTCCTCGCTGCCGTCGTCCGACACCCGGCGCGCGTTCTTGGGCGCCAGACCGAGCAGCGACTTGATCGCGGCCGAGGTCTGCGAGCGCGCCTTCAGCTCCAGCATCTGCCCGAGCAGCGTCAGCGAGATGATTACCGCTGCCGCCTCGAAGTACACGCCGACCCGGCCCATCGAGCGGAACGATTCCGGGAACACTTCCGGCGCCACGGTCGCGACCACGCTGTACACGAAGGCGGCGCCGGTGCCCAGGGCGATCAGCGTCCACATGTTGGGGCTGCGGTTGACCATGGACTGCCAGCCGCGCACGAAGAAAGGTTGGCCGGCCCACAGCACGATGGGCAGCGTCAGCACCAGCTCGATCCAGCTCTGGGTGTCCATGCCGAACCAGCCGAGCGAGTGGCCGAACATGGCCAGCACCGTGACGATGATGGTCAGCGGCAGCGTCCACCAGAAGCGGCGGCGGAAGTCCGCCAGTTCCGGATCGCCGGTGTCCTCCAGCGAGGGCATCAGCGGCTCCAGCGTCATGCCGCACTTGGGGCAGTTGCCCGGATGGTCCTGGCGGATCTCCGGGTGCATGGGGCAGGTGTAGATCGTGCCTTCGGGGGCCGGAGCCGCCGCATCCGCGGCCGGCGCATGGGCGTGTACACCATGGCCGTGATGCGCGTGGCCTTCGTGCGCATGGCCATGGTGTGCGTGGTGATCGGTCATCGGATGTTCCTTGCTGCGGGGTGCTGCGAGTTTCAACCTTGCCACGATAGGAAGGTCAAGGGGCGGCATGCCTGTATTCCTCCCTCCCCCTCCGGGGGAGGGTCGGCGTGGGGGCACGCGCTACGCCAGTGCCAGGCGTTTGCACGGACATCGCGGCCGTAACATGACCCTGATGAACGGTAGCAGACACCTCCTTCGCACTGCCGCTGCGCTGGCCTGCTTCGCGGCCTTGTCGGGCTGCGATGCGGGCCGCTCGGAGCCGGAGTCGATCCAACTCAAGCCGGCCGACCCCCAAGTCGTGCAACTGGGCCAGAAGGTCTACGCCGCCCACTGCGTCGCCTGCCACGGCGCCAGGCTCGAAGGGCAGCCGAACTGGCGCGAGCGCGATGCATCGGGCCGCCTGCCGGCGCCGCCGCACGACCCTTCAGGCCACACCTGGCACCACCCCGACGAGCAGCTGTTCGCCATCACCAAGCACGGCGTGGCCAAGGTGGCGAACCTGCCGGATTACCGGAGCAACATGCCCGCGTACGAGGGCGTGCTCAGCGACGCCGAGATCGTGGCGGTGCTGTCGTGGATCAAGGCGCAGTGGCCGGCGGAGATCCGCGAAAGGCACGACAAGATCAACCAGGCGGCGCGCGAGAGCCGCTGAAGGCGGGTGGCAACGGCGGTGCCGCCTACTTGCCGGATGTGGCGGCCTCGCGGTCCACCATCATCTGCATCATCATTTCCATCATGGCCATTCGGCGTTCCATGCCGGCGTGCATACCCATCATGCCGCCGCCGTGCATGTGTCCATGCATGCCTCCCTGCATGCCGCCCGGGCCGCCGCCATGCATTCCGCCGTGCATGCCACCCTGGGTGCCGCCGGAGCCGGCCTGTCCCTCGCCGCTTGCCGGCCCCATGCGGCCCATCATCGCCATGCCCGAGTGCATCAACTGCATGTGCTCGGCCATGAGTGCGTTGCGCTGCGCGGGCGTCGTGGCCGCCTGCATGCGCCTGTGCATGTCCTGCATCCGCGCCATCTGCTCGGCGTAGGCATCGGTGCCGGCCGGCGCCGGCGCGTTCGATGCCACCGGCAGGGGGCTGCCCGCGGGGTGGTGGTCCGAGTGGGCCTTCGGGCCGACCTGTGCGCAGGCCGACAGGGCGGCGCTCGCCAGGAGCAGGATGGGGAGACGGGGGTTCATGGTCACTCCTTTCGCACTCAGCGTGCAGGTTCGATCGCGTTGACGACGAAGCCGCCGCCGCTGTCGCGGGCGGCGACGAACCGGACCTTGTCACCGGGCTTGATGGTGTCGAGCAACTTGGGATCGGTTGCCTTGAACACCATGGTCATGGGCGGCATGTCCAGGTTCTTGATGGGTCCGTGCCGCAGCGTGACCTTGCCGGCTTCCTTGTCGACCTTGCGGACCTCGCCGTCGGTCATGTCGGCGCCGTCCGCCACCGCTGGTCGCGTTCCCCGGTAGTGCTGGTAGACCTTGGCGTCGCCGTCTCGGCCAAGCAGCACGACGTCGTAGGCGTCCTGGCGGCCGCCGTACGCCGGCCCGTCCATGCCGGGCGAGCCGATCGGCATGCCCGGCACCGCGAGGCCCCTGGCCTGCGGCTTTTCCTTCAGCAGCCGGTGCACCTCGCGCGCCGGCACGTGGCCTTCCAGCGCGTAGCCGCCGACCACGGCGGTGTGGCACGACGCGTACTTCATGTCGATGCCCAGTTGCGCGCGCACCGCGTTGTTGCCGGTCTCGTGCACCTTCACGGCAAAGCCATTGGCCTGCATGTGATCGACCCAGTCCTTGCAGCAGCCGCAGCTCGGGTCCTTCCAGACCTCCAGCGGGATGCCGGGCTTCTTCTGCTGGGCGTGCACGCCGGCGGCGGCGGTGGCCGCAAGCGCGAATCCGCCGATGACCAGGCTGCGGCGGGAGAGGGGGGTGGACTTGCTCATCGCTTGGACTCCTTGCGCGGAATGACCTTGACCTTGCCGACCATGCCGGCCTGGTAATGGCCGGGGATCAGGCATGCGAAATCGAACTCGCCGGGGCGGTTGAAGTTCCACACGACTTCGCCCGTTGCACCGGACTTGACGTGCGTCATGTGCGGCTCGTCGTGCTCCATGCCGGGGTGCTTCGCCATCATCTCGGCGTGTGCGTCGAGATCGGCCTTGGTGCCGATCACCAGCTCGTGCAGCACCTTGCCGCTGTTCTTCACGCGCAGCCGCACCGTCTCGCCCTCGCGCACCTCGATGCGATCGGGCGTGAAGCGCATGTTGTCCGTCATGGCGATGTCGATGGTGCGCTTGACGGCCTTGCGATCGCCCGCGATGCCCCAGGGCTTCTGTTCCTTGGCGACGGGTGCGTCATGCCGTGGTGCATGACCGGTGTTTTCGTGCGCCTGCACGCCGGTGGCCAGTGCGGCCAGCACGAGCGCCGCAGGCCAGTGAAATCGTTTCATGGCTGCTTCCTTTCCATTCAATGTTCGTGTGCGCCGTGCGAGGGAGCCGCGCCCGGCTTGCGCACCCGCAATTCGACGTCCTTCTTCGGTGCGCGGCGCGGCAGCGCCGAGCCGCTGCCCGCGCCCTGCGTGCGCGGCGTTTCCGGCAGGCTGCCGGTGTATTCGTAGGCCACCGTGCCGGCCGGATGCTTGAACCAGTCCGGGTTGCGGTAGTCGCCCGGTGGCTGGTCGCGCCGCACCTTCAGTACCGTGAACATGCCGCCCATCTCCATCGCGCCGAACGGACCCTGGCCGGCCATCATGGGAGCGGTGTTGTCCGGCAGCGGCATTTCCATCTCGGCCATGTCGGCCATGCCGCGCTCACCCATCACCATGTAGTCGGGAATCAGGTCGGTGATCTGGCGCGCCACCTGCCGGTGGTCGACGCCGATCATGGTGGGTACGTCGTGGCCCATGGCATTCATGGTGTGGTGGCTCTTGTGGCAGTGGAAGGCCCAGTCGCCCTCCTCGTCGGCGATGAACTCCACCTGCCGCATCTGGCCGACCGCGACGTCGGTGGTCACCTCCGGCCAGCGCGCAGCTTTGGGCGTGGGGCCTCCGTCGGTGCCGGTGACCGTGAACTCGTGACCGTGCAGGTGCAGCGGGTGGTTGGTCATGGTCAGGTTGCCCGCGCGGATGCGCACCCGGTCGCCCTGGCGCACGTTCATCGAAGCGATTCCCGGGAAGATGCGGCTGTTGAAGGTGAACAGGTTGAAGTCCAGCATGGTCATCACCTTGGGCGTGTACGAGCCGGGCTCGATGTCGAAGGACGACAGCAGGAACACGAAGTCGCGGTCCACGGGCTCGATCAGCGGGTGCCGTCCCTTGGGGTGCGTGACCCAGAAGCCCATCATGCCCATGGCCATCTGCACCATCTCGTCGGCATGGGGGTGGTACATGAAGGTGCCGGGGCGGCGCGCCACGAATTCGTAGACGAAGGTCTTGCCGGGCGGGATGTGCTTCTGCGTCAGCCCGCCGACACCGTCCATGCCGTTGGGAAGGCGCTGGCCGTGCCAGTGGATGGTGGTGTGCTCGGGCAGCTTGTTGGTGACGAAG
>JAKFEA010000243.1:0-1880 GCA_036675905.1 Acidovorax sp. | reverse complement strand
CGAGGACATCGTCACCCTGCGCAGCGACGGCAACCGCCGCGTGGCCGTGGGCGAGACCTACGCCGCCGGGCTGATGGCCAACCAGTGCCACCTGTTCCGCGCCGATGGCCAGGCCTGCGCCCGCCACTACCGCGAGCCGGCGATCTACGGTTGAGCGGAGCGGCGAGGCGGGGCCGCGGGTCTATCCCCGGCGTGGCAGCAGGCTGGGCACGGCGTGCAGCAGGGCGTTGAGCGCGAAGCCGATGAACATCACCCCCGAGGCGCGGGTGATGGCCAACTCGTGACGCAGATAGAACCTGCGCACCTGGCCCGCGCCGACCATCAGCACCAGGATGGCGTAGGCCGCCGCGCCGCCAAGGAAACTCAGCAGCACCAGCAGCGGCAGCATCGACCAATTCAGCGAGGCGGCGTGGCCGGCGAGCAGCGCGGTGAAGGTGGCGACGGCGACCGGGTAGGCCTTGGGATTGGTCAGGCCGAACACCACGCCGTGCCAGAACGGGCGCCGCACCTGGCGATCCAGCGTGCCGCTGGCGCTGCGGCGGGTGCGCAGCGCGCGCAGGCCGAGCCAGAACAGGTAGAGCCCGCTCAGCACGCCGAGCACATCGAACACACTGCTGCCGATTTCCCGCGCTCCGACGATGGCCACCAGCGCGGTGCCGCACCAGAGCACATCGCCCGCCAGATGGCCGCACAGGAAGGCCGCCCCGGCCCAGCGGCCCTGCGCCGCGCCGATACCGAATAAGGCCAGCACCCCCGGCCCCGGAGTGATGCCGTAGACGAAGCCGGAGGCGAGCAAGGCCAACAGCAGCGAAGCGCTCATGCGACTGATTCCTCAGGAATGCGGGCGGTCGAGCAGCGGATCGGACGCGCTCGGCGAAACAGCTGCAAGCCTAGCCGATGCGCGCGGCCGCGGCCGAGCCGTCTGCCGGCTGAACGGCGTGCGCCGCGCAGGCTCAGGCAGGGCCGTAGGATAGGTTGAGCGAAGCGATACCCATCAATAACTGCACATCTGCAGCAACGGGTGACAAGAAAAGCGTTTTCCACCCTACATAGCTATCCGCGTGCATCGAAACCCGGTGCCGCGACTTCCACCGCAAGCACCTCGCCACGCCAACCGCCGGCTGCCTTGCTGGCGATCACCAGGGCATTGCCGGTGCCGGGCGCGGCAACCACCAGTTCGCCGCCGGGCGCCCAGAACGCGCTGCGCCCCGCCGACTGGTAGGCGCCGGACCGGCCGCCATGATTGGCCAGCAACACGCCCATACCGAAGCGTTCCGCGTAGCGCCGCAGCTTGCCGGCGTCCTGCGCATAGGCGCTGAGGGAAAACAGCACGCTCGCCAGGTACAGGGATGCGCCGCTCGCCGCCGCGCCCGCGGCGTGTTGTGCGTGGTTGGTGTCCGCGCAGATGGCCAGGGCGAACGACTCATTGCCCAAGGCATGGCGCCGGCTGCCGAGCGCGCCGCTGGCAGCGAAGGCCTCCTCGCTGGAGTGCAGGTACTGCTTGCGGTAGACCGAGCACTCGCCGTCGGGGAAGAAGCTGATGGCGCCGATCGCCGGCTTGCTCCCAGCCGTAGCGACGGGCGCGCCGACCACCACGGTCATCCCGCTCGCCCGCGCCGCCTCGCGTAGCGGTACCAGGCAGGCATCGCCCGGCTGCAGCAGACAGCTCGCCAGCAGCGGCAGCTCATAGCCGCTGAGCGACAACTCGGGAAACACCAACAGCTCGACGCCCGCCGCATGCGCCGCGGCGATGAACTGGGTATGGATAAGCACATTGGCCGGAACATCGCCCGGCACGGAAATGGACTGGGCTGCTGCAAGGCGCATGTTGGCTCCTGGGGGGAGGGGAGAAGTGCGGCGGGTGGCGGCAAGCCAGTCGC
>JAKFEA010000242.1:0-2290 GCA_036675905.1 Acidovorax sp. | reverse complement strand
CGACGCCCAATGTGAGCGAGCGGGAATCGGCGAAGGCCTCGAGGCTCATTTGTTCTCCTGCGGTGCCGCCGCGCGGCGCGGCTGGTGTTCGCCGGCCAGGCGCAGCCCCCACTGCACGGCGATCGGGCCGAGCAGCTCCATGATGGCGATGGCGCTCAGCACGATGGGCGCAACCCGCATCGCGAATTCGGGGTGGGTGGTGTGCAGGTCGGCATAGAGCACCAGGGTCGTGCCGGAAACGGGCGTCAGCGTCAGGGCCAGCGCGCCGCCCTGGCGCAGCCGGATGCCGCTCCAGCGAGCCATGCCCACCACGACCACCGCCTTGGCCGCCCCGCGCGCGAGCAGCAGCACCATCGCTGCCACGCCGCCCATGGCCAGCGCCTCGAGCGACCACGACGCGCCGACGATCACGAACAGCATCAGCACCATCACCCCGCCGGCGGTGCCGAAGTGGCGCGGCCAGACCCAGGGCCGCTCGGTCGTATTGCGCAGCAGCACGCCGGCCATCAAGGGCACCAGCAGGGTAGACAGATTGAGAAGCTGCGCCGTGGTCAGCGCCAGCACGATCAGGCCGAGCAGCAGCAGCACCGAATTCTCGTCGCGCAGCTCGAGGCGGCGCGCCACCCACGCCACCAGCTTGGCCAGCGCCACGGCCACCAGCACCGAGCCCGCGAAGGTGTAGAAAGGCTGCACGACGCCCTGCACCCACTCGCCAGCCTCGTCCAAGTGCAGCCAGCCAAGTACCAGCCGGTGGGACAGCACCGCGTAGAGGGTGTTGAGCGCCGTCAGCACGATCATGCGCTCGGTCACCTGGCCGGCCGACTTGAGCTCGGTGGACACGCGGCCGACGACCGCCGCGGAAGCCGAGACGGTCATCGTCGCGCAGGCCAGGGCCACGTTGATGTCCAGGCCCAGCCAGCGCAACACGAGGAAGATCGCAAAGAAGCTCAACAGCGACTCGGCCGCACTGGTCCACAACAGCGCCGGATTGGCGCGCAGCCATCGCAAGTTGACGCGGCTGCCCAGCTCGAACAGCAACAGCGCCAGCGCAAGATCGACGATCAGGCGCACGCCGCCACCCATCTGCCCGGCGCTCGGGCCGGTGCCGGAAAGCGCGATCACCATGCCGACCGCGCTGTAGCCCACGATGCGCGGCAGCGCCAGGCGGCGGAACACCACCTCGCCGATCAGGCCGCCTGCCACGAGGGTCAGCGCCGACCAGAACAGCAGACCCGGCTCGGGCGGCCAGGGCTGGATCTGCAAGTACCCGGCGATGTTCGCCAGCATCGGCTTTTCTCCCGCTTCAAAAGGTGAGGTTCAGCCGCGGCCCGTGCGGGAGCAAGTGCTCACAGGCGGCGGCAACGAAGCGGCATTCTCTCAGGCCACCCCCGCAAGCGCTCAGGCCTCGTCGTCGGGCCGGTCGCGTTCGCCGTTCCGGCGCCCGGAAAACATCGTCCACCAGACGATGAAGACGAGCAGAGCCAGCGCGGCCAGGGCCTCCAGCACAATCACCCACATGCCTCGGTCTTTCTTGTTGCGCCCGGCCTTTCGGGCCGCGCTGATTCTAGGAGTGCTTGCCGGCTGCGCCTCGCCGCTGCCGCCCGAGCCCCCCGCCGTCGAATCTGCGGTCAGTGCGCCCGCCGGCGGCCCGCCAGTCGTCCCCGGACAGCCGCCCACGCCGCCCGACGCGTCGGCAGCCGCGGCGCCCGGCACCGCGCCGGCCATGCTGCAGTTCGGCATCTCGCGCTGGGTGGCGGCCACCTGGAGCGCGCTGCCGGGTTGGCCGCAGGACAACGTGCTGGCCGCCTGGCCGGCGCTGCTCAAGAGCTGCGAGCGGCCGGCCCTGGGCTGGCAGTCCGCCTGCGCTCGAGCCCGCAGCTTGGCCGAGCCCGACGAGGCCAGGGTGCGCGCCTGGCTGCAGGCCCACCTGCAGCCCTGGCGCGTCGAGTCGCCCGAGGGCCAGGCCGAGGGCCTGATCACCGGTTACTACGAGCCGTTGATCGAAGCCAGCCGCGTGGCCCGGCCCGGCTACAAGGTGGCGCTGTACGGGCCGCCCGCCGATCTGGCGACGCGCAAGCCCTGGTTCACGCGCGAGCAGATCGAGCGCGACTCGACCGCTCGCTCGAGCCTGCGCGGCCGCGAGATCGCCTTCGTGGCCGACCCGCTCGACGCGCTGGTCCTGCACATCCAGGGCTCCGGACGGCTGGCCATCACCGAGCCCGACGGGCAACGCCGCCTGGTGCGCGCGGCCTTCGCAGGCCACAACGAGCAGCCCTACAAATCGGTCGGC
>JAKFEA010000241.1:0-15745 GCA_036675905.1 Acidovorax sp. | reverse complement strand
GCCAGGATAGATGCAGCACACCAGGTCAGCGTTGCGCCCCAGGTCGGCGACCGTGCGGATCGCGTGCGCGATGACGGGCACGGTCGGCGTGTGGTCGTCGGCCAGTTCGGCCGGGCGCATGAACGGCACCTCGGCCCCGAGCCGGCGCGAAACGGACGCGATCTCCTCGTCATCGGTGGAGACAACCACGGCGTCGAACGCGCCGCTGTCCAGCGCAGCGGCTATCGCGTAGCCGATCATCGGCTTGCCGGCGAAGTCGCGGATGTTCTTGCGCGGGATGCGCTTGCTGCCGCCGCGCGCCGGGATCACCGCGAGCTTCATGCCGCCGCTCCCAGGGCTTCGGCCAGCGTGCCGACCACGTGCTGCTGCTGCACCGGCGTCAGCGCCGGGAACAGCGGCAGGCTGATCGCGCCGCGGTAGTAGGCCTCGGCGGCCGGGAAGTCGCCGCGGCGGAAGCCGAGCGCTGCGTAGTAGGGTTGCAGGTGCACGGGGATGTAATGCACGTTCACGCCAATGCCGGCACGGCGCAGGTGGGCGAACACGGCGGCGCGTCCGGCCTGGGTGCGGGTCGCGTCGATCTCGACCGCGTAGAGGTGCCACGATGAGCGGCGGTCCGGCAGCCGGGCCGGCAGCCGCAGCGGCAGAGCTGCGAGCGCGCGATCGTACCGGTCGGCCGACGCTTGCCGCCGGGCCCGCATGTCGTCCATGCGCTGGAGCTGCGACAGCCCCAAGGCTGCCTGAACGTCGGTCAGGCGATAGTTGTACCCCAGCAACTGCTGCTCGTAGCACCAGGCGCCTTCGGACGGCTGCTGCAGCTCGGTGGGCTCGCGTGTCATCCCATGCGAGCGCAGCAGCCGCAACTGGCGCGCGAGTGCCGGGTCCTGCGTGCTCACGATGCCGCCTTCCGCCGTGGTCACGATCTTCACCGCGTGGAAGCTGAACACGCTCAGGTCGGCAAACCGGCTGCCGACGGGAGCGCCCAGGTATTCGGCGCCGGTGGCGTGGGACGCATCTTCCAGGATCCGGAAGCCATAGCGATCGGCCAGTTCGCGCATCTCGCGCAGGTCGGCAGGGAGGCCTGAAAAATCCACGGGGATCACGACCTGCGGCAGCGTCCCGTCGCAACGGGCCCGCTCGAGCTTGTCGGCGAGCGCGGCCACGCTCATGTTGCGGGTGGACGGGTCGATGTCGACGAAATCGACCGTAGCGCCGCAGTAGCGGGCGCAGTTGGCGGATGCCAGGAAGGTGTTGGGGCTGGTCCACACCCGCGACCCCGGAACGACACCGAGCGCCAGGCAGGCGATGTGCAGCCCCGCCGTGGCATTGGACACGGCGATCGCATGCGCGAGGCCATGCCGGGTGGCGAAGGCCTCTTCGAAGGCCGGCACCGCTGGTCCCTGCGTGAGGTATTCGGAGCGCAGCACCGCCACTACGGCGGCGATGTCGTCTTCCGTGATCTGCTGGCAGCTGTAGGGAATGAACACGGCACTCGCTAGGCCCGCGCGCCGCTTCCCAGGTGCCGGTCGATCAGGCCGCGCAACTGGGATACGCTGAGGAAATCGGGGTTGGTGCCGCTGTCGTAGGCGAAGCCCGGCGGCACCGGCGTCGCTCCGCGGGCCTGGCAGTACTCGTCGACCTGGTAGGCGCCGCCCACCGGCAGGATGGCGAAGTAGGGCCCCATGTCGACGGTGTTGTAGCTGTCGCTGGCGGTGATCATTTCCTCGTGGATCTTCTCGCCGGGGCGGATGCCCACGACTTCCTGCCGGCACTCAGGGCCTATGGCCTCGGCCACGTCCGTGATCCGGTAGGAAGGGATCTTGGGGACGAAGACCTCGCCGCCCCAGGCGTTCTCGAGCGCCCAGAGCACCATCTCGACGCCTTCCTGCAGGGAGATGTTGAAGCGCGTCATGCGCGGATCGGTGATCGGCAGCACGCCGGTGCTGCGCCGCTCCAGGAAGAACGGGATCACTGAGCCGCGACTGCCCATCACGTTGCCGTAGCGCACGACCGAGAAGCGGATGTCGCGGTTTCCCCTGATGTTGTTGGCCGCGATGAACAGCTTGTCGGAGCAGAGCTTGGTTGCGCCATACAGGTTGACCGGCGCGGCGGCCTTGTCAGTGGACAGGGCCACCACCTTCTGCACGCCGTTGGACAGGCAGGCTTCAATCAAGTTCTGCGCGCCCAGCACGTTGGTCTTGATGCATTCGAACGGGTTGTACTCAGCCGCCGGCACCTGCTTGAGCGCCGCGGCATGCACGACCACGTCGATGCCTTCCAGTGCCCGGCACAGCCGCGCCTCGTCGCGCACGTCGCCGATGAAGTAGCGCAACCCCGGGTGCTGTTTCGGCGAAAGCACCTGCTGCATTTCGAACTGCTTCAGCTCGTCGCGGGAGTAGATGACCAAACGCCGTATCCGAGGCCAGCGCTCCAGCAGGGTCCTGGCGAACGCCTGGCCGAACGAGCCGGTGCCGCCAGTGATCAGGATGCTTTTGTCAGTGAGCATGTGCTACAAACGGAACTGTCGACATTATGAGCCACCCACCCCTTGGGGCTGCCGGCCCGCATCACTTCCCCGAGGCGATGCGCACCCGAAACATCTTCAACCGCCGTACCGTTCCTTCGCACTGGATAACGGAGCGTGGCTGCGTTCCGGGATGAACGCGTGACGCGCAACAGCACGAGGCGCGCCATCTCCATCCTGCTGGACCTGCTGCTGGTCCTGGGAGCCTGGTGGCTGGCGTTCTGGCTGCGCTTCAACCTGGAGATCCCGGTCGACTTCCTGGAGTTGGCGCTGCAGGCCAGCCCCTGGTGCGTGCTGGCCTATGGACTGGCATTTTTCGCCACCCGGGTCTGGCGCCATGTCTGGAGCTTCATCGGCCTGCCCGAGCTGCGCCAGCTAGGGCTTGGCATCGCGTTGGGCGGTGCCCTCACGGCCGCGATCGTGCTCGCCCTGCGTCTGCCATTCTTTCCCCGCTCGGTGCTGCTGCTGCAGCCGCTGCTGGCGCTGTTGCTGCTGGGTGGCGCCAGGGCGGCCTGGCGCACGCTCGCCGAGCGGCGCCTGGGCGGCGGTGGGCGCCGGCTGGTGATCGTCGGCTCGCTGGCCGATGCGTCCGACGCCCTGCGCGCGCTCAAGGGGTCGCAGCAGTGGAAGCCGGTCGGCATCGTCAGCCCGGTCTCCGCCGAGCAGGGCCGATCGATCCAGAACGTCCGCGTCCTCGGGCGCATCGAGACGCTGGCGGAAGCTTGTGCGGAAGTGCAGGCCCACACTGCGCTGGTCGCCAGTCCGCCGGGATCGCCGGCACGGCGCGAGGCCCTGCTGGCAGCGCCGGCGGCCGGGCTGACCCTGCTGACCATGCCGCGGCCGGACGAATGGCTCAAGGCCGAAGCCACTGGCCCGCGCAAGGTGGAGATCGAGGACCTGCTCGGCCGTGCCGCGGTGCAGCTCGACGTGCAGGGCCTCTCCGGCATGCTGTCCGGCCAGACCGTGCTGGTGACCGGCGCGGGCGGGTCCATCGGTTCCGAGCTGTGCCGGCAGATCGCGCGCCTGGGCGCGGCCCGGCTGGTCTGCGTGGACCTGTCGGAGTACGCGATCTACCAGCTCGAACAGGAACTGCGCGAGAGCCACCCACAGATGCGCGGCGTGTACTACACCGCCAACGTGCGCGAGCCGCAGCGGCTGGCGGCGATCGCGCAGCGGCACCGGCCGGCGGTGGTGTTCCATGCGGCGGCATACAAGCACGTGCCGCTGATGGAGCAGCTCAACGAGGTCGAGGCGCTGCGCACCAACGTGATGGGTACGCTCAATGCCGCGCGGGTGGCGGGCGAGTGCGGGGCGCGCCACTTCGTGATGATCTCCACCGACAAGGCGGTGAACCCGACCAACGTGATGGGGGCGAGCAAGCGGCTGGCGGAGCTGATGGTGCAGGCGGTGGCGGCGCAATGCGCGGACACGCGCTTCGTCTCGGTGCGCTTCGGCAACGTGCTGGGCTCCAGCGGCTCGGTGGTGCCGCTGTTCACCGCGCAGATCGCGCGCGGCGGCCCCGTCACCGTGACGCACCCGGAGATCGTGCGCTACTTCATGACCATCCCGGAGGCGGCGCAATTGGTGCTGCAGGCCGGGCTGATGGGCCGCTCGGGCGAGATCTTCGTGCTGGACATGGGCGAGCCGGTGCGCATCGTCGAACTGGCGCGCATCCTGATCCGCCTGTCGGGGCGCACCGAGGAGGAGGTCCCGATCACTTTCACCGGGCTGCGGCCGGGGGAAAAGCTGTACGAGGAACTGCTGGCCGACGACGAGACGACCTTGCCGACGCCGCATCCCAAGCTGCGCGTGGCCAAGGCCGGCAGTGCGCTGCCCGACATCGACGCGGTGGCGCGCTGGATCGACGACGCGGGCGCCGCGCCCTCGGACAGCGCCGTCCGTGACTGGCTGCGAGCCCAGGTCCCCGAGTACACGCCGCCCGGCGCAGTGCCCGTGTCTGCGACGGCTGCCCCCGGCCCCTGACGCCGCGGCCCGGGCCGCTATGCGATCCCGGTCTTCCCGAGGACGTCGCCCACCAGCTCCAGTCGCAGCAACGGGTTGTCCAGCTCCATCAGCCGCTGCTTGAGCGCGACCGGGAGTGGCAGCAGTTCGCACCAGCGGTTGGCAACCCAGCCGCAATCGTCCAGCCGCCAGGGTTGCGCGATCGGGATCGGCTCGGCGCCGGCGGCCTTGTCCTGCAGCGACTGGATCAGGCGGCCCAGCGCCGCGGAAGTGGCCTGCAGGTCCTCGGGCACCGGCACGGACAGGTCGGCCTCGAGCTGCTGCACGTCGGCGACCCACAGCCCGTGCCTGAGCTGGTCGCTGGTCCGGATGCGAAAGCGCTGGCCGCCCAGGGCGCGGATCATCATCAAACCGGGCCGCGGATGCTCCAGCGCCTGGATGGTGGCGAGCGTGCCCACGGCCGCGAAAGCCTCCGGGCCGCTGCCGGGTTGCCGCACTTCCTGGCCTTGCGTCAGCGACACCACGCCAAAGGGCGCCCCGGCGCGGTGGCAACGGCCGATCATGTCCAGGTAGCGAACCTCGAAGATGCGCAGGGGCAGCACGCCGCCGGGAAACAGCACCGTGCCCAGCGGAAACAGCGGGAGCGACTGCAAGGTGAGGGCGGTGGCCAAGGCGAAACCCGGGGTGACGCCGCTATCATCCCACGCACACTGTGACGCCGGGAGCGATGGGCTACCAAATCCTTTCTTTTCTGCTCGATGTGGCCAGCGGCCTGCTCGGCGGCGCCTGCCTGCTGCGGCTGTACATGCAGCGCCAGCGCGTGCCCTTCGGCAACCCCATCGGACGCTTCGTCTTCGCCCTGACCGACTGGATCGTGCTGCCGCTGCGCAAGGTGCTGCCGCCGGTGGGGCGCTGGGACACGGCGAGCCTGGTGGCCGCCTTTCTTTTCGAGCTGGCCCAGTACGCGATCCTGTGGGCGCTGTTCGGCGGCGGCCTGGGCGTGGTGGCCGTGTTCGCGATGGCCCTGTACGGGCTGGTGCGGCTGGTGCTGTCGGCGCTCACCGCGCTGGTGATCGTCTACGCGGTGCTCTCGTGGGTGCAGAGCGATTCGATGCTCACCGACATCGTGGACCGGCTGTGCGCGCCGCTGCTGCGGCCCTTTCGCCGCGTGATCCCGCTGGTGGGCGGCATCGACCTGTCGCCGCTGGCCCTGCTGGTGCTGCTGCAGGTGCTGGCGATGGTGCTGGCCGCGGTGTTCCGGCCGGTGCTGTAGGTCCGGTCAGATCACCGCGTCGGCCGGCTGGCGCAGCAGCATGGCCAGCGTGTGCGCCACCTTCTGGCGCAGCTCGCGCCGGTCGCAGATGAAATCGACCGCGCCCTTTTGCTGCAGGAACTCGGCGCGCTGGAAGCCTTCGGGCAGCGTCACCCGCACCGTCGATTCGATCACGCGCGGGCCGGCAAAGCCGATCAGCGCCTTCGGTTCTGCGATCACCACGTCGCCGACGAAGGCGAAGCCGGCGCTCACCCCGCCCATGGTCGGATCGGTCAGCACGCTGACGTAGGGCAGGCCTTTCCTGGCCAGCCGCGTCAGGGCGGCGTTGGTCTTGGCCATCTGCATCAGCGACAGCAGGCCTTCCTGCATGCGCGCGCCGCCGGTGGCGGTGAAGCAGACGAAAGGCACCTTCTGCTCGACGGCGCTTTCGACGCCGCGCGAGAAGCGCTCGCCCACCACGCTGCCCATGCTGCCGCCCATGAAGTCGAACTCGAAGGCGGCGGCCACCAGGCTGATGCTGTGCACGGCGCCACCCATGACCACCAGAGCGTCGGTCTCGCCGGTGTTCTCCAGCGCTTCCTTCAGCCGCTCGGGGTAGCGCCGGCTGTCCTTGAACTTGAGCGCATCGACCGGCAGCACTTCCTGGCCGATCTCCCAGCGGCCTTCCGGATCGAGGAAGGCGTTGAGCCGCGCGCGCGCGCCGATGCGGTGGTGGTGGCTGCAGGTGGGGCACACGTTCTGGTTGTGCTCCAGGTCGGTCTTGTACAGCACCGTTTCGCAGCTGGGACACTTGACCCACAGGCCCTCTGGCACGCCGCGGCGCTCGTTCGGGTCGGTCGGTTGGATCTTGGGGGGCAGCAGTTTCTCGAGCCAGCTCATGGGCGGGTGCTCCTGGGCAATCTGAGGGGATTCTATTGGTCGAGCGCGTGGCGGATGTCGCGCAGGAAGGCGGCCGCAGCGGGCGCCACGCCTTCGCGCGGCTGGTCTTCGATCAGCTGGATGATCTTCGTGCCGATCACCACGGCATCGGCCACGCGGCCGACCGCGCGCGCGCTGGCCGCATCGCGGATGCCGAAGCCCACGCCCACGGGAATGCGGACATGCTCGCGGATGCGCGGCAGCATCTGCTCGACGGCGGCGGTGTCCAGGTGGCCGGCGCCGGTCACGCCCTTGAGCGACACGTAGTAGACATAGCCGGTGGCTACGCGCGCCACTTGCTGCATGCGTTGCGCGGTGCTGGTGGGCGCCAGCAGGAAGATCAGGTCCAGGCCGGAGGCCTTGAGCGCGGCGGCGAACGACTCGCACTCCTCCGGCGGGTAGTCGACCACCAGCACGCCGTCGACGCCGGCGGTGGCCGCATCGCGGGCGAATGCGCCGGCGCCGTGCGACAGCTCGTAGCGCTCGACCGGGTTGGCGTAGCCCATGAGGACCACCGGCGTGCGGCTGTCGCGCTCGCGGAAGGTGCGCACCATCGCCAGCACCTGGGCCAGGCCGACGCCGGCGGCCAGCGCCTTCTCGCCGGCCTTCTGGATCACCGGTCCGTCGGCCATCGGGTCGGAGAAGGGCACTCCGAGTTCGATCACGTCGGCGCCCGCCTCCACCATGGCGTGCATCAGCTCCGGCGTGATGTCCGGGTAAGGGAAGCCGGCGGTGACGTAGGGGATGAGCGCCTTGCGGTTCGCGGTGGCCAGTTGCCTGAATGTCGCGGCGATGCGGCTCATTGCTTGCTGCCCTTCACCTTCAGGCCGCGCATGGAAGGGCGGTCGTAGAAATCGACGCCGGCCAGGTCGGCGACCGTGCCGATGTCCTTGTCGCCGCGGCCGGACAGGTTGACCAGGATGCTCTGTTCGGGCTTCAAGGTCTTCGCCAGCTTCATGGCATAGGCCACCGCGTGGCTCGATTCCAGCGCCGGGATGATGCCTTCGGTGCGGCACAGGTAATGGAAGGCGTCGAGCGCCTCCTGGTCGGTGATGCCCACGTATTCGGCGCGCCCGCTGTCCTTCAGCCATGCATGCTCGGGTCCCACGCCGGGGTAGTCGAGCCCGGCGCTGACGCTGTGTGTCTCGGTGATCTGGCCGTTGGCGTCCTGCAGGATGTAGGTGCGGTTGCCGTGCAGCACGCCGGGGCTGCCGCGCTGCAGCGAAGCCGAGTGCTTGCCGCTGTCCAGCCCTTCGCCGGCGGCTTCCACGCCCACCAGGCGAGTCGACTCGTGCGGAAGGTAGGGGTGGAAGATGCCCATGGCGTTGCTGCCGCCGCCTACGCAGGCGACCACCACGTCGGGCTGGCGGCCGGTCATCTGCGGCATCTGCTCCAGGCACTCGTTGCCGATCACGCTCTGGAAGTCGCGCACCATCATCGGATAGGGATGCGGGCCGGCCACCGTGCCGATGATGTAGAACGTGTTCTCCACGTTGGTGACCCAGTCGCGCATGGCCTCGTTCAGCGCGTCTTTCAGCGTGCGGCTGCCGGACTCCACCGGCACCACGCGCGCGCCCAGCAGGTTCATGCGGTAGACGTTGGGGCTCTGGCGACGCACGTCTTCGCTGCCCATGTAGACCACGCACTCGAGCCCGTAGCGGGCGCAGATCGTTGCCGTGGCGACGCCGTGCTGGCCGGCGCCGGTCTCGGCGATCACGCGAGGCTTGCCCATGCGGCGGGCCAGCATGGCCTGCCCGATCACGTTGTTGATCTTGTGGGCGCCGGTGTGGTTGAGGTCTTCGCGCTTGAGGTAGATCTGGGCGCCGCCCATCTCCCGGCTCATGCGCTGGGCGTGGTAGATGGGCGAGGGCCTGCCGACGAAATGCGCCAGCTCGTAACGGAATTCGGCCAGGAACTCCGGGTCGTGCTGGTAGCGCGCGTAGGCCTCGCGAAGCTCGTCGATGGCGTGGGTCAGCGTCTCGCTGACGAAGCTGCCGCCATAGGGGCCGAAGTGGCCGGCGGCGTCAGGCTGAGGAAAGGAGGGCATTCGGGGACCTTGCAAGTAGCGCGTCGGCGGCGCGCACGGCCGCGACGAAGCGATGGATCTTGTCGGGGTCCTTGACGCCCTTGGACGCCTCGACCCCGGAACTCACATCAACGGCCAGCGTCCTGCAACGCGGCCGCACCTGCACGATGCCGTCGGCCACGTTTGCAGGCGTCAGTCCACCAGACAAGACGAGGTGAGCGTTGACGCTTGGTGGAAGCAGTGACCAATCGAATGCCTTGCCGCCGCCGCCGTAGCCCTCGACGTGGGCGTCGAGGAGCAGGGACCGGGCGCTGGGGTAGGAAGCGGCAAATTTTACCAAGTCGAAGGTTCCCGCGCCCTGCAGGGGAATGCGCGCGGCCCGCATCCAGGGGTGCGCGCCGTGGCCGCTGGCGGCATGGCATTGCTGCGGCGTTTCGTCGCCGTGGAACTGCAGCATGGCGCCGGGCACGCCCTGAGCGGCCGTGAGTACGGTTTGCGGCGCCTCGTTGACGAACAGCAGCACCGGCGTGACGAAGGGCGGCAGGCGCTGCGCCAGCTCGGCCGCACGCTGCGCCGTCACGAAGCGCGGGCTCTTCGGGTAGAGGACGAAGCCGATCGCGTCGGCCCCTGCCTCGACGGCGGTGTCCACGTCCTGCTCACGCGTGAGGCCGCAGATCTTGATCCGCGTGCGCGGACTCGGCAGGGCATGCGTGGCGCTCATGGCAGCCAATCATAAGCAGCGGTGCGCTCCGGCAAGCCCCAGCGGGACTCGTACACCGGGCCGACGAAGTACAGCCCGTCGGGCGAGAAGGTGGGCGCGGCGGCATCGCGGCTGCGCGCGGCCAGCACCTCGTCCATCCATTGCGGCGACTGCAGGCCTTGGCCCACCTGCACCAGGCAGCCCATGATGTTGCGGATCATGTGGTGCAGGAAGGCGTCGGCCTCGAACTCGAAGCGCCAGTAGGCGCCGTGCTTCGCGATCTCGATGCGGCGCATCGTCTTCACCGGCGACCGGGCCTGGCAGGCTGAAGCGCGAAAGGACGTGAAGTCGTGCTGGCCGAGCAGCCGCTGCGCGGCGTCGCGCAGGGCGACTTCGTCGAGCGGCCGGAACACCCAGCCGACGCGGCCCGATTCCAGGCTGGGGCGCACCGGCGACTCCAGCAGCACGTAGGCATAGCGGCGGCCGATGGCGCAGGCGCGCGAGTGGAACTCGTCGGGCACCGGGTGCGCCCACTGCACCGCGATGTCGCTCGGCAGGTAGCGATTGGTGCCGCGCACCCAGGAGAAGGGTTCGCGACGGGCGGCCGTGTCGAAATGGACCACCTGCATCAGGCCGTGCACGCCCGCATCGGTGCGGCCGGCGCAGACGGTGGAGATGGGCTGGTCGGCGAAGCGGGCGAGGGCGGCCTCGAGCTGGTCCTGCACCGTGCGGCCGGACGGCTGGCTCTGCCAGCCGTCGTAGGCCTGCCCGAGGTAGCTGATGCCGAGTGCCCACCTCATGGGCGGCCTGCGCGAGGGCGCGGGGTCAGCCGATCTCCGCCAGCAGCTTCTGGGCGCGCGACTTGAGGTCGCCGGATGCTGCGGCGATCACTTCCTGCGCCAGGCTGCGCGCGCCGTCGGCATCGCCGATGGCGTTGAACTCTTCGGCCAGCGCCAGCTTGGTGACCAGCGGGTCGTCGCCATCGGTGACCGCCATGTCCAGGCCGGCGGTGCTCAGGCCCGAGTCGCCCGTGTCGGCGGAAGCTGCCGGCGCCGGCGCAGCTTCGACGGAAGGCGTACCCAGGTCCAGCGACAGCGCGCCCAGGTCGAACTCGATCATGCCGCCGTCGGCCGCTGCGGCAGGAGCCGCGGCCGGCGCTGCCGCGGGCGCGGCGGGCGCGTCGAGATCGAAACTGAGGCTGTTTTCCGACAGCGTCAGGTCGGGCGCGTCCAGGCGGATCGGCTCGGCCGCCGCGGGCTCCAGGTCCAGCGCCGCTGCGGGGGCCGCAGCCGGCGTGTCCAGGCCGAAATCCATGTCCAGCGACGGCGCGGCGGCAGCCACCGGCAGCGCCGTCAGTGTGGCGTCGGGGTCCATCGCAGGCGTCCGTACGCCCGGCAACAGCGTCGCATCGGGGTCCAGGCCGGCCGAGGAGGGCGCCACTGGTGCCGGCGCCGCTGCGGCCGGTGCGTCGCCGGAGTCGTCCAGCGAGAAGTCGAGGTCGAAATCCAGGTCGACCGAAGCGCCGCCGGCTTCTTGCTGCGGCGGTGCTTCCTGCCGCGTGGTGGCCATGCCGATGGCCGCGCCCGCTGCGCCGGCATCGCCGGCCAACGGTTGGCCGCCCGGCTGGTACATCGGGTTGGACGGATCGAGTTCCAGTCCCAGCTCGCAGATGTGCGCCCATTCCGGGCCCTGGCCCTGGGCCAGCCCATGGACCTCGCCAGCCAGCTGCTCGAAGGCCTTGGCGTCGTGGCGCTTGGCGTAGATCTCCAGCAGCTTGGCGTGGATGGCGATGCGCTGCGGGTTGATGCGAACGGCTTCCTTCAGGATCTCTTCGGCTTGCAGGTCGCGGCCGTACGCGAGGTAGACGTCGGCTTCGGCCACGGGATCCACGTCGCCGGCAGCGTCGAGCTGGCTGGGCGAATACACCATCGACGAGCCCGTCGGCGTGCCTTCGGCCGTGTCGATGCGCTGGCCGCCGCTGGCGCCGAAGAACGAATCCGGCTGCAGGCGGCTTTCCAGGAAGGAGCTGTCGACCTGGGTGGCCTTGCGGCGCTGGCGGATCTTCCAGATGCCCAGTCCGAGCAGCAGCGCAAGGATGCCGCCGCCGGCCGCGGGGACCAGCGGGTTCTCCAGCAGCTCGTCGGCCAGGCTGGGCTCCGGCACGGGCGCCGGCGGCGCGGCCGGGCGCTTGGGTGCGGCCGCAGCCGGTGCTGAAGCCGGAGTGGCGGCAGCGGGCGCGGCTGCCGCATCCGGCACCGGCGCCGAGGCAGCAGCCGTTGCGGCGGCGGGTGTGGCCGCTGCGGGTGCGGACGCGGGGGCCTGCGCGCTTCCGGCAGCCGGCGAAGAGGCCGGCGCGGATGCCGCAGCAGCGGCCGGCGTTGCCGCAGCCGACGCAGGAGCCGCGGCTGTCGTGGCAGCGGGCGTGGGCACCGCGACGGAAGGCAGGGCGGGGCTGGAGCCGGGCCGCGCAGGAGCGGTGGCAGCGGTGCCCGTGCCGGTGCCGCCGGGGACAGCGCCGCTGAGCTTGTTCAATTCGCTCAGGTTGCGGTTCAGCTCGGCGACGCGGGTAGCGGTGTCCTGGGCCGCGCGCTCGCGTGCGATCTGGTCGGCGCCGGCCTTGCCTTGCACGCCGCCCTTAGACAGGGTCAGCTTGTCGGGGGCGGCCGCTGCGGGCTTTTTCTCCTCGACCTGGGCTTGCACCCGGCCGCTGGCCTGCCGCTGCGGCTGGCCAGCGGGCGCCGTGGCCACGCCCTCGGCGAGGCGACGCCGGAATTCATTGAAGTCGCGGCTCTGCGCCACCACCATCTGGCGCGCTTCGGCCGGGGCGACCGACTGGGCCTGCTCGGCCGTCGGCAGGCTGAGCACGGCGCCCGCGCGCAACCGGTTGACGTTGCCTTCGATGAAGGCATCGGGGTTGGCACGCAGCATGGCGACCAGCATCTGGTCGAGCGACACGTGGCCGGGCTTGTGGGCGCCGGCAATGGCTCCGGCGGTATCGCCGGACTGCACGGTGACCTTGCGTTCCTCGTTGCTGCGAACGGGCGCAGCCGGGGTCGGAGCGGCGGCCGGTGCGCGGCTGGCGGTGACCGGGGCGGCGCGCTGCGGAGCGACCGGGGCGGGCACGACCGATCGCTGCGGAGCGGGCGACGTGGAGGGCGATACCTGCGCCGCCAGCGGCGCCCGGCCCTGGCGCATGGCCGGCGGGTCGAACAGCATCGTGAAGTCGCGCACGATGCGCCCGGACGACCAGGTGGTCTCCAGGATCAGGTCGATGAAGGGATCGTTGACGGGCCGCTGGCCGGACAGTCGAAGGAAATGGCGCCCGTCGGGGCGCTTTTCCAGGGTGATCGTCAGGCCCGGGAGCGCCGGGCTGTACTCCATGCCGGCCGCGCGGAAGGCGTCGGGCGTGGCCATGTTGACGCGCAGGCTGGCGATCTCATCGGCGGTGATGCCGGGCAGGTCGATGTCCGCGCGCAGCGGCTCGCCCAAGGCCGACTGGACCGTGACGCGCCCCAGCGCAAGCGCCTGCGCGGGCGGAGAGGGCAGGCTGAACAAGGCGGCCGCGGCAAGCGCCAACGCATGGGCTTGCCACGGCCGTTTCGTCTTGTTTGTTGAGGTCCCCACCGCTCGGTCTGCAGGCAGTTTTGTTCTCTTCATGCGGACATTCGCCTCGAGACGGATATAGCTAAAAGGACCATAGCATCAATGTCTTAGGGCGACAAGCTGAGACAAGGCTTAACGTCCGGAGCCCCTTGTCGAACCCAACAAGCCCGAGGCTCATGTTGCCACTCGACAACGAACTGTAATCGCCCGGTTACAGACCCGCTGCGACCGATCGGTGCGGCGTGTTGCCAAGCTCAGGCGTCGAGCAGGATGCGCAGCATGCGCCGCAGCGGCTCGGCCGCACCCCACAGCAGCTGGTCGCCGATGGTGAAGGCACCCAGGTACTCCGGGCCCATCGCCATCTTGCGCAGGCGCCCGACCGGGATGCCGAGGGTGCCGGTCACCGTCACCGGCGTGAGGTCCTCGAGCGTCGCTTCACGCGTGTTGGGCACCACCCGCACCCACTCGTTGTCGGCAGCAATCATGGCCTCGATGTCCGCCAGCGGGACATCCTTCTTGAGCTTGAACGTCAGTGCCTGGCTGTGGCAGCGCATGGCCCCCACGCGAACGCAGAAACCGTCGACCGGCACGGCCGCGCTGCCGAAGCCGGGGCCCTGGCCCAGGATCTTGTTGGTCTCGGCGCCGGCCTTCCATTCCTCGCGCGACACGCCATCGCCCAGGTCCTTGTCGATCCAGGGAATCAGCGAGCCGGCCAGCGGCACGCCGAAGTTCGCGGTCTCGGATGCGCTCATCGACTGCTGCCGCGCCAGCACCTTGCGGTCGATCTCCAGGATGGCCGACTTGGGGTCGTCCAGCAGCGACTTGACCTCGGCGTTGAGCGTGCCGAACTGGGTCAGCAGCTCACGCATGTGCTGGGCGCCGCCGCCCGATGCCGCCTGGTAGGTCATGCTGCTCATCCACTCGACCAGCCCGGCCTTGTAGAGCGCGCCCACGCCCATCAGCATGCAGCTGACCGTGCAGTTGCCGCCGATCCAGTTGCGCCCGCCCTTGGCCAGTGCGTTCCTGATCACCGGCAGGTTCACCGGGTCCAGCACGATGACCGCGTCGTCCTTCATCCGCAGCGTGGAGGCGGCGTCGATCCAGTGGCCGTTCCAGCCGGCCGCGCGCAGCTTGGGGAACACCTCGGTGGTGTAGTCGCCGCCCTGGCAGGTGATGACGATGTCGCACTGCTTCAGCGCCTGGATGTCGAAGGCGTCCTTCAGCGTCGCCTCGTTCCTGGCCTGGGCGGGCGCCTTGCCGCCGGCGTTGGAAGTGGAGAAGAAGACCGGCTCGATCAGCCCGAAGTCGCCTTCGGCCTGCATGCGGTCCATCAGGACCGAGCCGACCATGCCGCGCCAGCCGACCAGGCCGACCAGCGGTTGTTGTGCCTTGGAGAGTGCCATCGTCATACGCCTTTCAAATCGATCCGGGTCCCCCGGCTCGTCTCGGCCGGGGGAAGGCGCGCGACGAACCGGAGCTGGCTAGCCCTTGGTGGTTTTGGTGGTGATCGCGGCCACGACGGCGTCGCCCATGGCGCGGGTGCCGATTTTCGTGGTGCCTTCGGAGTGGATGTCCGCCGTGCGCAGCCCCGACGCGAGCACCTGCTTGACCGCGGATTCGATCCGGTCGGCGGCTTCGGGCTGGTTCAGGGAGTAGCGGAGCATCATGGCGGCAGACAGTATTGTAGCCAAAGGGTTCGCAATTCCCTGGCCGGCGATGTCGGGCGCGCTGCCGTGGCTGGGCTCGTACAGGCCCTGGTTGCCGGCGTTCAGGCTGGCCGAAGGCAGCATGCCGATCGAGCCGGTGAGCATGGCCGCTTCGTCCGACAGGATGTCGCCGAACATGTTGCCGGTGACCACCACGTCGAACTTCTTGGGCGCGCGCACCAGCTGCATGGCGGCGTTGTCCACGTACATGTGGTCGAGCGCCACGTCGGGGTACTGCCGGCCGACTTCGGTGACCACGTCCTTCCACAGCTGGAAGGTCTCCAGCACGTTGGCCTTGTCGACGCTGGTCACGCGCTTGCTGCGCTTGCGCGCGGCCTGGAAGGCCACGTGAGCGATGCGCTCGATCTCCGGGCGCGTATAGCGCATGGTGTCGAACGCTTCCTCGGCGCCGGGGAAGTGGCCATCGGGCGCTGAGCGCCGGCCGCGCGGCTGGCCGAAATAGATGTCGCCGGTCAGTTCGCGGATGATCAGGATGTCCAGTCCAGACACCAGTTCGGGCTTCAGGCTGGAGGCAGCCACCAGTTCGTCGTGGCAGATCGCCGGGCGGAAGTTGGCGAACAGGCCCAGGTGCTTGCGCAGGCCCAGCACGGCCTGCTCGGGCCGCAGCGGACGATCGAGCTTGTCGTACTTCCAGTCGCCGACCGCCCCGAACAGGATGGCATCGGCCTCCCGGGCCAGCTTGAGCGTGGATTCGGGCAGCGGGTGGCCGTGCGCCTCGTAGGCGGCGCCGCCGACCGGCGCCGTTTCCATCTCGAACTTCAGGTCCAGGGCGTCCAGCACCCGGACGGCTTCGGCCACGATCTCCGGCCCGATGCCGTCGCCCGGCAGCACTGCAATCTTCATGTCGCTGTCATCCGTTCAGGGAGTGGGCCAGCCACGGCTTGGTGGCCAGGCGCTGCGCCTCGAAGGCCTTGATCTTGTCGGACTGGCGCAAGGTCAGGCCGATGTCGTCGAAGCCATTGAGCAGGCAGTACTTGCGGAAGGGCTGCACGTCGAAGGCGATCGCGGTGCCATC
>JAKFEA010000240.1:0-26433 GCA_036675905.1 Acidovorax sp. | reverse complement strand
GTGCGGATGTCTTCCATGTCCTTGGCCGTCAGCGCCGGCGCCGACAGGCCGCCGCCCTGCTTGTTGATGCCCTTGTTGTTGGACAGCTCGCCGCCCAGCTTGACGGTGGTGTGGACCTGGTCGCCCTTGACCTTGTCCACCGTCAGCACGATCAGGCCGTCATTGAGCAGCAGCGTGTCGCCGGCGCGCACGTCGCGCGGCAGCTCCTTGTAGTCCAGCCCCACGCCCCCGAGGTCACCGGGCTCGCCGCGGGCCGCGTCGAGCACGAACTTCATGCCCGGCTCGAGCAGCACCTTGCCCTCGGCGAACTTGCCGACCCGGATCTTGGGGCCCTGCAGGTCGGCCATGATGGCCACCTCGCGGCCGGCCCGCTGACCCGCTTCGCGCACCAGCTGTGCCCGGTCGATGTGGTCCTGCGCCTTGCCGTGGCTGAAGTTCAGGCGCACGACGTTGACGCCGGCGCGGATCATCTGCTCCAGCAGCTTGGGATCGCTGGAAGCGGGGCCGAGAGTAGCGACGATCTTGGTGGCACGACGAGCCATGGGCAGGATTCCTCCTCGAAGGGGGTGGGGGCATTCTCACACGCGCCATCGGCGCGCACCGGTTGCAGCACTTGTGCGCGCCAGCCAGCCAATCGGCGCGGCCGGCGTCAGGCGGCCGCGCGCCGGGCCAGGATCTCGAAAGCCGGCAGCGTCTTGCCTTCCAGCACCTCGAGGAAGGCGCCGCCGCCGGTGGAGATGTAGCCCACGTCCTTCTCGATGCCGTACTTGGCGATCGCGGCCAGCGTGTCGCCGCCGCCCGCAATGCTGAAGGCTTCCGAGCGAGCGATGGCCCGCGCGATCGCCTGGGTGCCGTGCGAGAAGGCGTCGAACTCGAACACGCCCACCGGGCCGTTCCAGACGATGGTGCCGGCGGCCATGAGCTGGTCGGCCAGCCGCTTCGCGGTGTCCGGGCCGATGTCCAGGATCAGGTCGTCTTCGGCCACGTCGCGCGCTGCCTTGACGGTGGCGGGCGCATCGGCGGCAAAGACCTTGGCGGTCACCACGTCGGTGGGGATCGGCACCTCGGCGCCGCGCGCCTTCATCGCCTGCATCACCGCCCGGGCTTGCTCCACCAGGTCATGCTCGGCCAGCGATTGGCCGATCGGCAGGCCGGCGGCCAGCAGGAAGGTGTTGGCGATGCCGCCGCCGACCACCAGCTGGTCGACGTTCTTCGCCAGCGACTGCAGGATGGTGAGCTTGGTCGACACCTTGGAGCCGGCGACGATCGCCACCAGCGGCCGCCTGGGCTTGGCCAGCGCCTGGCCGATCGCATCGATCTCGGCGGCCAGCAGGGGCCCCGCACAGGCCACGGGCGCGTATTCGGCGATGCCGTAGGTGGTGGCTTCGGCCCGGTGCGCGGTGCCGAACGCATCGTTCACGTAGATGTCGCACAGCGCGGCCAGCTTCTTCGCCAGTTCGGGGTTGTTCTTCTTCTCGCCCTTGTTGACGCGGCAGTTCTCCAGCAGCACCACTTCGCCGGGCTCCACCTGCACGCCGTCGACCCAGCCGGCCTTCAGCGGCACCGGCCGCGCCAGCAGTTCGGACAGGCGCTGCGCGACCGGTGCGAGCGAATCCTGCGGCTTGAACTCGCCCTCGGTGGGTCGGCCCAGGTGCGAGGTCACCATCACCGCCGCGCCGGCCTCCAGTGCCATGCGGATGCAGGGCAGCGAGGCGCGGATGCGCGTGTCCTCCGTGATGCGGCCCTGCTCGTCCTGCGGCACGTTCAGGTCGGCACGGATGAACACGCGCCGGCCGGCCACCCGGCCCTGGTCGCAGAGATCGGAAAAGCGCAGCACGTTCATGGGTCGCAACTCGGCAATCGCCAGTGAAAAAGGGAACCGGAGATTGTAGGCAGCAGGACCGTCGCGACGGGCTGCCTGCGGCCGCGCTACCAGCCCAGGCCCAGGTGCAACGGCAGGTACACGGCCATGCCCGCCACCAGCGTTCCCAGGACGCTGCGGCGCCAGGCGAAGATGGCGACGCCGGCCAGCGTGGCGAACAGCCGCGCATCCTGCCAGCCGGCGATCAGTTCCCCCTGGGTCATCACCACTTCCGGCAACACCACGCCGGCAAGCGCCGCCACCGGTGCGTACTGCAGCGCACGGCGCGCGCCCTCGGGCAGGCGCCAAGGCCGGTCGAGGATGAAGAAGAAGCAGCGGCTGAGCACGGTGACTCCGGCCAGGCCCAGGATCACGGCCAGCGTCCACAGGTCCGTTCCATTGCTCATGCCGCTTGCCCCTGCGGCCGCGAGGGCCGCCGGCCCTCCAGCCAGAAGGCCGCGAGCACCGCAAGCGCGATCGCGGTCACCACGTTGAGCTTGAACGGCAGCGCATAGGCGGCGACGGCGACTCCGCCGGCCAGCAAGGCGGCCAGGATGCGCAGCGGCGTATTGGCCAGCGAGCACATCACCCCCAGCAGGCACAGCACGCCGGCAAAGCCCAGCCCCCATTCGGAGGGCACCAGGTTGCCTAGCGCCACCCCGAGCAGACTGGGAAAGATCCAGGCCACCCAGGTGATCGCGTAGTTGCCGGCCAGGTAGGCCTCCTGCGCGGCGCGCCCTTCCTCGTCCTGCACCGGGTGCGGATGGCGCGCGATGAACAGCGCATAGGTCATGTCCACCGTCAGGAAGCCGTTGGCCAGCCGGCGCCAGCGCGGCATGTGGATCAGGTAATCGCGCAGGTGCAGGCTGAACACCACGAAGCGCAGGTTCACGCAAAAGCCGGTGGCCCAGATCACCCACATCGGCGCGCCGGCCACCAGCAGGGGAATCGCGGCCAGCTGCGAACTGCCGGCATAGACCAGCAAGGTCATCGCGACCGACTCCGTCACGCTCATGCCGGCGTTGACCATGGCGACGCCGGTCATCAGGCCCCAGGCCGCGATGCCGGGCGTGATCGGCGCGCTGGCGCGCACGCCGTCGCGGAACTCGGGGTGCCGCCGCACCGAGGACAGCCAGAACATCAGGCCGCCCCGAACCGCTGCCCGGGTGCCACGGGGGTGCCGCGCAGGAAGTCGGCCGCCGCAAGCCGCTTGCCGCCCGCGCGCTGCAGTTCGACCAGGCGCAGCACGCCCTCGCCGGTGGCCACGTCGATGCCGGACGGCGCCACCGACACGACGGTCCCGGGCGCCACGCCATCGGTTGCAGGGTGGTCCGGTGTCTCGGCGCGCCACAGCTTGATCGTTTCGCCCGCCAACGCGCTGGTGGCGCCGGGGAAGGGATCGAAGGCGCGCAGGCGCCTCTCGGTGACGGCAGCCGGCTGCGACCAGTCGACCTGCGCCTCGGCCTTGTCGATCTTGTGGGCGTAGCTCACACCCGCGGCCGGCTGCGCCGTGCGGACCAGCCCGCCACGCGCGGCCAGCTCCAGCGCCTCGACGACCAGGCGCGCGCCCAGCGCCGCCAGCCGGTCGTGCAGCGTGCCGGTGCTGTCCCGCGGCGCGATGGCGACGCGCTCGGCCAGCAGCATGTCGCCGGTGTCCAGCCCCGCATCCATCTGCATGATGGTCACGCCGGTTTCGGCATCGCCGGCTTCGATGGCGCGGTGGATGGGTGCGGCGCCTCGCCAGCGCGGCAGCAGCGAGGCGTGGATGTTCAGGCAACCGAGCCGCGGCGCGTCGAGCACCCACTGCGGCAGGATCAGGCCATAGGCGGCCACCACCATCGCGTCGGCATCCGCGGCTTGCAACGCCGCGCGTGCCTGCGCGGCGTCGTCGGGGTACTTGCCGTCCAGCCTCAAGCTGCGCGGCTGGGCCACCGGAATGCCCTGCTGCTGCGCGAACTGCTTGACCGGTGAAGGCTGCAGCTTCAGGCCACGGCCGGCCGGGCGGTCGGGCTGGGTCAGCACCAGCGGGATGTCGAAGCCTGCCGCATGCAGCCGCTCGAGGGCGGCGCGGGCAAAGTCGGGGGTTCCGGCAAAGACAAGCCGCATGGAGGGATGGCGGGCGCTCAGTTGCGCTCGTTGCTGGGCGCGTTGATGAACTCCATGCCCTGGTGGGCGCGCCGGACCACGCCTTGCCGGTCCAGGTACACCCAATAGAACATGTCACTGCGATCGGCGTCTCGCCAGCGATAGGTCAGCACCGGACCCTCCCAGCTGGCCACCCCGTCGACGCGGGCCGGCGGCCCGAACTCGCGCTCGATGTCGGTGCCGGTCCACTGTCCCGGCACGATGCGCTGGAATTCGGCCGCGGCCAGCACCTGCCGGGCGTGCAACACGCGGCCGGTCGGGTCGAGGTCGACCATCCAGGCGTAGTGGCCGAAAGGCTGCGTCGAATACTGCAGCCGCTCACCGCCCGGGATGGCGACGACGCGCGTCGGCGGACCCAGCCGCTCCAGCACCTGCTGGCGGCTCGCGCCCGGCTCCAGGTCCCATGCGTGGAAGGGATTGGCGCAGGCCGCGAGCAGGATCGCGAGGCCCAGGCCAACGAAGATGCGGCGCAGGCCCATGGTGCTCAGGCGGCGCGCTCGGTCTCGCGGCGAGACTTCAGCATCTTGCTCTTGATGCGGTTGCGCTTGAGCGGCGACAGGTACTCGACGAACACCTTGCCCAGCAGGTGGTCCATCTCGTGCTGGATGCACACCGCCAGCAGCCCCTCGGCCTCGATCGTGCGCGACCGGCCCTGTTCGTCCAGCGCGCGCACGTGCACGGCGGTGGAACGCTCGACGCCGTCGTACACGCCGGGCACGGACAAGCAGCCTTCCTCGTTGATCCTGGTTTCGTCGCTGGCCCAGGTGATCTCGGGGTTGATCAGCACCAGCGGCTGGTCGCGCTCTTCCGACACGTCCATCACGATCAGACGCTCATGCACGTCCACCTGGGTCGCGGCCAGCCCGATTCCATGGGCGTCGTACATGGTTTCCAGCATGTCGGCGACCAGCTGGCGGATGCGGGCGTCGACCGCCTGCACCGGCCGGGCAACGGTGTGCAGGCGGGGGTCGGGATAGCGGAGGATGGTCAGAAGGGCCATGGGATACAGATGGGGGCTGTCGCTATTTTCGCCACTTTCGCGGTGCCGCTCGGACGCTTGTAGCCATAAACGTTGCCCAATCAAGGGCTTGAGCGCAGAATCGACAGTGAATTGTCAAGTCTTGTAGGAGGAGGAAACATGATGGCGCAACGCGAAGCCGTGGCCGCCCTCCCGCCGCTTGCCCGGCGCGCTGCTGCCGTGCTGGCCGCCGCGGTGTTCGTGCTGCCGGCGGTGGCCCAGCCGGTCACGCCCGGCCAGCGCGCCACGGCACAGCAGGTGGCCCAGTCGGGCGTGCCGCTGAGCGAGCTTGCGCCGAACGCGCCGGACCGCTACACGGTCAAGCGCGGCGACACGCTGTGGGACCTGTCCAGGCTGTACCTGACCAGCCCGTGGCGCTGGCCCGAGCTGTGGGGCATGAACCTGCAGGACGTGCGCAACCCGCACCGCATCTATCCCGGCCAGCAGCTGGTGCTCGAGCGCGACGGCGACCGCGCCCGCCTGCGCCTGCAGCAGGCCAAGGGCGGCATCGACACGCCGCCCACCGACACCATCCGGGTGTCCCCGCGTGTGCGCGTCGAGACGCTGGCCGACACGGCCCTGCCGACCCTGCAACCGCACCTGATCGAGCCCTTCCTGGCCGAGCCGGTGATCGTCGAGGAAGGCGTGCTCGAGCAGGCGCCGCGCATCGTGGCCGCCCCCGAGAACCGGGTGCTGATCACGCGCGGCGACCGCGTGTACGCGCGCGGCGGCGCCGAAACGCCGCTGATGGCCAAGGCGCGCGGCGGCGACGAGTACCGCGTGTTCCGCAGCGCCGTGCCGCTGCGCGACCCGGTCACCCGCCATGTGCTGGGCTACGAAGCGCAGTACCTCGGCTCGGCGCTGCTGGTGCGCGGCGAGGACAAGGCGTCGGTGCCGGACGGCGACGGCGATGCCCGCCAGCTGCCGGTGCCGGCCACGCTGGACATCGTCTCGGCCCGCAGCGAGATGCGCGTGGGCGACCGGCTGCTGCCCGACCCCGGCCGCCAGCTGGTGAGCTACACGCCGCGCGCCCCGGAAGGCAAGGTCGAGGGCGCGGTGGTGTCCATGTACGGCGATTCGGTCGCGCTGGCCGGCCAGAACCAGGTGGTGGTGATCAACAAGGGCACGGCCGACGGCATGGCACCCGGCCACGTGCTGGCCATCCTGCGCACCGGCCCCAGCATCGTCGACCGCTCGCAGCCCGGCGAGCGCAGCGAGATCAAGCTGCCCAACGAGCGCAACGGGCTGATGATGGTGTTCCGCCCGTTCGAGCGCCTGTCCTATGCGCTGATCCTGGAGACGGGCGAAGGCGTGAAGGTCGGCGACCGCGTCGTCAATCCGCGCTGAGCCCCGCGCCATGGAGCGCGGCGAACTGGCGGCCTGGCTGCGGCTGGCGATGACGCCGGGCGTCGGGCCGACCGGTGCGCGCCGCCTGCTCGCCGCCTTTGGCCTGCCGCAGCAACTCTTCGCCCAGTCCGCCGACGCACTCGGCACGCTGGCATCGGCGGCCCAGGTGCAGGCGCTGCAGCAGGAGCCGCCCGGCTGGCGCGAGCAGGTCGAGGCCACCTGGGCCTGGCTGCAGGCCGGTGACTCCGCGGCACCGCGGCGGCTGCTCACCCTGGCCGATCCAGGCTTTCCGCCGGCCCTGCTGCAGACCGAGGACCCGCCGCTGCTGCTGTACCTGCAGGGCCTGCCCATCACGCAGTGGCCGCGCGCGATCGCCGTCGTCGGCAGCCGCAATCCCACGCCGCAGGGCGCGCTGAATGCGCGCCAGTTCGCCCGCACCTTTGCCGAAGGCGGCCTCACCGTGGTATCCGGGCTGGCGCTGGGCGTCGACGGCGCCGCCCACGAGGGCGCGCTGGAAGGTGCCACCGAAGGCGCGCTGGCCACCATCGCAGTGGTCGGCACCGGCCTGGACCGCGTGTACCCGCGCCAGCACCTGGATCTCGCCCACCGCATCGCGCAGCGCGGGCTGCTGGTGTCCGAGTACCCGCTGGGCACGCAGCCGCTGCCCGAGAACTTCCCGCGCCGCAACCGCATCATCGCCGCGCTGGGGCAGGGCACGCTGGTGGTGGAAGCCGCGCTGAAGTCCGGCTCGCTGATCACCGCGCGGCTGGCCGCCGAACAGGGCCGCGAGGTGTTCGCCATTCCCGGCTCCATCCATTCGCCGCAGGCGCGCGGCTGCCATGAACTGCTGCGCCAGGGCGCCAAGCTGGTGGAGACGGCGCAGGACGTGCTGGAGGAACTGGCGCCGCAGCAGGCTGCCCCCGCGCGTTCGACGCCGCAAGCAGCGCCGGATCCGGACGACGAGGGCTTCCTGCTGCGCGCGATGGGTTTCGACCCGGTGGGCCTGGACGCGCTGATCGCGCGCACCGGCACCGCCGCGGCGGACCTGCAGGCGCAGCTGCTCGAACTGGAACTGGCCGGGCATGTCGCCCGCCTGCCGGGCGGGCTGTTCCAGCGCATCGAGCGCGGCTAGGCGCGGCGCGATGCGCTGGCGCAACAGCCTTCTCCCTGACGATCGAGCGGGCCGGATGACTGGGCTATATTGGTCCCATGTTCGAAGTGCTGGTGTTTGTCTACGAGAACTACTGGCGCGGGGATGCATGCCCCGAATTGCAGCAGCTCGGACGCAGGCTCAGCGCCCACGGCTTCGAGCCCGAGGAAATCCAGCAGGCCCTCGCCTGGCTCGACGGCCTGAACTTCGCGGCCCAGTGCACGCGCCTTCCGGCGCCCGGCGACAACGCCTTCTTGCCGTCCTCCGACAGCCTGCGCGTCTACTCGGTTTCCGAGCAGGACCACCTGGGCGCGCCGTGCCTGGGCTTCATCAGTTTCCTGGAATCGGCCGGCGTGTTGCCGCCGGCCCTGCGCGAGATCGTGATCGACCGCGCCATGGCCGCACCTGGCGACCCGGTGCCGCTGGACGACCTGAAGATCATCGTGCTGATGGTCTACTGGAGCATGGGCCAGGAACCCGACGCCCTGATCCTCGACGAGCTGTGCGACGACACCTCCGGTCGCCTCCCTCACTAAACCGAAGCCACTGAACCACTAAAGGACAAGGCCCGCGAATGCGGGCCTTGTTTTCTGTTCGAGCGAAGCGGTTACGCCAGCAGCCGCTCCGGGTTCGCCTCCAGCCGCGCCAGCGCCTCGCGCGTGGCGCGCACGGTGAGCGCCTCTTCTTCGGCCGGCAGCAGCAGCCCCGCCTGCAGGTAGGCGGCCATGCGCCGCATCTGCAGCAGGAAGCTGCGACCCTCGGGGGAGGCGAACAGGTGCAGCTGCTTGCGCTGGCTGCGCCAGACGTACTGCACCTGGTGCACCTGGCCGTTGTGGTCCAGCGTGTACCAGGTACCTTGCTGCAGCTCGGCCGCCCAGGCCAGCATGGCGTCGCTGGGCCGCGAGCCGCCGTCGGCCACCACCTCGATCATCGAGGCGTCGATGCCCAGCATCATCTCCAGCGCCTCCTGGTCCAGCGGCAGGTCGGCCGATGGGTCGTCGCTGATGAAGTCCTCCAGGTGCGCCAGCCGCTTGCCGATGGCATCGATCTGCGCCGGCGGGATCGCCTCGGTCCTGGACATGAAGGCGTCGGCCAGGGTGTCGCTGATCACCTTGATGTGCTTTTCCTGGTCCGCCGCGGCCAGCCCGGTCAGCGCCATGCCCTGGCGCAGCCGCTGCAGCAACGCCGGCAGTTCCTGGATGACTTTCGCGCGCTCGGCCTTGTTCGGCTTGGCGCTGGCCGACCACACCAGGTCGGCGGCGGATTTCTTCAGCGCCACCGTGTCGGGGTGCTGCGGCCCCTGCCGCACCGCGGCGACGGCCAGCACCTCGGCCCAGACCTTGAACAGGAACTCGCGGATCTCCTCGCGCACCGGCACGTCGGCCAGCATCTTGCGCAGCTCGATGGTGTACTGGATCGCCATCGCCTCCTTCTGCTCGACCTGCTGGGCGACGCTCACCAGCCGCTGGGTGTCGCTCTTCTCGGTCAGGAACTTCGAGAGGAATTTCTGGAACTCGTCGTACACCAGCTGGAACACGCGGCGGCCGGTCTCCGGGTACTGCTCGATGACCTGCACCACCCGCTTGATCTCCGACTCCAGCGCGCTGCCGCTGATGGTGGCCGCATTGAACCCCAGCACGCACGAGCCCATCCGGTCGATCAGCAGGCGGGCCGGGTGCTCCAGCGTGCCGAAGAACTCCGGCTCGGCCAGCGCCACCCGCAGCACCGGCATCTGCAGGCGCGCGAACCAGACCCGCACGCCGGGCGGGATGCGCTCCTCGGCCAGGATGCTCTGGAACATCAGGGCCACGATCTCGATGGTGGCCTTCTCGCCGGTGGTCGCCGCCTTCTTCTTGAGCTCGCCGCTGCGCTGGCGCAGGTCGACCATGGCCCGCTCGACGGCGGCATCGTCGTAGACCACCACCTCGCCAACCGTGTCGTGCCCGCCCGCCCCGGTGTCGATCTGGTTCGCGACGGCCGTGGCATGCCGGCTGATCGCGTCCGACAGGGCCGGCGAGGGCGCGGCAGCCTGGCGCGGGTCGAAGCCGGCCTTCTCGGTCAGCAGGCGCTTGAGCTGGCCGATCACGCCGGTGGCGCGCATGCGCGCGCGGGCCAGCGGCGTGCTCGACGTCATCATGCGGGTTTCGTCGGCAACCCCGCCGCCCAGCCCGCGCGTGTGGCCGCCGTAGGTGGAAGCCGGTCCGCCGCGGCCGCCCCCGCCCGGTTCGCCGGAGAAGTCGCCATGACCGGCGAAGCCGGGCGCCGGAGGGACGGCGCCGCTACCAGCACGTGCCCCCTCACCGGCGGCGCCCGCGCCGGCTGCGCCGCCACCACCACCGCCCGCAATGAAGATCGACGCCGACCCGCCGCCGGCGGCCGCTGCGCCAGAGGGCCCGCCTGAAGCGGCCGCAGATCCCGGCGCAGCGCCGCCGAGGGCGCCACCCGCGAAGCCGCTTGCGCCCGCGAACCCGCTGCCGCCGGCGCCACCTCCAGTGCCAGCTCCGCCGGCACCGGACCCGCCAGCTCCGCCACCACCACCGACCCAGCCGGTACCAGCACCAGCAGGACCACCGGCACCGCCGCCGCCGACCCCACTGCCACCGCCACCGCCACCGCCACCGCCGGCCCCGCCGGCTCCTGTCCAGTCACCGCCTGGACCGCCAGCCGAGCCGGCGCCTCCCATTCCGCCGCCGGACGCACCGCCGCCGCCACCCGTTCCTCCAGCACCGCCGCCGGCTGCCCCCCCTCCAGCACCGCCCAGGCCGCCGGCGCCGCTGGCAAGGGCCGGCCTCGAAGAGGGTGACGGCGCGCCGCGCTTGACGCGCGCGCTCAGGTCGATGTCGGGCAGCACGCCACGCGCGACCAGCAGCTCATTGGTGGACCGGTAGGCGGCCACCATGCGCTCGGTCATGTGCTTGTGGATCAGCTCGTGCACCTGCAGCCAGGTGGGCCGCGCCAGGCCGCTGGCGACCCACTGCTCCACCATCAGCTGGGCCACCGCCTCGGCACGCAGCACGTCGTGGCCGGCCAGCTCCTCGCCGTCCAGGTGCTGCATGCGCGCCTTCAGCTCGTTGAGCTCCCAGGTGGCCTTCTCCACGATCGCCATGGCCAGCCGCGCGGAGACGATCTTGTTCTCCACCACGTCGTCGCCGATCAGGGACAGGTCCAGCGCCTCGAGCCGGACCCGGCTGGTGGCCGTGGGCGGCACCATGGCCTTGCGCCAGGCCTTGCCGGTGGCTTCGACCCAGGCCTGGCGCTGGTGCTCGAACTCCAGCATCGCGTCGCGCCGGTCCTGCGCCTCGCGGTTGCCGGCGGCGCTGTCCATCAGCTCCAGCAGGCGCGCGCGGATGGCATCCGACAGCGGCTGCAGCACCCCCTCGAGTTGCGCGACGAAATGCTCTCGCGCCTGCCGCGCGATCGCGCTGCTCTGGCCGGGGGGCTGGGCCTGGATCACCGGCGGCTCAGACCACCGCCCCCGCGTTGGGGTCGTTCGGGTCTTCCTTGCGGGGCCCGGACTTGGCCAGGTCCTCGCGCTTGACGCCCAGCCACATCGCGATGGCCGCGGCCACGAACACCGAGGAGTAGATCCCGAACAGGATGCCGACGGTGAGGGCCAGCGAGAAGTAGTGCAGCGTCGGGCCGCCGAACAGCAGCATGGACAGCACCATCACCTGGGTCGAGCCGTGGGTGATGATGGTGCGGCTGATGTTGGCGGTGATCGCGTGGTCGATGATCTCGTGGGTGTTCATCTTGCGGAAGCGCCGGAAGGCCTCCCGGATCCGGTCGAAGATGACCACCGACTCGTTGACCGAGTAGCCCAGCACCGCCAGCACCGCCGCCAGCACCGAGAGCGAGAACTCCCACTGGAAGAAGGCGAAGAAGCCCAGGATGATGATGACGTCGTGCAGGTTGGCGATGATCGCCGCCACCGCGAACTTCCACTCGAAGCGGAACGCCAGGTAGATGATGATGCCGAGGATCACCATGCCCAGCGCCATGAGACCGTCGGTGGCCAGCTCCTCGCCCACCTGCGGGCCGACGAACTCGGTGCGCTTGAGCGTCACCGAGGGTTCGGCGCCCTTGAGCGCGGCGATCACCTGCTCGCTCTGCTGGGCCGAGCTGACGCCCTTCTGGGCCGGCAGCCGGATCATCACGTCGCGTGCCGTGCCGAAGTTCTGCACCTGCACGTCGCCGTAGCCGAGGTCGGCCACGGTCTTGCGCACCCCTTCGACGTCGGCCGCCTGCGCGTAGCTGACCTGCATCACCGTGCCGCCGGTGAACTCCACCGACAGGTGCAGCCCGCGCGTGACCAGGAAGAACACCGCCAGCGCGAACGTGAGGAAGGAGATCACGTTGAACACCAGCGCATACCGCATGAACGGCAGGTCGCGGCCGATCTTGAAGAACTCCATGGCTGTGCCTTATTCCGAACGGGTTATAGCGCCGTCGGCGGCGGGGCGCCAGACCGTGCCGATGGAAACGGACTTGAGCTTCTTCTGGCGCCCGTACCAGAAGTTGACCAGCCCGCGCGAGAAGAAGACCGCGGAGAACATGGAGGTCAGGATGCCGATGCAGTGCACCACCGCGAAGCCGCGCACCGGCCCGGAGCCGAACGCCAGCAGCGCCAGGCCGGCGATCAGGCTGGTGACGTTGGAGTCCAGGATGGTCGCCCACGCGCGGTCGTAGCCGGCGTGAATGGCGCCCTGCGCGGTCGCGCCGGCGCGCAGCTCCTCGCGCACCCGCTCGTTGACCAGCACGTTGGCGTCGATCGCCATGCCCAGCGTCAGGGCCATGGCCGCCATGCCGGGCAGGGTGAGGGTGGCCTGCAGCATCGACAGGATGGCCACCAGCAGCAGCAGGTTGACCGCCAGCGAGATGCCGGAAATCAGCCCGAACAGCATGTAGTAGATGCCCATGAAGGCGACGATGGCGGCAAAGCCCCAGGCCACGCTGTGGAAGCCCTTGGTGATGTTCTCGGCGCCCAGGCTGGGGCCTATGGTCAGCTCCTCGATGATCTCCATCGGCGCCGCCAGCGAGCCGGCGCGCAGCAGCAGCGCCAGGTCGCTGGCCTCGTTGACGGTCATGCTGCCGGAGATCTGGAAGCGCGTGCCCAGCTCGCCCTGGATGACCGGGGCCGTCAGCACCTCGCCCTTGCCCTTCTCGAACAGCAGGATCGCCATCCGCTTCTTCAGGTTCTCCCGGCTGACGTCGCGCATGATGCGGCCGCCCTTGGCGTCCACGGTCAGGTCGACCTTGGGCTGCTGGGTCTGCTGGTCGAAGCCGGGCTGCGCGTCGGTCAGGCTGTCGCCGGTGATGATCACCTGCTTCTTGACGATCACCGGCCGGCCGTCGCGCTCCAGGTAGCGCTCCGAGCCGAACGGCACCGGGCCAGTGCCCAGTTCGGCGGCGCGCGCCTCGGTGCTCTCGTCCACCAGCCGCATCTCCAGCGTGGCGGTGCGGCCCAGGATGCTCTTGGCGCGGGCGGTGTCCTGCACGCCGGGCAGCTGCACCACGATGCGGTCCAGCCCCTGCTGCTGGATCACCGGCTCGGCCACGCCGAGCTCGTTGATCCGGTTGTGCAGGGTCATCATGTTCTGCTTGAGGGCCCCTTCCTGCACCCGCCGCGCCGCTTCGGGCTTGAAGGCCGCGACCAGCTTGAAGGCATCGCCCTCCTGCGATTCGGTGACTTGCAGGTCCTGGAACTGGTCCTGCAGCACGCGGCGCGCCGCCGCCGCGGTCGGCTGGTCGCGCAGGCGCACCTCGATCTGCTGGCCGTTGCGGCTGATGCCGCTGTGGCGCACGCCGGCCTCGCGCAGCTGGGTGCGCAGGTCGCCGGCCATCGACTCGATGCGCTGGGTCAGCGCCGCCTGCATGTCGACCTGCAGCATGAAGTGCACGCCGCCGCGCAGGTCCAGCCCCAGGTACATGGGCGCCGCCCCGAGCGCCGACAGCCATTGCGGCGACTCGGACAGCAGGTTCAGCGCCACCACATAGGGGGCGTCGTCGGGATTGGGCGCCAGCGCCTGCTGGAGCACGTCGCGCGCCTTGAGCTGGGCGTCGGTGGAGTCCAGGCGCACCTTGATCGAGTTGGCGTCGAGGGTGACCGCCTCCGGCCGGATGGCGGCAGTGGACAGTGCCTGCTCCACCCTGGCGAGCGTCGAGGCGTCCACCTTGGCGGTGGCCTTGGCCGCGGTCACCTGCACCGCGGGCGCTTCGCCGAAGAAATTGGGGAGGGTGTAGAGCACCCCCACCACCAGCGCGACCAGCAGGATCGCGTATTTCCAGAGTGGGTATCTGTTCATGGTCGAGCCTGAACCTTGAGCCTGCAAGCGGGCGGGGAGTTCCCGCCCGACGCACGCGCCGGACCGGCTGTTACTTCAGGGTGCCCTTGGGCAGGACTTGCACGACGGCGCTGCGCTGCAGCTGGATCTCGACGCCATTGGCGACCTCGACGGCGATGTAGGTGTCGCCCAGGCGGGTGACGCGGCCCAGCACGCCGCCGGCGGTGGCGACTTCGTCGCCCTTGGCCAGCGCGTCGATCATGGTGCGATGCTCCTTTTGCCGCTTCATCTGGGGCCGGATCATCACGAAATACAGCACCACGAACATCAGCACCAGCGGCAGCATGCTCATGAGCGACGACTGCATGTCGCCGCCGGCAGCGGGCGCGGTCTGGGCAAAGGCGGAGGAAATGAACACGGGGGCTCCAGCGAAAAAGCGTTCTCGGACGGGGGTGGAACCCGGGGCGCGCAGCCCGACGGCTGCGCCCGGGTGCGCAAGCGCCGGATTGTAAGTCGGGGGCGGGACACCCCCTGCCGGCAAGGGCCGCCTGCGCCGAGGCCCGGGCTACCCAGCGGCCCGGCGCCAGGCGCCAGGCGAACGGCAGGCCGAGCCGCGGCCCGGCCGATCAGGCTGCTTGCCGCTCGGCGGCCGGCCGATCCCAGCGCTGCATCAGTTCAGCCCAGCGTTGGCGCGCAGCCGCGAGGTTGCGCTCCTTGACGTGGCCGTAGCCCTTGACCTGCTCGGGGATGGCTGCGATTTCCAGCGCCAGCCCGTGGTTGCCGGCGTCCAGCCGCGCCAGCACTTGCTCGATGCTGCGCCGGTACTCGCCGATCAGGGCGCGCTCGGTGCGGCGCTCGGCGGTGCGGCCGAAGATGTCCAGCGGCGTGCCGCGCAAGCCGCGCAGCTTCGCCAGCGCCTTGAAGCCCAGCAGCATGCCCGGGCCGTACTTGCGCTTGACCAGCTCGCCCTTGGCATTGCGCCTGGCCAGCAGCGGCGGCGCCAGGTGGAAGTGGACCTTGTAGTCGCCCTCGAACTGGGCCGCGATGCGCTCCTGGAAGCCGGTCTCGGCGTGCAGCCGCGCGACTTCGTACTCGTCCTTGTAGGCCATCAGCTTGAACAGGTAGCGCGCCACCGATTCGGCCAGGGCGGTCTTGCCCAGCGGCGCCTCGGCGGCGCGCACCTTCTCGACGAAGGCCTGGTACTCACCGGCATAGGCGGCGTTCTGGTAGCCGGTGAGGAACTCGACGCGGCGCGCCAGCAGCGTTTCCAGCGTCTCGCGCTTCTTGAACTCGATCACCTGGGCCGGCGCCAGCAGGTCCTGCACCTGCGCGGGGTCGTGCGCGGCCCGCCGTCCCCACTCGAACGCGGCCTTGTTGTTGTCCACCTGCACGCCATTGAGCTCGATCGCCCGCAGCAGCGACTCGCGGCCCAGCGGGATCCAGCCCTTCTGCCATGCGTAGCCCAGCATCAGCGGATTGGTGTAGATGCTGTCGCCCATCAGCTTCGTGGCCGCGGCGTCGGCATTGAAGGCCCCCAGGCCCTCGGCACCCACCGCCTTGGCGATCTCGGCGACGCAGGCATCGGCCGGATTGGCCCAGCCGGCGTTCTTGACGAAGGCTGCGGTCGGCGTGCTGTGCGAGTTCAGCGCCACGTGGGTGCGGCCCTGGCGCATGCGCAGCACGGTCTCCTTGCCGGCCGTGACGATCGGGTCGCAGCCGATGATGAGATCGGCGGCGGCCATGCCGACGCGCGTGGTGTGGATGTCCTCGGGGCGGTTGCCGATCAGCACGTGGCTCCAGGTGGCGCCGCCCTTCTGTGCCAGGCCGGCGGCGTCCTGCGTGACGATGCCCTTGCCCTCGATGTGCCCGGCCATGCCCAGCAACTGGCCGATGGTGATCACGCCGGTGCCGCCGACGCCCGCCACCACGATGCCCCAGGCGCCCTGCAGCTGCGGCAGCGTCGGCTCGGGCAACTCGCCCAGCTCGTAGGGCGAAGCGGCCTTGGCCTTCGCCTTGCCCTTGAGTTTTCCGCCCTCGACGGTCACGAAGCTGGGGCAGAAGCCCTTCAGGCAGCTGGTGTCCTTGTTGCAGGTGCTCTGGTTGATGGTGCGCTTGCGCCCGAATTCGGTCTCCAGCGGCTCCACCGACAGGCAGTTGCTCTGCACGCTGCAGTCGCCGCAACCCTCGCACACCAGCTCGTTGATCACCACCCGCACCGCGGGGTCGACCATCGTGCCGCGCTTGCGGCGGCGCCGCTTCTCGGTGGCGCAGGTCTGGTCGTAGATGATGGCCGTGCAGCCGGGGATCTCGCGGAACTCGCGCTGGATGCGGTCGAGTCCGTCGCGGTGCTCGACCTTCACGCCGTCGGGGAGCCGCGCGCCGGCGTACTTCTCCGGCTCGTCGGTGACCACCACCAGCCGCTTGACGCCTTCGGCCACCAGCGACTGCGCCATCTGCAGCACCGAATGGCCCTCCGGGCGCTCGCCCACCTGCTGGCCGCCGGTCATGGCGACCGCGTCGTTGTAGAGGACCTTGTAGGTGATGTTGACGCCGGCCGCGATCGACTGCCGGATCGCCAGCAGGCCGCTGTGGAAGTAGGTGCCGTCGCCCAGGTTGGCGAACACGTGCTTCTCGTTCGTGAACGCCTGCTGGCCGACCCAGGGCACGCCCTCGCCGCCCATCTGGGTGAAGCCGATGGTGGAGCGGTCCATCCAGGTCGCCATGAAGTGGCAACCGATGCCGGCCATGGCACGCGACCCGTCGGGCACCACGGTGGAGGTGTTGTGCGGACAACCCGAGCAGAACCAGGGCAGGCGGTCGGCCTTGACCTCCAGCACCTGCATGGCGCGCTCCTTGGCCTCCAGGATCGCCAGCTTCGAGTCGATGCGCACGCTGGTGTTGGCGTCCAGCCCCAGCTTGCGCAGCCGGCGCGCGATGGCGCGGGCGATCAGCGCCGGCGTCAGGTCGGCGTTGGCGCGCAGCAGGGTGTTGGCAGTGGGGTTGGCGCGCGACCACTCGCCGCCGGAAAAGCCGTCCTCGCCCTCGTCGAACTTGCCCACCACGTTGGGCCGCACGTCGTCGCGCCAGTTGTACAGCTCCTCCTTGAGCTGGTACTCGATCACCTGGCGCTTCTCTTCGACCACCAGGATCTCGCGCAGGCCGGTGGCGAACTCGCGCGCGATCTGCGCCTCCAGCGGCCACACCACGGTGACCTTGTGCAGCCGGATGCCCAGCCGGCGGCACTCGTCGTCGTCCAGGCCCAGGTCGGCCAGCGCCTGGCGGGTGTCGTTGTAGGCCTTGCCGCTGGCGACGATGCCCAGCCGGTCGTTCGGCCCCTCGATCACGTTGTAGTTGAGGCGGTTGGCGCGCACGTAGGCCAGGGCGGCGTACCACTTGTAGTCGAACAGGCGCGCCTCCTGCTCCAGCGCGCCGTCGGGCCAGCGGATGTGCAGGCCGCCGGGCGGCATCGCGAAGTCTTCCGGCAGGCGGATCTGCACCCGCTCGGGGTCGATCATCGCGGTGGCGCTGGACTCGACGATCTCCTGGATGGTCTTCATGCCGGTCCAGACGCCCGAGTAGCGGCTCATGGCGAAGGCATGCACGCCCAGGTCCAGGATTTCCTGCACCGTGGTCGGGAAGAACACCGGCAGGCCGCAGGCCTTGAAGATGTGGTCGCTCTGGTGGGCGGCGGTGGAGCTCTTGGCGACGTGGTCGTCGCCGGCCACCGCGATCACGCCGCCCCAGGGCGTGGTGCCGGCCATGTTGGCGTGCTTGAAGACGTCCGAGCAGCGGTCCACGCCGGGTCCCTTGCCGTACCAGATGCCGAACACGCCGTCGAACTTCTGCGGCGCTTTGGGCGCGAAGCCCAGTTGCTGCGTGCCCCAGATGGCAGTGGCCGCCAGTTCCTCGTTGACGCCGGGCTGGAACACGACGTTCTGCGCCTTGAGGTACTCGCTGGCCTTCCACAGCGCCTGGTCGTAGCCACCCAGCGGCGAACCGCGGTAGCCGCTGATGAAGCCGGCGGTGTTCTTGCCGACCAGCGCGTCGCGCTGGCGCTGCAGCATCGGCAGCTTGACGAGCGCTTGCACGCCGCTCATGAAGGCGCGCCCGTAGTCGAGCGAGTACTTGTCGTCGAGCGTGACGGTTTCGAGCGCCTTGCGAATGTGTTCGGGCAGGGGAGCGTTCACTTCGGCTTGTCTCCAGGCTCTGTCGGCAACAGCGGGCAGTGTAGGGCGGGCGCTCGGATATGTCTTTGCGTTTGATGCCCGCGACCGGCTAGGATGAGAAAGCTTCTTTCTCGAAATAGCGGAATATGGAAAGACTCGACAAGTTCGACCTGCGCATCCTGGCGGAACTCCAGGCCGATGCCCGCCTGACCAATGCCGAACTGGCGCAGCGCGTGGGCTTGTCGGCCGCGCCCTGCTGGCGGCGGGTGCGGGCACTGGAGCAGGCCGGCTACATCAAGGGCTACCACGCCGAGATCGACCGCCACAAGATCGGCCTGGGCGTGCTGGCCTTCGTGCGGCTGGATGCGGACCGCAACACCGGCGAGCGCACGCGCGAGATGGAAGAGGCGATCCGCAAGATCCCGGAGATCGTGTCCTGCCACTACATCAGCGGCGCCGGCACCTTCGAGTTGCAGGTGGTGGCGCGCGACCTGGACGCCTTCTCGCTGCTGGCGCGCCAGGTGCTGATCAACCTGCCCAACGTCAAGGACCTGCACACCAGCTTCTCGCTGGGGGAGGTCAAGGCCAGCAGCGCATGGCCGCTGGCGCACCTGAAGCCGGCGTGAGCCGGCCGGTACCTCGCGCGTGCCGCGCCGCTTGCCGGCAGGGAGTGCAGCGGCGCTCTCAGCCCAGCGCCTGCGCGACGGCGGCCGTGCCGGCGCCGTGGCTCGCCGGCCCCGTCAGGAACCAGGTCGTCATCCGGCCCTTGCCCTTGACCTCCATGTCGCCCCGCTCCTCGAACAGGAAGCCGTCCTGCAGTTCCTCGCGCACGGCGCCGGTGACGTGCACGCGGCCCGGCTCGCCGCCCGATTCCATGCGGCTGGCGACGTTGACCGTGTCGCCCCAGACGTCGTAGAGAAAGCGCTTGACGCCGATCACGCCGGCGACGGCCGGGCCGACGTGCAGCCCGATGCGCAGGCGGAAGGTGGTGCCATGCTCGGCGTTGTACTCGGCGATGACTCGCAGCATGTCCAGCGCCAGCGCGGCCAGGTCGGCGGTGCGGCGCTGCGAGACGGCCATGTACGCGTCGCCTATGGTCTTGATCTTCTCCAGCGCGTGCCGGTCCACCAGGTGGTCGAAGCGGGAGAAGATGTCGTCCAGCACCTTCACCACCGACTGCGGCGGCAGCGAACTCGAATAGGTGGTGAACCCCACCAGGTCCGCGAACAGCACGCCCATGCCGTCGAAGCGGACCGCATTCACCCGCTCGTTGGCCTTCAGTTCGTCGGCGATCGACGTGGGCAGCACGTTGTAGAGCACCTTGTCGGCGCGGGCGCGCTCCTGCTCGGCCCGCTGCTTCTCGGCGAACAGCTCCACGTTGCGCTCCCAGGTGTACTTGTCGAGCATGACCGCCACGATCGCGATCGAGACCGGGTTCACCATGGCGTTCAGCAGCGCCTGCGCGTCCGGCACGCGGAACACGATGAAGCCGAAGATCAGCGCCACCCCTACGAAATACAGCGGCCGCCGCACCGGGCGCGGGGTGCACAGCACGGTGGCAACGAACACGGCGCCCAGCGCGAACATCGACAGGTCGCCCACGATCGTCCAGTTGATGATGGCGATCAGGGTGGTCAGCAGCAGGATGCCGGCCGCCAGGCCGGTCAGGCAGGCCGACGTGCGCCGTTGCGCGAGCGGGGTGCGGTCTATCCAGACGGCCGCCAGGCACAGGATCTCGGCCGCCATGTGCCACAGCGCCATCGCGATCCAGGACGGGTCGCTGCGGCGCAGCGGGTCGAACAGCATCGGGCCGTCGACCGACAGGGCCACGATGGGCACCAGCAGCGCCGCGCCCTTGCAGAAGCGCACGCCCTGGCGCCAGGACTTGTGCGCCAGCCATTGGGCGAATTCCGGAGTCGACGACACCGGCCCGGCGTGGCCGGCAGCGGAGCGCGCTTGCGCAGGGACAGCTTCGGACATCGGGATCAGGTGCGGCGGCAATGCAGGTCGCGCGGCAGCGGCTGCAACAGGTGGACGACGGCTTCGCTCGCCTGCTCGCCGAGGCCGAACTCGGCGCGCACGCGGGCGTTGGAGAACACGCTCTGCTGCGACGTGACGCCGCCGGCATCGCGCAGCAGCACCTCGCGGCCGTCCGGCAGGCCATCGACCTGCACCTCGTCCTGCAACACGCGCAGGCGCAGTTCCAGGCCGTCGTCGCAGCGCAGCCGGAGCACCGCCGGCTCGGCTGGCGCGGGGTCGGCCGTGGCCGGCGCCGAAAGGATCGGCGGGGGCGGCGGCGCCTCGGGCGCCGCGCACGCGGCCAGCAGCAGGGCGGCGGCCGATGCCATCAGGGCGGCGCGTCTCATCGCGGCCACAGCGCCCACATCCGCAGCGGCTGCTTGAGCCGCCCCGCCAGTTCGCCCGCCTCCGGGCCCCAGCCGGCGAACCAGTCGGCCCGCACGGCGCCGACGATCGCGCTGCCGGTGTCCTGCGCCAGCACCAGCCGCTGCAATTGCACCGCCGGGCCGCTGGAGGCCAGCCACACCGGCGTGCCATAGGGAATGCTGTCCTTGTCGACGGCAATCGACCGGCCGGGCGTCAGCGCCACGCCCTGTGCGCCGCGCGGGCCGAAGCCCGCCTCGAACCCGGGCAGCGGCTCCTCGCGGAAGAACACGGTGCGCGGGTTGCTCCACAGCATCTCCTGCAGGCGCTGCGGGTTGTCGCGCGCCCAGGCCTTGATGCCGGGCCAGGAGGCATCGCGCAGCGCGCCCTGCTGCAGCAGCCACCCGCCCACGCTGCGGTAGGGCTGCTCGTTGCTGCCGGCAAAGGCCAGCCGCACCAGCCGCTGGCTGCCGTCCGGCTCGGTGATGCGCACCCGGCCGGAGCCCTGGATCTGCAGCATCAGCGCGTCCAGCGGATCGGCCAGCCAGGCGATCTCGCGCCCGCGCAACTGCGCCTTCGCCTCGGTGAGGGTGTCGATCTCCTGCCGGGTGTACCAGGGCCGGCGCGAGGACAGGTTCGCCGGCGGGCGGTACAGCGGCACGGCGTGGCGCGCAGTGGGCTGGCGCGAGGCTTCCAGCAGCGGCTCGTAGTAGGCCGTGAGCAGGCCCTCGGCCGAGCCCTGCAGCGGCTCGATGCGGTACGGCTGCAGGTAGCGCCGCATCCATTCGCGCTGCTCCTGGGCGCCGGCGATGGACAGCTGCCGCACCTGCGGGCACAGCGGCACGAACGCCGCCGGCGGCCGCTCGCAGCTGCGCAGCCAGGCATTCCAGGCTTCGTGCAGCGCATCCTGGTCGAAGCCCGGCAGCTCGCTCCAGGGCACCGGCTGCCAGCGGCTCTTGCCGCGCAGCAGCGGAGCCGCCGCGACCGGCTCGGCGGCGGGCTCCGGCGAGGGCGCGACCACGGCCGGGACCGGCGCGGGCGGCGCCTCCTCGGGCAGCGGCACCGAAGCGCAGCCGGCCAGGCTTCCTACAATCGCCGCCAGTGTCCAGGCTCTTTTCATGCTGCTGATTCTGCTGGAAGCCCTGCTCGCGCTGGCCGCGCTGGTGCTGATCGTGTGGTGGACCATGTTCTCCGGCCGTCCGAAGGGCGAGCCGCCGCGGGACGACGAGGCGCCCCGCGACGAGCCGCCCCCGCCCGGCGCCTGACCGCCCTAGGGTCCGGGCGCCTCGCGCAGCAGGTTGGCCAGTTCAACGGCGGACTTGACTTCCATCTTGTCGAACACGCGCGAGCGGTGCACTTCCACCGTGCGCACGCTGATCGCGAGCTGGTCGGCGATCAGCTTGTTGGGCAGGCCGCGCGCCACCAGGTGCATGACGTCGCGCTCGCGCTCGGTCAGCTCGGCCAGCCGGGCCACCAGGCGGCCGCGCTCGCGGCGCTGCGCCAGCACCTGCGACGAGCGCTGCAGCGCCTGCTCGACCCGGTCGACCAGCGCGTTGTCGGAGAACGGCTTCTCGCAGAAGTCGAAGGCGCCGCGCTTGACCATGTCGACCGCCGTCGGCACGTCGGCATGGCCGGTCAGGAAGATCACGGGCAGCAGGTCGACCAGCCCGCGCTCGGCGATGCGGTCGAACAGCGCCAGCCCGCTCAGGCCCGGCATGCGCACGTCCAGCAGCAGGCAACAGGGCTGCGCCGGCACGTAGCCGCGGGCCAGCAGCTCGTCGAACTCCTCGGCGGTGGCGAAGCGCTCGCTCGCCAGCTGGCGGGTGCGCAGCAGCCAGCCGAGCGCCTCGCGCACGCTCTCGTCGTCGTCGACGATGAACACGGTGGCGTCGGGAGCGGGTTGCATTCAGGCGGTCGTGGCGGAGGCGCGGCCCGTGGCCGGCGCGGATTCGGCGGCGCCGGTCGGCAGGGTGAACCGGAAAATCGTACCGCGCGGCCGGTTGGGCTCCCAGGCGAGGAATCCCCCATGCTGCTCCACCACCGTGCGGCACATCGACAGGCCCAGGCCCATGCCCTCGGCCTTGGTGGTGAAGAAGGGGGTGAAGAGGCGCTCGCCCACTTCGGGCGCGATGCCCGGCCCCTGGTCGGCCACCGAGAACTCCAGCCAGTCCTTGGCGGCCGGCGCGCTTTCTCCGGCCGGGGCGCGGCGCACCTGCAGCAGCAGCGAAGGGTGGGCCACGCCGGCCTCGTCCATCGCCTGCATCGCATTGCGCGCCAGGTTCAGCAGCACCTGTTCGACCATGGTGCGGTCGCACAGGACCGGCGGCAGGCCGGCCTCGATGCGCGTTTCCACCCGCACGCCCAGCTTGCGCGCCTGCAGGCCGACCAGCGGCATCACCGCATCCAGCAGGTCGCGCGGCGGCACCGCCTCGCGGGCCTGCTCGCGGCGGCGGATGAAGTCGTGCACGCTCTTGATCACCTTGCCGGCGCGCTCGGCCTGCTCGGCGATGCGGCGCAGCGCCAGCTGCAGGTCGGCCGGCGCGGGCGCGCCGCGGCCGGCACCGGAGGACAGCAGGTTGAGCGAGCCGGTCGCATAGCTGGAGATCGCCGCCAGCGGCTGGTTCAGCTCGTGCGACAGCAGCGAGGCCATCTCGCCCACCGTGGCCAGCCGCGCCGTGGCCTGCAGCCGCTCCTGGCTGGCACGCGACAGCTCCTCGACCCGGCGCTGCTCGCTGATGTCCAGGAAGGCGCTCATCCAGCCGGTCTGCACGCCGTGCGCGTTGATCAGCGGCGCCTCGATGATCAGCACCGGGAAGCGCGAGCCGTCCTTGCGCATGAACACCGACTCGAAGCCCTCGCGCGGCGGCACGTGGCGACCGGCCAGGCGCACCTCCTGCCGCTGCTGGTACTCGCCGGCGCGCTCGGGCGGCCAGTAGGGCGCGGGCGTGGCATGGCCGAGCAGTTCTTCGGGCGAGAAGCCCACCATGGCGCAAAACGCCGGGTTGACGTAGGTGATGCGGCCAGCCAGGTCGCGCGCGCGCAGGCCGGTGACCAGCGAGTCCTCCATCGCCTTGCGGAAGGCCAGCGCGTCCGCCAGGTCGTTCTCGGCCTGCAGGCGCTTGCGCATGTCCTTGCCCAGCAGGAACAGCACCGACAGCAGCGCGATCGACATCGCCGTCAGCAGCGCCGTCAGCACGTTGGGGAACAGGCCGGGCTCGGCGCGCCAGTTGTCCATGCGCAGCACCAGGGTGTTGCCCGGCAGGTCCAGCAGCTGCTGGGCGGTGAACACGCGGGTGCCGCGGCGCAGCCCGCCGTGCATCGCCAGCCGGGTGCCGTCGGCCTCGGTGAAGGACACGTCCTGGCCGCGCGACAGCTGCGGCCCCACCAACGACGACAGCATCTGGCCGAGCGCATAGGTGGCGACCACGTAGCCGGCCGGCTCGCCGCCACTGGCCTGCGGCAGGCACAGCTCCATCACCTCCAACCCGAGTCCGTCGGCCTGCGGCAGGAAGTAGCTGATGCCGTAGCCCGGGCCGCTGGCCCGGCGCGCATTGGCGCAGGCCAGCGCCACGTGGGCACGGGCGTCGGGGCGGCCGATCCGGGCGAACACCGGCGCGCGGTAGGGTGTCTCGGCAAAAGCCAGCACGCCGAGCAGCTCGTCGCGCCACTCGATGCGCACCAGTTCGCGCCGCTCGTGCAGCAGCTGCCGCGCCTCGCTCGTCCAGCGCTCGGGCGTCGGCGTGCCGGCCTGCAGCGCCTGCAGCGACTGCACGTTGCGCGTCAGGCCCGATCGCAGGTCGCTCGCCGCCTCGGCCGCGTCGCGCTCGAGGCTGGACTGCAGCTGGCTGTCCTCGTAGCGCCCGGCCAGCCAGACCAGCGTGCTGAGCAGGATGGCGACCAGCGCGACCAGCAGCGCCCACAGGCCCCAGCGCGGCAGGCCGGCAGGCCGGGACCGCGCCCGGCCGCCCGCGACCTCGCTCATGGTCGGCGATGCTCCAGCGCCGGCAGCTGGCGGCGCCAGTCGCGCAGGCGCTGCGCATCGAGTTGGGCCACGACCAGGCCCTCACCTTCCTCGGCGCGGCAGGCCGCCACCTGGCCCCAGGCATCGACCACCATGCTGTGCCCCCAGGTGCGGCGGCCGTTCTCGTGCTGGCCACCCTGGGCCGGCGCGACCACCCAGGCCAGGTTCTCGATGGCGCGGGCCCGCAGCAGCGGCTCCCAGTGGGCCTGGCCGGTGACGAAGGTGAAGGCGCTGGGGACCAGCAGCAGGTCGGCGTGCAAGGCGCGGTACAGCTCGGGAAAGCGCAGGTCGTAGCAGACCGACATCCCGACCCGCCAGGCCTGGCCGTCGCGCGCGCGCAGCTCGAACGCCACCGGCTCGCAGCCGGGCTCGATGACTCGCGCCTCGTCGAAGCGCCGCTCGCCATCGTCGAACCAGAACAGGTGGATCTTGTCGTAGCGCGCCACGCACTCGCCCGCCGGCGAGAACGCGAGGCTGGTGTTGCGCACGCGGCGCTCGTCGCCGGTGGCCAGCGGCAGCGTGCCGCCCACCAGCCACAGCCCGTGCTCGCGCGCGGCTTGCGCCAGGAAGGCCTGGATCGGCCCGTCGCCGGGCGTTTCGCGGAAGGCGAGCTTGTCGGTGTCCTGCCGCCCCATCAGGCAGAAGTACTCGGGCAGCACGGCCAGTTCGCAGCCTTGGGCGGCGGCCTCGCCGATCAGCCGGCGCGCGGTCGCGAGGTTGTCGTCCAGCCGGGTGCCGGACACCATCTGCAGCGCTGCGACCTTCATCGGCTGGCCTCCTTGTCGCCTGTGGGCGCGGAGGCCGGCCGGGCCGGCGCCGCGCCCGCCGCGGCCGCCGCAGCCTGGCGCGACAGCTTGGTCACGCGCGGGTCGGACCAGCTGCCGTCGATGTGGAACTGCTGGGTGGCGGCGCGCGCCAGCGGCTCGCGCAGGAACACCTGGGCCAGGAAGGTGCCCAGCCCGATCGCCGGGTTGATCGCCGCCGCCACCAGCGAGGCCGTGCCGGCGTTGATCTCCGGCACCACCACCACCCGCAGGTCCTGGGTCTCGCGGGCGATGTCGGCCTTGCCCTCCATCAGCACCGCGGCATTGACGCCCTTCATCTGCAGGTTGTTGGTGGCGGCCACGCCCTGCTGGATGGTGATGTCGCCGCGCAGGAAGTCGAACGTGAAGCCCTGGCTGAAGACGTCGCGGAAATCCAGCGCCAGCCGACGCGGCAGCGACTGCAGGCTCAGCACGCCCAGCAGCTTGGCCAGGCCCGGGTCGGCCTTGAGGAACTGGCCGCCCTGCACGTCGACGTGGAAAGCGCCCTGCAGCGTCGGGTAGTCGAGGGCCAGCGGCGAGCCGACCCAGGCGACCTGGCCTTCCATGCGGCCTTCGCCGCGCCGCACCACGTCCTTCATGCCGAAGCGCGTGAGCAGCTGGCCGGCATCGCGGATGTCCAGCCGGAAGTTCATCACGGTGCGGCGGCGCTCGGGGGCAACACGCGCCGGGCGCGGCCCGCCCGGCAGCGCGGCCTGCGCGTCGATGGCCGCCCAGTTGCCGGTGGCGTTGAACTCGGCTTCCGGCATGGCCAGCGAGAGCTTGTTGAGCCGCCACTCGCGCACGCCACCTTCGCGCACCACGGCGCCGCCGCCGCGGTTGACGGCCTCGATTTCCAGCCGGCCGAGCTTGCGTCCGCGCAGCTCGAAGTCGTCGACCACCACGTCCAGCGCCGGGATGCTGGCGGTCTGGCCGCCCAGCAGCGTCTCCACCGCGCTGGCCTGCGCCGCCGCGATGGACAGCCGCGCGAGGCGCGCGTGCACGCTGCCGGCGCCGCCGCCGGCGGGCTGCCGGAATTCGACGTAGCCGTTGAGTTCGTCGGCATCGACGTTGCCGCGCCACACCAGCCCCTCGCGCGAGCCGCCGACCACCACGTTGTGCAGGGTGCGCCCCTCCACCGTCAGCTGGCTGGCGCGCACCGCGATCAGCGTGGGCAGGTAGCCCTGGGCGGCCGAGGGGCCGCGGGCTGCGCGCGCGGCGGCCGGGCGGCTGGCATGCACCGGCGCCCGTGCGGCCGCGTC
>JAKFEA010000239.1:0-9538 GCA_036675905.1 Acidovorax sp. | reverse complement strand
ACGCGCCACCACGTCAACATCACCATGACGCAGGCCAAGGCGGTCAGCAACTACAGCAACTCGATCCTGGCCAACATGGAGGCGCTGGACGACGGCTACGACGAGGCCCTGCTGCTGGACAGCTCGGGCTTCGTCAGCGAAGGCGCCGGCGAGAACGTGTTCGTGATCAAGGACGGCGTGGTCTACACGCCCGACCTGTCCGCCGGCGCGCTCAACGGCATCACGCGCAACACCGTGCTGCACATCTGCAAGGACCTCGGCATCGAACTGGTGCAGAAGCGCATTACCCGCGACGAGGTCTACATCGCCGACGAGGCCTTCTTCACCGGCACGGCGGCCGAAGTCACGCCGATCCGCGAGCTGGACCGGGTGCAGATCGGCGCCGGCGCCCGCGGGCCGGTCACCGAGAAGATCCAGTCGGCGTTCTTCGACATCGTCAACGGCCGCAATGCCAAGTACGCGCACTGGCTGGCCAAGGTATGAACGCCCCCGCCAAGAAGGAAACGGTGATCGAGCTGCGCGCCAGCGACCTCAACGGCAACGGCGGCATCTTCTGCCCCAGCCCGGTGGCCGGCATGAAGCTGTGGAACAACCACCCGCGCGTCTTCCTGGACATCGCCCGCAGCGGCGAGGCCAAGTGCGCGTACTGCGGCACGATCTACAAATTGCGCGAAGGCGAACAGGTCGGCTCGGGCCACTGAGCTCCCCGTGAACCGGTCGCTGGTCATCGCCCCGCAGTGGATCGGCGACGCAGTGATGACCGAGCCGCTGCTGCGGCGCCTTCACGCGCGCGGTGAGCGCCTGACCGTCGGCGCCGTGCCCTGGGTGGCGCCGGTCTACCGCGCCATGCCGCAAGTCGACGAGGTCATCGAGTTCCCGTTCCAGCATGGCGGCCTCCAATGGGCTGCGCGCCGCCGGCTGGCGCGCGAACTGCACGGGCGATTCGATACGGCCTATGTGCTGCCCAATTCGTTCAAGAGCGCGCTGCTGCCGCTGCTGGCCGGCGTGCCGAGCCGCATCGGCTATTTCGGCGAGGCGCGCGTCGGCGTCCTGACGCAGCGCCTGCCCAACCCCAGGGGCAAGCCGCCGATGGTGGCCTTCTACTCGGCCCTGAGCGGCGAGCGCGAAGGTCTGGAGCAGGACCGGCCGATGCTGCACTTGAGCGACCCGGCCATCGACGACGCACTGGCGGCGCAAGCCCTGGTGCGCGGCGGTTACTGGGTCTTTGCGCCGGGCGCCGAATTCGGTCCGTCCAAGCGCTGGCCGGCCGCGCACTACGCCGTGCTCGCGGCGGGCCTGCACCAGCCCGTGCTGCTGCTCGGCTCCGGCAAGGACGCGCCGGTGTGCGAAGCGATCGCCGCCGGCTCGCCCGGCAATTGCCGCAACCTGGCCGGCAAGACCTCGTTGGCGCAGGCCTTCGCCCTGATCGCCGGCGCCCGCGCGGTGGTCAGCAACGACTCCGGCCTGATGCACGTGGCCGCCGGCTTCGGCGTGCCGCAGGTGGCCTTGTTCGGTTCCTCCAGCCCGCGGCACACGCCGCCGTTGAATGAGCGCGCGCACGTGATCTGGCTCAAGGACGATCCCGACTACCAGCCGCCGCTGGACTGCGCACCCTGCTTTGCCCGCGAGTGCCCGCTGGGGCACCACCGCTGCCTGCGTGACCTCGCGCCGCAACGGGTGGCCGCGCTGCTGGCGCGGATCTGATCCCCGAGCCGCACGGCCCGCCATGCCTGCTTCGACACCGCGCGCCGATCCGCCAGCCTGGGCCATCGGCGCTGCCGGGCTGTTGTCGCTCGCCGTGGCAATGGGCATCGGCCGCTTTGCCTTCACCCCGCTGCTGCCGCTGATGGTGCAGGCCGGCCAGATCGACGTCGCCGGCGGCAGCTGGCTGGCCGCGGCCAACTATGCCGGCTATCTGCTGGGCGCCGTCACGGTCGCTCGCATGGGCTGGTCGCCCGTTCGGTTGGCCGTGGTCGCCTTGCTTGCCACCGCGCTGCTGACGGCGGCGATGGCCTTCGAGGGTCCGGCCGGTTGGTGGCCACTGCTGCGCCTGCTGGCCGGCGTGGCGAGCGCCTGGGCTTTCGTCGCGACCAGCGTCTGGTGCCTGACCGCGCTCGCACGACAGGGTCCGAGCGCCTGGAGCAGCGTGTTCTATGCCGGCGTCGGCGCCGGCATTGCGCTGGCGGGCCTGTACTGCCTGTTCGGGGCTGCCCTCGGCATGGCCGCCGGCAGCCTCTGGCTGCAACTCGGCGGGTTGGCCCTGCTGCTGGTCGGGCCGGTGCTGTGGGTGCTCGCGCAACTGGCGCCACTACCGGTCGCGGCGCGCGCCGGGCCGGCCAGCTCAGTGGGTCTGCCGCCAGGCTGCCGCGGCCTGGTGCTGTCCTATGCCCTGTTCGGCTTTGGCTACATCCTGCCGGCCACCTTCCTGCCGGTGATGGCGCGTTCGGTGGTCGAGGACCCGCTGTCGTTCGGTCTCGCCTGGCCGGCCTTCGGCCTGACCGGGGCGGCGTCCGCGTTCGTCGCGGCCGCGCTGTTGCGGCGCGTGTCGCGGCTGCAGGTGTGGGCGCTCTCGCATGCGCTGATGGGAATCGGCGTGCTGCTGCCCAGCCTGTGGCGCAACGGCTGGACGATCGGCCTGTCGGCGCTGCTGGTCGGCGGCACCTTCATGGTGGTCACGCTGGCCGGCGTGCAGGAGATCCGGGCGCGGGCGCCGGGCGCGGCGACCGCGCTGGTCAGCCGCATGACCGCCGCTTTCGCGGCCGGCCAGATCGCCGGGCCGGTGGCGTCGGCGCTGCTGCTGCAGCTGTCGCCGGTGCATGGGCTGGACCTGGCGCTGCAGGCCGGTGCGGCGGCCTTGCTGGCCAGTGCCGTCTGGCTGTGGCGGCGCGCGTGATGGGCTGTCAGGCCGGCAACCGCAGCACGAAGCAGGCCCCGCCGCCTTCCCGCCCTTCGCAGTGCACCGTGCCATGGTGGCGTCCCGCAATCGAGCGCACCAGTGCCAGCCCGAGGCCGACGCCGCCTTCGCGCTCGCTGGCGCCGGGCAGGCGGTAGAAGGGCTCGAAGATGCGCTCGCATTGGTCGGGCGGCACGCCGGGGCCGCGGTCGCACACGCGCAGCACGGCGTGACGGCCTTCGCGGCGCACCTCGACCTCCACCGGCCCGGGGCTGTAGCGGCGCGCGTTCTCCAGCAGGTTGCGGATGGCGCGGCGCAGCAGGCGCGGCACGCCGTTCACCGTCAGCGCGCCACCGTCCGCTTGCGCCGAGAGTTCGGCCCCGGTCTGGGCGCATTCCTCGGCCGCCAGCCCGGTCAGGTCGACCGGCTCGAAGGTGCCGACGTCGGTTTCGCGGGCGTCCAGCCGGCTGGCCAGCAGGATTTCGTCGATCAGCTGGTCCAGCTCGCCCAGGTTGCGCAGGATCTCCCGCCGCTGCGCCGGCGTGGGCGGGCCCTCCATCAGCTCCATGCCCATGCGGATGCGCGCCAGCGGCGAGCGCAGCTCGTGCGAGGCATTGGCCAGCAGCGACTTGTGGCTCTTGACCAGGGTCTCGACGCGTTCGGCTGCGTGGTTGAAGCGGCGCGCCAGGAAGGCGACCTCGTCGCTGCCGCCTTCGTCCGCGCGCGCAGCCAGGTCGCCTTCGCCCCATCGCTCGACGCCGCGGCGCACGTTCTCCAGCCGCTGGGTGAGCCGCCGGATGACGGGGTAGCTGCCCAGCACCACCGCCAACGCCACGATGCCCAGAAGCCAGAACAGCCCGGTCGGGCCGCGCGGCGGGAACGGCCGCAGGGCCGCCGGGCGTTCGCCGGCGCGGCGCTGGCGCGGCGGCACCTGGACGGTGATCTGGCTGCCGTCCTTGAGCAGTACCTCGCCCTCGAACGTGCCCGGCCCGGCGCCCGACGAGGGCACGCGGCGCAGCGCGCCCTGGCCGATCACCTCGCCGGCGTCGTTGCGGATCACGATCTCGCGCGCCGGCGGGGCCTGCTCGGAGCGCACCGAGTCCCGGTACGCCTCCCACAGGGCGCCGAACACCAACGTGAGCACCGCCACCGCGGCGATCACCGCGAGCCAGATGCGAAGGTAAAGGGGAAAGCGCAGGGTCACGAGCGGTGGCAGCCGGTCAGTCCTGCTGCTTCGCGAACACGTACCCCACGCCGCGCACCGTCAGGATGCGTTTGGGGTTCTTCACGTCGGCTTCGATGGCGGCGCGGATGCGGCCCATGTGCACGTCGATCGAGCGGTCGAAGGCTTCCAGCTCGCGCCCGCGCACCGCTTCCATGATCTGGTCGCGCGTGAGCACGCGGCCGGCCCGGTCGGCCAGCGCCACCAGCAGGTCGAACTGGTAGGAGGTCAGCTCGCGCATCTCGCCGCCGACGGTGACGGTGCGCGCGTCGCGGTCGATCTCCAGCGAGCCGAACTGCATGCGGCGCGCCGCCGGCGGCGCTGCCTCGCCGCGCCGGCGCAGCACGGCGCGGATGCGTGCCAGCAGCTCGCGCGGCTCGAAGGGCTTGGGCAGGTAGTCGTCGGCGCCCAGCTCCAGTCCGACGATGCGGTCCATCGGGTCGCCCTTGGCCGTGAGCATCAGCACCGGCACCCGGGCCGCTTCGCCCGGCATGGCGCGGATGCGGCGGCACACCTCCAGGCCGTCCAGGTCGGGCAGCATCAGGTCCAGGATCACCAGGTCGGGCAGGCGGCCACTGGCCGGCTCCTGCAGGAGTCCGAGGCCGGCCTTGGCATCCAGCGCCTGCGTCACGCCGAAGCCGGAGCGCTCCAGGTATTCACCCACCATCTGCGCCAGTCGCGCATCGTCTTCGATCATCAGGAGTTGCTGCATGGGGCCGATGGTAGTCACGCTCAGGGCCGTTGGGCTCCGAGCATCGGCAAGGGCCGGCACACGGGCTTGTCGCAGCGGTAAAGTTAGGTAAATGGATGCCGCCACCGACGCCGACACGCTGCCCGGATTGCTGGCCGCCCTGGGCGCGGCGCGACCCGATGCGCCGGCGCTGCATTTCGACGGTGAAGTCCTGCGCTATGCCGATCTCGATCAGCGCGCGCATGCGCTGGCCACCCGCCTGTGGCACGAGTGGGGCGTACGGCCCGGCGACCGTCTCGCCTGGCTGGGGCTGAACCATCCGGCGCAGATCGTGCTGCTGTTCGCGTTGGCGCGCATCGGCGCCATGCTGCTGCCGCTGAACGTGCGGCTGGCGCCGGCCGAGTGGCAGGCGCTGCTGGCCGAGTGCACGCCCACCCACCTGGTGCACGACGAAGCGTTCGCGCCGGCCGCGCAGGCGCTAGGTGCCGCGCGGGACTTGCGCTTGCACGACCTGCCGTCCTTGCAGGGCGCGGTCGCGGCAGAAACCCCGGACCACGCCGCCGCCGATGCGCCCGTGTTGCTGGTGTTCACCTCCGGCACCACCAGCAAGCCCAAGGCGGCGGTGCACACCCAGGCCAACCTGCTGGCCAACATGCGCATCGCCGCGGCGACCCAGCGCATCACGGCCGACGACGTGGTGCTGACGGTGCTGCCGCTGTTCCACGTGGGCGGGCTGTGCATCCAGACCCTGCCGGCGCTGTCCAGCGGGGCGCAGGTCGTGCTGCTGCCGCGCTTCACGCCGGAAGCCACGTTCGACGCGATCGCGCGCCACCGCCCCACGCTGACGCTGCAGGTGCCGGCGACGATGAAGGCGCTGGTCGAGCATCCGCAGTGGCCCGCGGCCGATCTCGGCAGCCTGCGCGCCGCCTGGGCCGGCTCCAGCCTGCTGCCGGCGTCGCTGGTGCAGGCTTTCCATGCGCGCGGCCTGCCGGTGTGCAACGTCTACGGCTCGACCGAAACCGGCCCGTTCTCGATCGCCTTGCCGCCCGAGCACGCCTTCGACCACGTCGGTTCCTGCGGCTGGCCGCCGGCGGGCGTGGAGGTGCGGCTGGCCGACGTGCAGCGCGGCACCGGCGAGCTGTGGGTGCGTGCCGGCAACGTGGTGCAACGCTACTGGCCGGACGTGCCGGCGCGCGACGCCGACGGCTGGTTCCACACCGGCGACCTGGCGACGCAAGCCGCCGACGGCAGCTACACCGTGGTGGGCCGCTCCAGGGACCTGATCATTTCCGGCGGCGAGAACATCCATCCGGCCGAGATCGAGGCGCCGCTCGCGGAGCACCCGGCCGTACTGGAGTGCGCGGCCTTCGGCGTGCCCGATCCGCAGTGGGGCGAGGCAGTGGCGGTGGCCCTGGTGCTGCGGCCCGGCGCACAGGCGAGCGACGAGGAATTGCGCGCCCACCTGGCGGCCCGGGTGGCCCGCTACAAGCTGCCGCGCCACTGCGTGCGGCTGGAGGCCCTGCCAAAGACCGCGCTGGGCAAGGTGCAGCGGCAGGCGTTGGTGGCGTTGCTGAAGGCAGCTTAGGCCGCCGCCGGGGTCGGCTGCCGCACCGCCTGCATCCGCGAGGCCAGCCACACCAGCAGCAGCACCGGCACGCCCAGGGCGGCCGTCGTGGTGAAGAAGTTCGCGTAGCCGAAGTGCTCCACGTAGGTGCCCGAGAAGCCGGCCAGCCACTTGGGCAGCAACAGCATCATGGAGCTGAACAGCGCGTACTGCGTGGCCGAGTAGTTGACGTTGGTGAGCCCGGACAGGTAGGCGATGAAGGCGGCCGAGGCGATGCCCGACGACAGGTTGTCGGCCGAGATCACCAGCACCAGTGAGCGCACGTCGTGCCCGCGCGAGGCCAGCCAGGCGAACAGCAGGTTGCTGGCGGCGCTGAGCACGGCGCCCAGCATCATCACCCGCATCACCCCCAGTCGCAGCGCCAGCACGCCGCCGACGAAGGTGCCCAGCAGCGTCATGATCACGCCGAACACCTTGGTGATGTTGGCGACCTCGGCCTTGGTGTAGCCCATGTCGGCGTAGAACGGGTTGGCCATGATGCCCATCACCACGTCGCTGATCCGGTACACCGCGATCAGCGCCAGCACCAGCATCGCATGGGTGCCGTAGCGCCGCAGGAAATCGGCGAACGGCTCCACCACCGTCTCGCGCAGCCATTGGCCGGCATCGCGCGCCGGCGGCAGCGCGCGCCGCAGCGGCTCGGGCGAAAACAGCACGGTGAGCACGCCTACCGCCATCGAGGCCGCCATCGCCAGGTAGGCGGTGCGCCAGGCGGCGTGCTGGTAGCCGGCCAGGCCGGGCGCTTCGGCCTGCGCCGCGATCCAGAACACGCCGGCGCCGGCCCAGATCATCGCCAGCCGGTAGCCGGCCTGGTAGGTGGCGGCCAGCGCGCCCTGGCGCTCGACCCCGGCCGACTCGATGCGGAAGGCGTCCAGCGCGATGTCCTGCGTGGCCGAGGCGAAGGCCACGCCCAGCGCGCACAGCGCGACCAGCGTGCGATCGACCTGCGGGTCGAACCAGGCCATGCCGGCGAGTCCCGCGACGATGGCCAGTTGCGAGGCCAGCAGCCAGCTGCGGCGGCGCCCGAGCAGGCGCGTGAGCAGCGGCAGCGGCACCCGGTCGACCAGCGGCGCCCACGCCCACTTGAAGGCATAGGCCAGGCCGATCCAGGACAGGTAGCCGATGGTGGCGAGGTCGACGCCGGCTTCACGCAGCCGGAAGCCCAGCGTGCCCAGCACCAGCAGCAGCGGCAGCCCGGCGGAAAAGCCGAGCGCGAGCATGCGCAGCGCAGCCGGCTCCCGGTACACCTTGAGGCTGCCGATCCATCCGGCTGGGCGGCTCGTCTGAGGCGGCGGGGGGGTCTCGTCTGACATTGGCTCGACCGATTGGTTCTAATATTGTTCCATGTGCCAGTCCTGTTACGCCCGGACCTCGCCGTGGATGCCGCGGCGCGGCTTCCTGGCCCTGGTGGGCGCCGCCGCCGCAACCCCCGCGCTGGCGCAGGTCGATGTCGGCCCGCCTTCGCGCATGCGCGGGCTGGTGCCGGCCGACGAGATCGAGGCGGCCGCCTCGCAGCAGTACGCGCAGATGATGGCGCAGGCCCGCCAGCAGGGCGCCCTGGCACCGGAGAACCATCCGCAGCTGCAGCGCCTTCGGAACATCTCCAGCCGCCTGATCCCGCACAGCCTGCGCTGGAACGACCGCGCGCGCAGCTGGCGCTGGGAAGTCAACCTGATCGGCAGCAAGCAGATCAACGCCTTCTGCATGCCGGGCGGCAAGATCGCCGTGTTCACCGGCCTCCTGGAGCAACTCCAGCTCACCGACGACGAAGCCGCGATGGTGATCGGCCACGAAATGGCGCACGCGGTGCGCGAGCATGCGCGGGCGCGCATCGCCAAGGAGCAGGGCACCGGCGCGCTGCTGTCGCTGGGAGCGCAATTGTTCGGCCTGGGCCAGCTGGGCGACGTGGCCGCCAGCATCGGCACTCAGCTGCTCACGCTGCGCTTTTCGCGCGAGGACGAGATCGAGGCGGACCTGATCGGCCTGGAGATCGGCGCCCGTGCCGCCTATGTGCCGGAGGCCGCCGTTTCGCTGTGGGACAAGATGGGCCGCGCTTCGGGCGGCAACCAGGGGCCGGCCTTCCTGTCGACCCACCCGACCGGGCCCGACCGGCTGGCGCGCCTGCGCGAGAACATTCCACGCGTGCGCGGCCTGTACCAGCAGGCCGTTGCCAGCCGCCGCTGATCGCGCCTTCAGGCTTGCGCCGGCCGTGCCGGCCAGAGCACAGAGGCGATCGCCACCACCATCAGCACCACGGCGGCGAAGTCCTGCCAGTGCAGCACTTCGCCCAGCCACAGTGCGCCTGTGAACACTCCCAGCACCGGGATGAACATCACGCTGAGCGTCGAGGCCACCGGCGGCAGGCTGCGCGCCAGGTAGAACCAGGCGGCCTGGGCCAACCCGCAGATCACGATGGCGTTGAAGGCGATGGTCCAGGTGGCGACGGCGTCCGGCGCGGCCCACTGGTGGCGCTCGAACAGCACCGACAGCACCGTCATGACCACGGCGGTGAGGGCGATCATCCAGAACGAGATCGTCAGCGTCGGCACGTCGATCTTCGTGCGCCGCAGCAACTGGGTGCCCAGCGCCCAGCTGGCCGCCGAGAACAACGCCAGCAGCACGCCCAGCGGCCGCCCCGCCAGCTGGGTCAGCTCGTGCCACAGCAGCAGGGCCACGCCGAGCGCGGCGGCGCTGACGCCGATCCAGCCGCGCCGCGACAGCGCCGCGTGGAACAGCACCGCGCCGATCACCGCCGAGAAGATCGGCATGGTGTAGCCCAGGATGGCCGCGCGCCCGCTCGACAGGGTCTGCACCGCCAGGATGATGCAGGCGTGCCAGACGAACATGTTGGTGGCGGCCAGCCACAGCAGCTCCGGCCAGTGGCGCCGCGGCACCCCGAACGGCACCCTGGCCGCGAGCAACGTGACCGCCAGGATCGGCAGGCCCAGCCAGATCGAGATCGCGCGAAAGGTCAGCGGCGGGTAGTGGGTCACGCCCAGCTTCATCACCGGCCAGTTCACCCCCCAGGACAGGGTCAGGAGCACCAGGACGACCAGCTGCTGGCGGCTGAGTTTCTGCATGGAGCGATTGTCGGCGCTGCCAAACAGG
>JAKFEA010000238.1:0-3501 GCA_036675905.1 Acidovorax sp. | reverse complement strand
CGTTGGACCACGCGCAACAGGCCATGCAGCGCAGCCAGGTGCAACGGACCGAAACCGCGCGGATCCTGCACGTCCAGTGAAACCTCTTCATCCAGCAATCTTTCCAGCGCGGCCAGCACCACTTCCTCGTCGCAGGCCGTGCCGGGTTCGGCGCGCGCGCCCAGCAGCAGCAGCAGCGGCGTCACCGCGCCGGCCGCGATCTGTTCCGGTTCCGCGCCGGCCAGCAACAAGGTATCGAACAGGGCGACCAGGCGCGGCTTGTCGCGGGCGATGAAGCCGAACAGCGCGGCGCAGTGCAGCGGAGTCAGGCCCTGCGCGTCGCTGGCATGCACGTTGGCGCCGGCGGTGAGCAGGCGCGCGGCGATATCCGGCAGGCCCAGCGCGGACGCGAGCATCAGCACGGTGACACCACCGGGCAGGCGGTGTTCGATCTGCGCGCCCGTGGCCAGCAGGTCGGCGACGATATCGGCCTGACGCATGCTCACCGCCGCCGACAGCGGCGTGGCCCCGGTATGTGCTGCATGCTGCGGATCGGCGCCGTGCCCGATCAGCAGGTCCACGGTGGCGCGATGGCCGCCGCCGGCCGCGCGCAGCAACGCCGTGCAGCCCTGCGCGTCGGGCGAATCCACGGCGAAGCCCAGGTCCAGCAGGCGGCGCACCGCATCGGCGTCGCCCACCATCGCCGCCGCGGGTAGGTCGGAAGCGCGAAGCGCGCGCTTGGGCAGGGCCCAGCCGCGCCAGTCCAGCCAGTCGGCCAGGTCGCGACGGCCGCTGGCCAGGGCCACGCCGAGGGGGGTCTGGCCATCGGCGGCGCGCGCATGCGGCGAGGCGCCTTTCGCGATCAGTCGCTTCAGCAACACCTCGCGACCGAGCGCGGTGGCCAGGTGCAGCGCGGACATGCCATGGCCATCGCGGGTCTCGCGATCCACGCCCAGGTCCAGCAGGCGATCCAGCAGGCGCGTCCACCCCAGCCGCACCGCCAGCGACAGCGGCGGATCGTCGGTGCTGGAGGAAGCGAAGCAATCGGCGCCGCGTTCCAGCAGCTCCAGCGCGAGCGCTTCCAGGCCGGGCGTCGCCTGGTGGTCTTGCACGCACGCCGCGAGCCAACGGGCCAGGCCGCCCCGGCCCGCCGGGGACAGGCCGCGCTGCAGCAACAGCCGCAAAGTCGGAAGCGCCTCGGGGCCACGCGCCAGCAAGGCGAACATCAGCGTGTCGCCCTGGGCATCTCGTACTTCGGCATCGGCACCGCGTCGCAGCAGCCATTCCACGCGCGACGGGGACAGGGCCAGATCCGGATCGTGCAGCAGGCTGCCGAGTTCCTGGGGCGAGCACAACCTGGCCAACGCATCGAGGCCGGTGGACTGGTCGGCCACATGCTGGTCGGAATGGAGGCCGTCGCGGACCAGGCCCAACGGCGCGCGATCCGGCGGCGCCTGCTCGTCCTCGCTCTCCGCCACGGCCGAAGGCAGCGCATAGCCGGGATCGAGTGCGGAGACGATGGCCCAGCGCCCGGCTTCGGCGGCGAGGTCGACCGCACGCTTGCCATGATGGTCGGCGTGATCGGGATCGACACCCAGTTCCAGCAGGCGACGCACCAGCGAAGCCTGCACCGCCTCGGCGGTGCAGGCCAGCATCAACGCATTGCGCCCTTCTTCATCCACCACGGTGCTTTGGGAACCGGCCTCGGCCAGCGCGTCGAGCGCCTCGATGCGTCCGCCGCGTGCGGCATCCAGCCACGGCGTGCGTCCCTCGCCGTCGCGCGCATGCACGTCCGCGCCCGCCGCCAGCAGCGCACCGATGATGCCGGCATGGCCGGCGTAGGCGGCTTCGTGCAGGGCGCTGCGACCGTTGCCGTCGCGGGTATCGACCTTGGCCTTGTGCTTGAGCAACAGCTGCACGCCGACCGGATCATCTTCTTCGGTCGCGGCGGCAGCGAGCAGCACCGGCTGGCCGCCTTGCGGTTCCGGTTTCGCGCCGCGTTCGAGCAGGAACTTGGCCAGCCGCCAGTTGCCGGCGACGCAGGCGACGCCCAGCGGGGTGATGCCTTCATCGTTGAGCGCATCGGTCTCGGCCGCCGCGTCGCGCAGCAGGGCGGCCACGCCCGGATCGGAACTGCGTGCGGCGTGATGCAGGGGCGTGTTGCCTTCGCCATCGGCGGCGCGCGGATCGGCGCCGTTGGCCAGCAGCGTGGTCACCGCGTCGGGCCGGCCGTGCCAGCTGTCGCGGGTGGCGGCCAGCAGCGGGGTCATGCCCGCATGGGCGTGGTTGAGGTCGATGCCGTGCGCGATCAACGCCCGCAGCAGGCGCAGGTCCGGCAGTACCGCCGCGAGCGTCGCCAGGCTGCGTTGGTCGCGCTGGTCGGCGGCGGGCAAGGCGCGCGGATCGGCGCCGAGTTCGAGTAGTTCGAGCGCACGTTCCACCCGGCCTGCGCGCGCGGCGGCGAACAGGGCGGCGTCGAGGTCCTGTTCCACGGCCGGCACCGGAACCACCGGGAAAGTGAAATCCGCCGCCGCAGCCAGTTCGATCACCGGCAGGGCCTTTGCCGCGGGCGTGCGTTGCAGCAGCCAATGCAAGGGGGGCAGCAGGAGCGCGTAAGCCATGGCCAGGACGGCGCGCGTGGAATCGGGAACAAGTCCCGGCCAGGCCAGCGCCCCACCGATCCCGATCGCCACGGCCACCGTCGCGGCGACGCCCAGGCCGTGCCACGCATGGATGTCGCGTTCCGAGAGCGAGTGCCAATGCGCGGCAAGCGAACCGCCGCCGCATTCCAACTCGTGCCACAACGGCCAGGTCCGCCATAGCCCGATCAGGAAGGCACCGGCCACCGCGCTCAGGCCCAGCGCGGCCAACAGGCTCCCGCTCTGGCGCAAGGCCGCCAGCGGCCAGATCACCAGCAACGCCGCCACGATGAAACCCAACGTCCACACCAGCAGCAACGAAAAGGCATCGTCGCGCCAGCCAGAACCCGGCGCCAGCACGCGTGTTCCCCGTCGCCACGACACCGCCATCGCCAGCAGCGGTTGCGCCAGCAACGCGCCCAGCGCGGCGATCACGCCGCCGAACAAGGTCAGGCCCGCAAGCGCGATGCCCGCGGCCAGCGCCATCCACGGAACATGCTTCACCAGTCGCGCTGCTCCGGTCATGTCCGATCTAGTCATGCGCACGTCCTGCATCCTCGATCGATGGCAGATACGTCGGCGGCGGGAACTGGATATGGAAACCTTGCGCGGCCAGCTGCCGGCGTACTTCTTCGGCGTTGCCGCGCGCCAGCTTGCGTTCGGGGGTCAACGCCACTTCCAGCACGAAGGCCAACGGGCCCAGCTGCACGCGCAGCGGCTCGGGGATCTGCTCGAAATCGTCGCGGGTGGCGAGATAGACGAAGGTGTCGTCCTTGCGCTGGCTCTTGTAAACGTAGGCTTGCATCCGCGCGTGACGCGTCCAACGTGAGGGGGATGCGGAGATTGTGGCCGAAACCCGGGTTTGGCGAAACCCGCAAACCGC
>JAKFEA010000237.1:0-26596 GCA_036675905.1 Acidovorax sp. | reverse complement strand
CCGCAAACGACAAAGCCGGCACGAGGCCGGCTTTATGATTTGTCTTGGTGCCCAGGAGAGGACTCGAACCTCCACGGAGTTACCCGCTAGTACCTGAAACTAGTGCGTCTACCAATTCCGCCACCTGGGCATTTCAGGAAAGAAAAGGATTCTATATCAAAAATATCGGCTCACAACACACGACCGGCCTGCTCGACGAAGTCGAAGGCGTCATCCAGGGCCATCGCGACGGCCATGGCTACGTCCTGCGCGACGACGGCGAAACCGACATCTACCTGCCCCCCAACGAGATGCGCGCAGTCCTGCACAAGGACCGCGTGCGCGTGCGCATCGTGCGGCACGACCGCAAGGGACGCCCCGAAGGCCGGGTGGTGGAGATCGTCCAGCGGCCGCCCCAGCCGATCATCGGCCGCCTGCTGCACGAGAGCGGCGTCTGGCTGGTCGCCCCGGAGGACAAGCGCTACGGACAGGATGTCCTGATTCCCAAGGGCGCGACCGGCACGGCCAAGCCGGGGCAGGTGGTGGTGGTGGAGCTCACCGAACCGCCCAGCCTGTACGGCCAGCCCGTGGGCCGGGTCAAGGAGGTGCTGGGCGAGGTCGACGATCCCGGCATGGAGATCGAGATCGCGGTGCGCAAGTACGGCGTGCCGCACGAATTCTCCGAGCCCTGCATCGCCATGGCCCGGGTGTTGCCCGACAAGGTGCGACCGGCCGACCGCAAGCACCGGGTGGACCTGACCGACATCCCGCTGGTCACCATCGACGGCGAGGACGCGCGCGACTTCGACGACGCGGTCTATTGCGAGCCGGCCAAGGTCGGCCGCGGCAAGGGCTGGCGGCTGCTGGTGGCGATCGCCGACGTCAGCCACTACGTGGAGACCGGCGAGGCCATCGACGTCGATGCCTACGACCGCGCCACCAGCGTCTATTTCCCGCGCCGGGTGATCCCGATGCTGCCGGAGAAGCTGTCCAACGGGCTGTGCTCGCTGAACCCCGAGGTCGACCGGCTCTGCATGGTGGCCGACATGCTGATCACCGCCACCGGCGAGATCCAGGCCTACCAGTTCTACCCGGGCGTCATGTGGAGCCACGCCCGCCTCACCTATACCGAGGTGGCGGCGATCCTGGCCAACACGCGCGGCCCCGAGGCGCAGCGGCGCAAGGACCGGGTGCCGGACCTGATCAACCTGCACGACGCGTACCGCGCCCTGCTCAAGGCGCGCGAGATGCGCGGCGCGGTGGACTTCGAGACCACCGAGACCCAGATCATCTGCGACGAGGGCGGCCGCATCGAGAAGATCGTCCCGCGCACCCGCACCGATGCACACCGGCTGATCGAGGAATCGATGCTGGCCGCCAACGTGTGCGCCGCCGACTTCATCCAGCAGGGCAAGCACCCGGGGCTGTACCGCGTGCACGAGGGGCCGACGCCGGAAAAGAAGGAGATCCTGCGCAACTACCTCAAGGCGATGGGCGTGGGGATTTCGATCTCCGACGAGCCGATGCCGGTGGAATTCCAGCGCATCGCCGAGGCGGTCAAGGAACGGCCGGACGCGCAGCAGATCCACACCATGCTGCTGCGGTCCATGCAGCAGGCGATCTACACGCCGATCAACAGCGGCCACTTCGGGCTGGCCTACGACGCCTACACCCACTTCACCAGCCCGATCCGGCGCTACCCGGACCTGCTGGTCCACCGCGTGATCAAGGCGCTCCTGGCCAGCCGGCACTACGCGCTGCCGGCGCTGCCGACCCCGGGCGAGGCGCACGAGAAACTGGCGCGCCGCCTGGCCAGCCGCGTGGCGCCTCCGGGCCAGAAGCTGAAAAAGCCGGCGCCTCCCAGCCGCGAGACGCAGGCCTGGGAAGCCGCCGGCCTGCACTGCAGCGCCAACGAGCGCCGCGCCGACGAAGCCAGCCGCGACGTCGAGGCCTGGCTCAAGTGCAAGTACATGCGCGAGCACCTGGGCGAGGAGTTCGGCGGGGTGGTCAGCGCCGCCACCACCTTCGGCATCTTCGTCACGCTCGACGCGCTGTACGTGGAAGGCCTGGTGCACATCACCGAGCTGGGCGGCGAGTACTTCAAGTTCGACGAGGCGCGTCAGGAACTGCGCGGCGAGCGCACCGGCATCCGCTACGCCATCGGCACGCGGGTGCGGGTGCAGGTCAGCCGCGTCGACCTGGACGGCCGCAAGATCGACTTCCGGCTGGTGCGCGAAGGCGAGGACCTGGAGTCGCGCGCCATGCGCGACAAGGGCGCCGGCGGCTCGCCGGGCGCGACGGGCTTGCGGCGCGCGGCCAAGAAAACCGGCAAGGGCACGCCGGTGACCAACGTCAAGGACGCGGTGAAGAAGGCCGTGGCCGCCAAGGCCAAGGGACGCAAGCCGCGGCGCTGATCAGGGGGCGAGGGCGGCGCCGGCCAGGGCGCCGGCCGTGAGCGGCCGGCCGGCCGGCCAGCGGTCGGCCAGCAGCCCATGCCGGTACACGGCCGCCGTCGCCGCTTGCGAGGCATCGCCACCTGCCGCGGCCAGCGCCGCTGCCAGCATGCCGGCCAGCACGTCGCCGGTGCCTCCGGTGGCCAGCCGCGCGTTGCCGGTCGGATTGATGCGGGGCAGGGCGCCTGGCGCGGCGACGACCGTGCCGGATCCCTTGAGCACCACCACGCAAGCGAAGCGTTGCGCCAGTTCGCCTGCGCTGCGGAGCCGATCGGCCTGCACCTGCGCCGTGGCCATCCCGAGCAGGCGAGCCGCTTCGAGCGGATGCGGGCTCAGCACCGTGGGCTGGCCGCGCGTGGCACGTTCGCGCAGTGCCTGCTGCAGCAGCGGGTCGGCAGCAACGGCATTCAGGCCATCGGCGTCGAGCACCAGTGACTTCGCGCGGGCCAGCACCGTGGGCAAGACTGTGACGACAGCCGTTCCGCCTCCGCAGCCGCACGCCACGGCCAGGGCTTCCAGCGGCAGGCTGCCCCAGTCGCGCAGCATCAGTTCCGGCAGGGGCGGCACCAGCGTACCGGCGCGTTCGTCCAGCGGGCAGAGGAACACGCGGCCGGCGCCGGCCGTGAGCGCCGCGTGGGCGGCCAGCACCGACGCGCCGGCCATGCCGGGGGCGCCGCCGATCACCGCCACGTCGCCGTAGCTGCCCTTGTGGCTGGCGTGCGGCCGTGCCTGCCGTGGCGGCGGGCCGGCCAGTTCGGCGCACGCGATGTCGGGGGGCACGGGCACCTGCAGGTCGTCGAGCCACACCTGCCCGGCGGCATCGCGCCCGAACGCCGTGAACAGGCCTGGCTTGAGCGTCAGCAGCGACAGGCTGTGGTCGGCCCGGACGCCGTCGCCCTGGCCGGTGTCGGCAGATAGCCCGCTTGGGACATCCACCGAGAGCACCAGGCCGCGGCCTGCGGCGATCCGTCCGGCTGCGTGCGCGACCGCCCCTTGCAGCGGGCGTGCGGCGCCGATCCCCAGCAACGCATCGATGCACAGGTCCCATTCGGACGGCGGCTCCGTGCCCACCGGCACCCGGGCGGCCCGGCACTTCTGCCAGGCCGCTGCCGCATCCGGCGGGAAGCGGTCCGGATCGCCCGCGAGGGTCACCACGACCGGCTTGCCCCATTGGTGCAGATGAACGGCGGCTTCCAGCCCGTCGCCCCCGTTGTTGCCGGGACCGCAGGCGACCCAGACCCGGCGCGCATGCGGCGCGACGGCGAGCGCGAGGCGCGCCGTGGCCAGCCCCGCGCGCTGCATCAGCGTGTGCGCAGGCAGCGTGGCCGCCGACTGCTGCTCGATGCGCCGCGTGGCGGCGACGTCGTGCAGCCACCAGGGACGATCGGCCGTGACCTTCTGCATGGGCCGGATTGTGCGGCCGCCGCGCCGTCAGGCCGTCAGGTCGTCAGGCGCTCGATGCCCAGGCCTTCGAGGTCCAGCAGCGGCGGGCGGCCGGCCACCAGGTCGGCGACCACGCGGGCGCTGCCGCAGGCCAGCGCCCACCCGCTGGAGCCGTGACCCAGGTTCAGCCAGACGCCCGGCGTGCCCGAGGCGCCGAGCACCGGCGGGCCGTCGGGCAGCATGGGCCGGGCCCCTTTCCATTCCTGCACGGCCGCACCCTTGTTGGAGAGTTGCGCGGCGCCCGGAAACCAGTCGTGCAGCACCTTGTACAGCGTCTGCAGCGCCTCGGGACGCTTGTGCTGGGGGCTGCCGCCGATCTCGGCACTGCCGGCCACGCGCACCCGCTGCCCCAGGCGCGTGATCGCCACCTTGAAGCGCTCGTCCATCACCGCGCTGCGCGGCGCGTTGAGCGATTCGCGGATCGGGGCACTGATCGAGTAGCCGTACACCGGCGCCATGCGGATGCGAAAACCCAGCGGCCGCAGCAGGGCCGCCGACTCCAGCCCGCCGCAGACCACCACCGAATCGAAGGCCTCCGTGCGCGGCGCGGCATCGCCGTGTTGCACACGCACCGTGGCCGGGGCGGCGCGGTCCAGCGGCAGCACGGTGGTGTTGAACTCGAAGCGCGCGCCGGCGGCCCGCGCGGCGTCCTTGACCAGCAGGGCGAACTGGCGGCAGTTGCCAGCCTCGTCCTCCGGCAGGTGGATCGCGCCCAGGAAGTCGGTGTCGGGGTTCAGCGCCGGCTCGATGGCGCGGGCGGCACCGGCATCGATCTCGCGGAAGGTTACGCCGGCTTCGCGCAGCACCTGCAGGCCGGGCTGCACCAGGCGCTGGTCCTTCTCGGATCGCAGCAGCACCATGTAGCCGGGGCTGCGGTCGTAGTCGAGCTGCAGCGAGTCGGTCAGCCAGTGCAGGCGCTCGCGGCTGTAGAAGGCCAGCCGCTGCAGGCGGGCGCGGTTGGCCAGGTAGGTCTCCAGCCGGCAGGCGCGCCACCATTGCCACATCCAGTGCAGTTCGCCGGCCGACACCGGCCAGGTGAGCTTGACCGGCGCGTGCCGGCTGAACAGGTAGCGCAGCACCTTGGCCGGCATGCCGGGCGCGGCCCAGGGGGTGACGTAGCCCGGCGCCACCACGCCGGCATTGGCGAAGCTGGTCTCCTCGGCGGCGGCGCCGCGGCGCTCGAAGACGGTGACCTGGTGGCCGTCGGCGGCCAGTTCGTACGCGGTGGTGACGCCGACGATGCCGGCGCCGATGACGGCGACTTTCAAGGGGTTCCCTGTCCCCGCCTCAGCCCTGCCGCAGCGGCTGCAGCGTGGCTTCGACGACGAGGCCGGCGTCCAGCACGGCGTCGTCGCGCAGCGGCCCGTGCCACAGCATCAGGCCGACGGGCAGGCTGCCGGGCGCATGGCAGGGCAGCGACAGCGCGCAGCCGTCCAGCATGTTGACCACGCTGGTGTTGCGCAGCAGGTGCGCGTTGCTGCGGAAGAAAGCCTCGTCGCGTTCGGCGCCGGGCGCGAGATCGGCGATCGGCGGCGCCACGATGGGGACGGTGGGCGACAGCACCGCATCGAAACCCTGCAGGGCCGCTTCGACCCGGCCGATCCACTCGGCGCGATGGCGCACCAGGTCCAGGTATTCCCAGGCCTTGATGCCGGCGCCGCGTTCGATGCGCGTGCGCACGCGCGGGTCGTAGCCGTTGCCGCGCCGCTGCAGCAGCTCCCGGTGCCAGGCGTAGCTCTCGGCCGCCGAAAAGCCGCCGGTGGCCTGGATCGTGCCGAGGTCGTGGATGGCGTCGAGCGCGATTTCCTCGATGCGTGCGCCGGCGTCCCGCAGGGCTCGCAGCGCGGCCTCGAAGGACTGGGCCACCGTCACGTCCATGCCGTCCAGCATCTGGGTGCGAGCGACCGCGAAGCGGCGCTGGGCCAGCGGCTTGCGCTCCAGCACCACCTTGCGGGCCGCCAGGATCTCGTGCGCGAGCACCGCATCGCGCACCGAGCGGGTCATGGCGCAGACCGTGTCCAGCGTGGTCGACAGCGGCAGGGCGCCATCGGCGGGCGTCAGCCGCGCGGTGTTCTTGAAGCCGACGATGCCGCACAGCGCGGCCGGGATGCGGATCGAGCCGCCGGTGTCCGAGCCCAGGCCGATGAAGGCGGCGCCGGTGGCCACCGACACGGCCGCGCCCGACGACGAGCCGCCGGGAATGCGCGCCGTGACCGGATCGGCCGGGTTGGCCGGCGTGCCGTGGTGCGGGTTGATGCCCACGCCCGAGAACGCGAACTCGGTCATGTTGGTGCGGCCGACCAGGCTGGCGCCGGCCGCACGCAGGCGCGCAACGGCTGGGCTGTCGGCGGCCGCCGGTGGCGCGTCGGCCAGCACGGTCGAGCCGGCGGCGGTGACCTGGCCCCCGATGTCGAACAGGTCCTTGACCGAAACCGGCAGTCCGGCCAGCGGAAGCGCTTGCGCCTCCGGCCGGGCCGCCGCGGCAGCCTCTTCGGGCAGGGTGCGGATGAACGCATGGGCGCAGGCCGTGGACTGGGCAATGGCCAGTGCCTGGGCGAAGGCTTCGGAGGCGCTGCCACGGCCGCTGCCGAGCTGCTCGCGGGTGGCGATGAGGTCGTCCATCGGAGGAGAAAAAGGAAGGCCCTGTGCTAGAATCTCGGGGTTTTGCCGGGCGACGGCCGCATGGTGCGGCTGCCGTGAGACCGGCAGGACAGACTCGCGAATCCGTCCCAACCAGGTGTCGCTTTCGGCCGCAAGGCCTGTCGCGATTGCGGGGCGAATTCTAGACCCAACCTAGGAACCCCTCATGGCAGTCTCCATGCGCGAAATGCTGGAAGCCGGCGTCCATTTCGGACACCAGACCCGCTTCTGGAACCCGAAGATGGCCCCCTACATCTTCGGCTCCCGCAACAAGATCCACATCATCAACCTGGAAAAGTCGCTTCCGATGTTCCAGGACGCGATGAAGTTCGTGAAGCAGCTGTCGGCCAACCGCGGCACCATCCTGATGGTGGGCACCAAGCGCCAGGCCCGCGAGATCGTCGCCACCGAGGCGCGCCGCGCCGGCGTGCACTTCGTCGACCAGCGCTGGCTGGGCGGCATGCTGACCAACTTCAAGACCGTCAAGACCTCGATCAAGCGCCTCAAGGACATGAAGGCCCAGCAGGAAGCCGGGCTCGAGTCCATGAGCAAGAAGGAACAGCTGATGTTCCAGCGCGAGATGGACAAGCTCGAGAGGGACATCGGCGGCATCCAGGACATGAACAGCCTGCCCGACGCCATCTTCGTGATCGACGTGGGCTTCCACAAGATCGCGGTGTCCGAGGCCAAGAAGCTCGGCATCCCGCTGGTCGGCGTGGTCGACTCCAACCACTCGCCCGAAGGCATCGACTACGTGATCCCCGGTAACGACGACTCGGCCAAGGCCGTGCAGCTGTACGCCCGCGGCATCGCCGATGCGGTGCTGGAAGGCCGCTCCAGCGCGGTCACCGACGTGGCCCGCGCCGTCTCCGAAGGCGGCGACGAGTTCGTCGAGGTCGAGGAAGGCGCCGGCGCGTAAAGCGCGCGACCCCGCACCGTGGAAGGGGCTCTCGGGCCCCTTTTTACCGCCCGAACACTGAAAGAGGACAGCAATGGCAGCAATCACTGCAAGCATGGTCGCCGAACTGCGCGCCAAGACCGACGCCCCGATGATGGAGTGCAAGAAGGCGCTCACCGAGGCCGACGGCAACATGGAAAAGGCCGAGGAACTGCTGCGCGTCAAGCTCGGCAACAAGGCCGGCAAGGCCGCGGCCCGCATCACGGCCGAAGGCGTCGTGGCGGCCAGCATGGCCGGCAGCACCGGCGCGCTGGTCGAGGTCAACTGCGAGACCGACTTCGTCACCAAGAACGACAGCTTCATCGCCCTGGCCCGCGCCGCCGCCGAACTGGTGGCGAAGAACGACCCGGCCGACATCGCCGCGCTGGGCGAGCTGCCCTACAGCCAGGACGGCTTCGGCCCCGCCCTGGAAGACGTGCGCAAGGGCCTGATCGGCAAGATCGGCGAGAACATGAGTTTCCGCCGCTTCCAGCGCTTTGCCGGCGGCAGCAAGCTGGCCTCCTACCTGCACGGCACGCGCATCGGCGTGGTGGTGGAGTACGAGGGCGATGACGTCGCGGCCAAGGACGTGGCCATGCACGTGGCCGCCATGAAGCCGGTGGCGCTGTCGTCCAGCGACGTGCCGGCCGAGCTGATCGAGAAGGAGCGCAGCGTCGCCACCGCCAAGGCCGCCGAGTCCGGCAAGCCCGCCGACATCGCCGCCAGGATGATCGAAGGTTCGGTGCAGAAGTACCTCAAGGAGGTGTCCCTGTTCAACCAGCCGTTCGTCAAGAACGACAAGCAGACCGTGGAGCAGATGCTCAAGGCCGCGAATACCACCGTGAAGGGCTTCACCCTCTACGTGGTGGGCGAGGGCATCGAGAGGAAGTCCGACGACTTCGCCGCCGAAGTGGCCGCCCAGGTCGCTGCCGCCAAGGGCGCCTGAGACGGCCCGCCGCCCGGGGCGCAAGTCCCGCGCGCGGCCCCGCACCGCTACACTCGATTGGTCGCCACACCCCGGAGTTCCTGAATGACCGCAGCCCCCGCCCACAAGCGCATCCTGCTCAAGCTGTCCGGAGAAGCGCTGATGGGGGACGACCCGTTCGGCATCAACCGCGCCACCATCGTGCGCATGGTCGAGGAGATCGCCGACGTGGTGCACAGCGGCGTGCAGGTGGCCGTGGTCATCGGCGGGGGCAACATCTTCCGCGGCGTGGCCGGCGGCTCGGTCGGCATGGACCGGGCCACCGCCGACTACATGGGCATGCTGGCCACGGTGATGAACGCGCTGGCGCTGGCCGACACCATGAACAAGCAGGGGCTGGTGGCGCGCGTGATGTCGGCCATCGCCATCGAGCAGGTGGTCGAACCCTACGTGCGGCCCAAGGCCCTGCAATACCTGGAAGAGGGCAAGGTGGTGATCTTCGCGGCCGGCACCGGCAACCCTTTTTTCACCACCGACACTGCCGCGGCCCTGCGCGGCGCCGAGATCGGCGCCGAGCTGGTGCTCAAGGCGACCAAGGTCGACGGCGTGTATTCGGCCGACCCCAAGAAGGACCCGTCCGCCACCCGCTACGGCCGCATCACTTTCGACGAGGCGATGGCGCGCAACCTGGGCATCATGGACGCGACCGCCTTCGCCCTGTGCCGCGACCAGAAGCTGCCGATCAAGGTCTTCTCCATCTTCAAGCACGGCGCGCTGCGCCGCGTGGTGATGGGGGAGGACGAGGGCACGCTGGTCTGCGCCTGACGACGACCCCGAGGAAACTGCCATGACGACCATCGCCGAAACCAGGAAGACGACCGAAGCCAGGATGGACCAGTCCATCGCGGCGTTCAAGGGCAACCTCACCAAGATCCGCACCGGCCGCGCCAACCCCGGCCTGCTGGACACGGTGCACGTCGACTATTACGGCTCCATGCTGCCGATCAGCCAGGTGGCCAACGTCTCGCTGCTGGATGCCCGCACGATCAGCGTGCAGCCCTGGGAAAAGGGCATGGGCGCCAAGATCGAGAAGGCCATCCGCGAGAGCGACCTGGGCCTGAACCCGGCCTCCATGGGCGACCTGATCCGCGTGCCCATGCCGCCCATGAGCGAGGAGCGCCGCAAGGAAATGACCAAGCTGGTGCGCCACGAAGGCGAAGCCGCCAAGATCGCGATCCGCAACCTGCGGCGCGACGCCAACGAAGCGGTCAAGAAGCTGGTGAAGGACAAGCTCGCGTCCGAGGACGAGCAAAAGCGCGCCGAGGCCGACATCCAGAAGACCACCGACCGGCACGTGGCCGAGATCGACAGGATGGTCGAGGCCAAGGAGCAGGAGATCCTGGCGGTCTGAACGTGAGCGCCATTCCCCACCACATCGCCATCGTCATGGACGGCAACGGGCGCTGGGCCACCCGGCGCTGCCTGCCGCGCGTGGCCGGCCACAAGAAGGGCGTCGACGCCCTGCGCGCCTGCGTGCGCCACTGCGGCGAGCGCGGCGTCGGGGTGCTGACCGTGTTCGCGTTCTCCTCGGAGAACTGGAACCGCCCGCCCGAGGAGGTCTCCGGCCTGATGGAGCTGCTGGCGGTCGCCCTGTCGCGCGAGGTGCCGCATCTCAAGGGCGAGGGCGTGCGCATCCACTTCATCGGCGACCGCTCGGGCCTGTCGGAGAAGGTGCGCGCCGGGCTCGCCCAAGCCGAGGCCGCGACCGCCGCCAACAGCCGCCTGATCTTCAACATCTGTTTCAGCTATGGCGGCCGCTGGGACATCGCGCAGGCGGCGGCGCGGCTGACCGCCCGCGGCGAGCCCATCACCGAGCAATCGCTCGACCGCGCGATGGCATTGGCCCACGTGCCCGACCCCGACCTGCTGATCCGCACCGGCGGCGAGCAGCGCATCTCCAACTTCCTGCTCTGGCAGGCGGCCTACTCCGAGCTGTACTTCACCGACAAGCTCTGGCCCGAATTCAGCGCCGCCGAACTGGACGCGGCGATCGCCGATTACGCCCGCCGCGAGCGGCGCTTCGGCCGCACCTCCCAGCAACTGCAGCAGCCGGCGCCGCGCAAGGTCGCCTGAGCGCCATGCTCAAGCAGCGCGTCATCACGGCCGTCGTCCTGCTGGCCATCCTGCTGCCGGCGCTGTTCTGGCCGACGCCCGGGCCGTTCGCCGCGCTGATGCTGCTGATGATCGCGGCCGGCGGCTGGGAGTTCGCCCGCCTCAACGGCTGCAGCGAAGCCGCGGCCGTGTCGCTCGGTGCCCTGTGCGCGGCCTTCTGTGCCGCGGCCTGGGGCGCGGGCTGGCTGGACCGGCCCTTGCCGCTGGTGTGGACCGCGGCCGGGGCGGCCTGGGTTCTGGCCGGCGCGGGACTGTTGCGCGCCGGCGTGCGCGGCTGGCCGGGCATCCCGCGCGCGGTGCGGCTGGCCGGCGGGCTGGTGGCGCTGTTCCTCGCCTGGCTGGCGGTGGTGCAGGCGCGCGTCATCGGCATCAACTTCCTGCTGTCGGTCCTGCTGCTGGTGTGGGTGGCCGACATCGCCGCCTACTTCGCCGGCCGCGCGTTCGGCCTGAAGTTCACGCGCAACAAGCTGGCGCCGGCGATCAGCCCGGGCAAGAGCTGGGAGGGCGTCTGGGGCGGCATGGCCGGCGTGCTGGTGCTGGCCTTCGCCTGGGTCGCCGGCGATGCCCACTGGCAGGCGCAGGTGCCCAGCCTCTACACCCGCCTGGCTGCGGCGGGCGCCTGGCTCGTGGTGCTGGGCGCGATATTCCTCACCGCCATGAGTGTGGTCGGCGACCTGGCCGAATCGCTGGTCAAGCGCAGCGCCGGCGCCAAGGACTCCAGCGGCCTGCTGCCGGGCCACGGCGGCGTGCTCGACCGCGTCGATGCGCTGCTGCCCACGCTGCCCCTGGCCATGATGCTGTCCACCTACGCCCGCCCATGAACCGCCAGCGCCTTGCCATCCTGGGCTCCACCGGCTCGATCGGCGCCAACACGCTGGACGTGGTCGCGCGCCATCCCGGCCGCTACGAAGTCGTCGTGCTCAGCGCCGGCTCGCGCGTGGAGCCGATGCTGGCGCAGTGCGCGCAGTTCCGCCCGCGCTTTGCGGTCATGGCGCACGAGGGCGCGGCCCGCGAACTGGCTGCGCGCGTCGAGGCCGAGCGCCTGCCCATCACCGTGCTCGGCGGCGACGCCGCGCTCGACGAGCTGGTGGCGCGCGAGGACGTGGACACGGTGATGGCGGCCATCGTCGGCGCCGCCGGCCTGTCGTCCTGCCTGGCGGCGGCGCGCGCCGGCAAGCGCCTGCTGCTGGCCAACAAGGAAGCGCTGGTCGTCGGCGGCGAGCTGTTCCTGCAGGCGGTGCGCGAGGGTGGCGCCACCCTGCTGCCGATCGACAGCGAGCACTCCGCCATCTTCCAGTCGCTGCCGGAGGACTCTGCGACCTGGTCGCAACGGGTCGACAAGATCATCCTGACGGCATCCGGCGGCCCGTTCCGCCGGCGGGCGGTGGACACCCTGGGCGAGGTCACGCCGGAGCAGGCGTGTGCGCACCCGAACTGGGTGATGGGGCGCAAGATCTCGGTCGACTCGGCCACCATGATGAACAAGGCGCTGGAGGTGATCGAGGCGCGCTACCTGTTCGGGCTTGCGCCCGAGCGGCTCGAGGTGGTGATCCACCCGCAGAGCGTCATCCACTCCATGGTCCAGTACCGCGACCATTCGGTGGTGGCCCAGCTGGGCACGCCCGACATGCGCGTGCCCATCGCGTATGGCCTGGCCTGGCCGGAGCGAATCGCCTCGGGTGCCGACCCGCTGGACTTCACGGCGCTGGCCGACATGAGCTTCGAGTCGCTCGACAGCCATGGCCACCGCGAGCGCTTCCCCGGGCTGCGGCTGGCCTGGGACGCCCTGCGCGCGCCGGCCGGCACCACGGCCGTGCTGAACGCCGCCAACGAGGAGGCGGTCGCCGCCTTCCTGGACCGCCGTATCCGCTTCGACCAGATCCATGCCGTGAACCTTGCAACTTTGGAGCGCGTGCAGCCCTCCAAGCCGCAGGCGCTGGCGGACCTGCTGGCGCTGGATGCGGGCGCCCGGCAGGCAGCGCGCGCCGCCATCGCGAACTTCGGCTGAGCCGGGAGCCCGCCATGCTGACCACCGTTGTCGCGTTCATCGTCGCCCTGGGCCTGCTGGTGGCCGTGCACGAATGGGGCCACTACCGGGTGGCGGTGGCCTGCGGCGTCAAGGTGCTGCGCTTCTCGGTCGGTTTCGGCAACGCGCTGTACCGCTGGAAGCCGCGCCGCCAGCGCCCCAACCAGGACACCGAGTTCGTCATCGCCGCGTTTCCGCTGGGCGGCTACGTGAAGATGCTGGACGAGCGCGAAGGGCCGGTCGCCCCGCACGAGCGCCACCTGGCCTTCAACACCCAGCCGCTGCGCTCGCGCGCGCTGATCGTCGCCGCCGGGCCGCTGGCCAACCTGTTGCTGGCCGCGCTGCTGTATGCCGGCATCAACTGGTGGGGCGTGCAGGAGCCGCGCCCCGTGCTGGCGTCGCCGGTGGCCGGCTCGGTGGCGCAGCAGGCCGGCCTGCAGGGCGGCGAGACGGTCACGCGCGCCGGCCTCGAGGGCGCGGAGATGGAACCCGTCCGGTCGTTCGAGCAGCTGCGCTGGCTGCTCACGCGCGGCGCGCTCGATGGGCGCGACGTCCACCTCACGGTCACCCAGGAAGGCCGCGCCGGCGAGCGCGAACTGCAGCTGGCGTTGAGCGGCATCGCATCGCCGGACGCCGATTCGCAGCTGTTCCGGCGCATCGGCCTGCCGGGGCCGCTCACCCGCCCGGTGATCGGCGACGTGGTTGCGGGCGGCGCCGCCGAGCAGTCCGGCCTGCGCAAGGGCGACCTGGTGCTGCGCGTGGGCGGCACGCCGGTGGTCGACGGCCAGCAGCTGCGCGAATGGATCCGGGCACAGGCTGCGGGCGGCGCGCCGCAGGCGAGCACCTGGCAGGTCGAGCGCGACGGCCGCGTGCTCGAACTGGAGGTGACGCCGCAGGTCGCGAAGGACGGCGAGCGCCGCGTCGGCCGCATCGGCGCCTTCGTGGGCGCGCCGCCGGAGATGGTGGAAGTGCGCTACGGCCCGGTCGAGGGCCTGTGGCGCGGTGTCGTGCGCACCTGGGAGGTGTCGGTGCTGACCGTGCGCATGCTGGGCCGGATGGTCGTCGGCGAGGCCTCGCTGAAGAACCTGAGCGGGCCGCTCACGATCGCCGACTACGCGGGCAAGTCCGCCAGCCTCGGACTGCTGCAATACGTGACGTTCCTGGCCATGATCAGCGTGAGCCTCGGGGTGCTCAACCTGCTGCCTCTCCCGGTCCTCGATGGGGGGCACCTGATGTATTATCTTTGGGAGGCGGCCACGGGGCGAAGCGTCCCGGACGCGTGGATGGAGAGGCTGCAGCGTGGCGGGGTGGCGGTGCTTCTGGTGATGATGACCATCGCACTGTTCAACGACGTCACGCGGCTCTTCGGTTGAACAAGAACGTGGCCTGCAGCGGCCAGCCCCGACGGACGGCGGGGCGATCGGGACTCAATGAAGAATCAATTCAAGCGCATGCGCGCGCGCGCCGTCTTGGGGCTGTCCGCCGTCGCATTTGCGGTCAATGCATGGGCAGTGGATCCCTTCACCGTGCGCGACATCCGGGTCGAGGGCCTGCAGCGCGTGGAGCCGGGCACCGTCTTCGCCTCGCTGCCCTTCCGTGTCGGTGACCAGTACACCGACGAGAAGGGCTCCGCCGCGATCCGCTCGCTGTTCGGGCTGGGGCTGTTCAAGGACGTCCGGCTCGAAGTCTCCGGCGACGTGCTGGTGGTCATCGTCGAAGAGCGCCCCACCGTGGCCGACGTGGACTTCGTCGGCGCCAGGGAGTTCGACGAGGAGGCCCTGAAGAAGGCGCTGCGCGAGATCGGCCTGACCGAGGGCCGTCCCTACGACCAGGCCCTGGTCGACCGCGCCGAGCAGGAGCTGCGCCGCCAGTACATCAACCGCAGCCTGTACGGCGCCGAGGTGGTGACCACCGTCACGCCGATCGAGCGCAACCGCGTCAACCTGACCTTCTCGCTCACCGAGGGCGAGCCGGCGCGCATCAAGGACATCCGCATCGTCGGCAACAAGGCCTTCGGCGAGGGCACGCTCAAGGGCCTGTTCGACCTGGACACCGGCGGCTGGCTGTCCTGGTACACCAAGTCCGACCGCTACTCGCGCGCCAAGCTCAACGCCGACCTCGAGAGCCTGCGCTCGTACTACCTGAACCGCGGCTTCCTGGAGTTCCGCATCGACTCCACCCAGGTCGCCATCTCGCCGGACAAGCAGGACATCACGATCACCGTCAACGTGACCGAGGGCGAGCGCTTCGTGGTCAGCGGCGTGAAGCTCGAGGGCAACTACCTCGGCCGCGAGGAGGAGTTCAAGAGCCTGGTGCGCATCCGCGCCGGCGAACCCTACAACGCCGAGCAGGTGGCCGAGACCACCCGCAACTTCAGCGACTACTTCGGCAACTTCGGCTACGCCTTCGCCAACGTGGAGGCCCGCCCCGAGATCGATCGCGGGAAGAACCTGGTCGCCTTCACCATCGTCTCCGAGCCGTCGCGCCGCGCCTACGTGCGCCGCATCAACATCTCGGGGAACAACCGCACCCGCGACGAAGTGGTCCGGCGCGAGTTCCGCCAGTTCGAATCGGGCTGGTACGACGCCGAAAAGATCAAGCTCTCGCGCGACCGGGTCGACCGGCTGGGCTTCTTCAAGGAGATCAACGTCGAGACGGCCGACGTGCCGGGCGCCCCCGACCAGGTCGACCTGAACGTCTCGGTGGTCGAGAAGCCCACCGGCAGCCTGCAGCTGTCGGCCGGCTTCTCCAGCGCCGAGAAGCTCGGGCTGGGCTTCTCGATCAAGCAGGAGAACGCGTTCGGCTCCGGCCAGTACCTGGCGGTGGAGCTGAACACCAGCAAGTACAACCGCACGATCGCCTTCACCTCGGTCGACCCGTACTTCACCCGCGACGGGGTCTCGCGCACGGTCGACGTCTACCACCGCAACTCCAAGCCGTACGAGGAGCAGGGCGGCAACTACTCGCTGGCCACCACCGGCGCCAGCCTGCGGTTCGGCGTTCCCTTCAGCGAGTTCGACACGGTCTACTTCGGGCTGGGGCTGGAACGTGCCGAGATCCGCCCCGGCACCAACATCCCCGCGGCTTACCTGGCCTACGCGGCGCGCGCGGGCCTCACCAGCTACAACGTGCCGCTGACCGTCGGCTGGTCGCGCGACGACCGCGACAGCGCCATTGCGCCCACCGAGGGCCGGCTGCAGCGCCTGAACGGCGAGGCGAGCCTGTTCGCCGACGGACGCTACCTGCGCGGCAGCTACCAGTACCAGCAGTACATCCCGCTGAACAAGCAGTTCACCGTGGCCTTCAACGGCGAGCTGGGTTGGGGCAAGGGACTCGGTGGCCGCCCGTTCCCGGTGCTCAAGAACTTCTACTCGGGCGGCCTGGGCTCGGTGCGCGGCTTCGAGCAGGGCACGCTGGGCCCGCGCGACGTCACCGGCGCCAGCATCGGCGGCTCGCGCAAGGTCACGCTCAACGGCGAGCTGTTCACTCCCTTCCCGGGCGCCGGCAACGATCGCACGCTGCGGTTGTTCGGCTTCTTCGACGTCGGCAACGTGTACGGCGAGAACGAGAAACTCGATTTCGGCCAGCTGCGCGCGTCCGTCGGCGCCGGCGTGTCCTGGCTCTCGCCGATCGGTCCGCTGCGGCTGGCCATCGCGCAGCCGGTGCGCAAGTTCGCCGGGGATAGAATCCAGCGCATTCAATTCCAGATCGGAACCGCTTTCTGATGAAGTATCTGAGCCGTCCCTCGCTGTGGGCGCTGCTGTGCGCCCTGGCCCTCGCCGCGCCCGCGTTCGCGCAGGAATTCAAGGTCGGTTTCGTCAACACCGACCGCATCTTCCGCGAGGCCAATACGGCCAAGCAGGCGCAAGCCAAGCTGGAACAGGAGTTCTCGCGCCGGGAGAAGGAACTGGCCGAGCTGGGCAACTCGCTCAAGAGCCTGTCCGAGCGCTTCGAACGCGAGGCGCCGACCCTGTCGGAGAGCCAGCGCCAGCAGCGCCAGAAGCAGCTGATCGACCAGGACCGCGAATTCCAGCGCAAGCGCCGCGAGTACCAGGAAGACCTGAACGCGCGCAAGAACGAGGAACTGCAAGCGGTCCTCGAGCGCGCCAACCGCGTGGTCAAGCAGGTCGCCGAGCAGGAGAAGTACGACCTGATCCTGCAGGAAGCGGTCTACATCAACCCCCGGCACGACATCACCGACAAGGTGATCAAGGCGCTCAATACCGCCAAGTGAGGCCTCCGTGCGGCTGCGACTGGGCGACATCGTGGGCTCGCTCGGCGGCGAGCTGCACGGCGACCCGGGCACGGGCATCGAGGGGCTGGCGCCGCTCGAATCCGCCGGCCCGACCCAGCTGAGCTTCCTCGGCAATCCCCGCTACGGACAGCAGCTCGCGGCTTCGAACGCGGCCTGCGTCATCGTCGGCCCCGGCATGCGCGATGCGGCGCTGGCGCGTGGCGCCGCGATCGTCGCCGACGATCCCTACCTCTATTTCGCGCGGGTCACGCAGCTGTGGAAATCGCGCCTGGCGTCACCTGAAGGACCGGCCGTGCATCCCAGCGCGGTGGTCGATCCGCAGGCGCAAGTGGACTCCACAGCCCGCATCGGCCCGCTGTGCGTGGTCGAACGGGGCGCCCGCATCGGCCCCGGCACCGTCCTGAAGTCGCGAGTGAGCGTGGGCGAGGGCTGCGTGATCGGCGCGCGCTGCATCCTGCACCCGGGCGTGGTGATCGGCGCCGACGGCTTCGGCTTCGCGCCGCGCGGCGGCGAATGGGAGAAGATCGAGCAGCTGGGCGCCGTGCGCATCGGCGACGACGTCGAGATCGGCGCCAACACCTGCATCGACCGCGGGGCACTGGCCGACACCGTGATCGAGGACGGCGTCAAGCTGGACAACCTGATCCAGGTCGGCCACAACGTGCGCATCGGCCGCCACACCGCCATCGCGGGTTGCGCCGGCATCGCCGGCAGCGCCACCATCGGCGCCCACTGCACCGTCGGCGGCAGCGCCGGCATCCTGGGCCACCTGACCATCGCCGACCACGTGCACATCTCCTCGTTCTCGCTGGTCACCCGCTCCATCCTCAAGCCCGGCCATTACACCGGCGTCTTCCCCATCGACGAGAATGCCGCCTGGGAGAAGAACGCGGCCTCGCTCAAGCAGCTGGCCGCCTTGCGCGAACGTATCCGCGCCCTCGAGAAGAAGTCATGAAGCTCGACATCCATCAGATCCTCAGCCTGCTGCCCCACCGATACCCGTTCCTGATGGTCGACCGCGTCGTCGAGATCGAGCTCGGCAAGAGCATCCGCGCCATCAAGAACGTCACCATCAACGAGCCGTTCTTCAACGGCCACTTCCCGCACCGCCCGGTGATGCCGGGCGTGCTGATGCTCGAGGCCATGGCGCAGTCGGCGGCCCTGCTCTCCTTCGCCACCCAGGGCGTCACGCCCGACGACAAGACGGTCTATTACTTCGCCGGCATCGACAGTGCGCGCTTCAAGCGCCCGGTCGAGCCCGGCGACCAGCTGGTGATGGACGTCACGCTCGAGCGCCACAAGGCCGGCATCTACAAGTTCAAGGGAGTCACGCGCGTGGGCGAGGAGGTCGCCTGCGAGGCCGAGCTCATGTGCACCATGCGCACCGTGGGGTGAGGATGGCGATCCACCCCACGGCCATCGTCGACCCGCGGGCGCAAGTCGACGCCACGGCGAGCATCGGGCCGTACTCGGTGATCGGCCCGGACGTGAAGATCGGCGCGCGCACCACGGTGGGTGCCCATGCCGTGGTCGAGGGCCGCACCACGATCGGCGAGGACAACCGCATCTTCCACTTCGTCGCGCTGGGCGGCGTTCCGCAAGACAAGAAGTACGCGGGGGAGCCCTGCGAGCTGGTGATCGGTGACCGCAACACCATCCGCGAGTTCAGCACCTTCAACATCGGCTCGCCCGGCGGCGGCGGAGTCACCCGTGTCGGCAACGACAACTGGCTGATGGCCTACGTCCACCTGGCGCACGACTGCGCAGTCGGCAACAACACGATCTTTGCCAACAACTCGCAGCTGGCCGGGCACGTGGAGGTGGGCGACTGGGCCATCCTCGGCGGCTTCACCGTGGTGCACCAGTTCGTGCGCATCGGCGCCCACGCCATGACGGCCATGTGCTCGCTGCTGTTCGCCGACCAGCCGCCGTTCGTGATGAGCCAGGGCCAGCCGGCGCAGGCGCGCTCCATGAACTACGAGGGGCTGCGGCGGCGCGGCTTCTCTCCCGAACGCATTGCTGCCGTCAAGGCCATGCACAAGGCGCTGTACCGCGACGGGCTCACGCTGGAACAGGCGCGCGAGCGCATGGTTGCCATCGCGGGCGAAACGCCGCCCGCCGCCCCTGACGTGCAACTCATGCAGGACTTCCTGGCCCGCGTGACGCCGCAGCGCGGCATCGTCCGGTGACGCAGCCCGGCCCGCCGCCGCGGCAGGCCAGCGCGTCTCCGGCCCCTTCCATTGCGATGGTCGCCGGCGAGGCGTCGGGCGACCTGCTGGCCGGCCTGCTGCTGGTCGGCCTGCGGCAGCGCTGGCCCGGACTGCAGGCGGCGGGCATCGGCGGTCCGCAGATGGCTGCCGAGGGGTTCGAGGCCTGGTGGCCGCACGACAAGCTGGCGGTGCGCGGCTACGTGGAGGTGCTGCGGCACTATCGCGAGATCGTGGGCATCCGCAAACAGCTGCGCGACCGGCTGCTGCGCGAGCGCCCGAGCGCCTTCGTGGGCGTGGATGCGCCCGACTTCAACCTCGACCTGGAGCTGCAGCTGCGGGAGCGCCGGGTTCGCACCGTGCACTTCGTCTGCCCCTCCATCTGGGCCTGGCGCCCCCAGCGAATCGAAAAGATCCGGCGCGCCTGCGACCACGTGCTTTGCATCTTCCCCTTCGAGCCGGCGCTGCTGGCCCGGCACGGCGTGCGGGGTACCTACGTCGGCCATCCACTCGCCGGCGTGATCCCGCTCGAGCCGGATCGCGCCGCGGCGAGGGCGTCACTCGGGCTGGGGGAGACGGACGAGGTGCTGGCCATCCTGCCCGGCAGCCGCGCCTCCGAGGTGCAGTACCTGGCGCAGCCCTTCTTCGATGCGGCCGTGCTGCTGCGCCGGCGCCGCCCCGGCCTTCGCTTCGTCGTGCCGGCGCTGCCGTCGCTTCGCCCGGCCATCGAGGTGGCAGCGCGGCGCGCCGGCCTGGCCGAAGGCCTGCAGGTGCTGGACGGCCAGTCGCACCGCGCGCTGGCTGCGTGCGACCTGACGCTGATCGCCAGCGGAACGGCCACGCTGGAAGCGGCGCTCTTCAAGCGGCCGATGGTGATCGCCTACCGGATGAACGCGATCAGCTGGCAGCTGATGCGCCGCCAGCAACTGCAGCCCTGGGTCGGCCTGCCCAACATCCTGGCCGGGGATTTCGTCGTGCCGGAGTTGCTGCAGCGCGACGCCAATCCCGGAGCACTGGCGCGCGCGGTCTTGGACTGGCTGGAGGCTCCTGCCAGAATGGCGGCCGTGCGGGAACAGTTCACCGTGTTGCACCACCAGTTGCGGCGCGACACGGCCCGCCTGGCGACCGATGCGATCGAAAAAGTCATCGAAGGGTGAGCAGGGCCTGCTGGCCTGGGATCCGGTCGGCCTGATGGCCGGCGTGGACGAGGCCGGGCGCGGCCCGCTGGCCGGGCCGGTGGTCGCGGCGGCGGTGATCCTGGACGACGGCAGGCGCATCCGCGGCCTGGCCGACTCCAAGGTGCTCACCCCGCTGCAGCGCGAGCGCCTGTACGACCAGATCATGGACAAGGCCCTGTGCTGCTCGATAGCGCAGGCCAGCGTCGACGAGATCGACGAGCTGAACATCTTCCACGCCACCATGCTGGCGATGAAGCGCGCGGTCGAGGGGCTGCGCCTCAAGCCGGCGAAAGTGCTGGTGGACGGCAACGCACTGCCGCGCATCGACGTGCTGGCCGAGGCCATCGTCGGCGGCGATGCCAAGGTCAAGTCGATCTCGGCGGCGTCCATCCTGGCCAAGGTCCATCGCGACCGGTTGCTCGCGCAGCTGCACGAGGAGTTCCCGCAGTACGGCTTCGCCTCGCACAAGGGCTACAGCACGCGCGAGCACCTGCAGGCGCTGAAGGTGCACGGCGCCTGCCCGCACCACCGCAAGTATTTCAACCCGGTGGCGGTCAGCCTGATGATGGCGGGCAACGATGCCCAGGGCGGCGACGAGCTCGCCGCGGCGGCGTGACCGAAGCTTCGCCTGCGGTCATCCGCTCCACGGCCAATCCGCAGTTCAAGGCGCTGCGCCTGCTGGCGCAGGACAGCACGGCCTGGCGCAAGCAGGGCCGCGTCTGGCTCGAGGGCGATCACCTGGGCCGGGCGGCGCTGGCGCGCGGCGTCGAGCCGCAGCTGGCGGTGTACGCCGAATCCTGCCCGGCGCAGCAGCGGCTGCCCGCGACCAGCACCCTGGTGCTCGCGGACCCGCTGTTCGCCGCGCTGAGCAGCCTGGAGTCGCCGGCCCGCATGGGCTTGGTGCTGGAGTTGCCGCCGGCACCGCCGTTCGAGCCGGCGGCAGCCACCGTGGTGCTGGACCGGGTGCAGGACGCCGGCAACGTCGGCGCCATCCTGCGCAGCGCCGCCGCTTTCGGGTTCCACCAGGTCGTGGCGCTGAAAGGCACCGCCGCCCTGTGGTCGCCCAAGGTGCTGCGCGCCGCCATGGGCGCGCACTTCGCGCTGCACCTGTTCGACGCCGCGGACCCGTCGTTGCTGGAGGGTTTGGCAGTTCCGCTGCTGGCGACCAGCTCGCACGAGGGCGAACTGCTGCATCGGTCGGTGCTGCCGTGGCCTTGCGGCTGGGTTCTCGGCCATGAAGGGCAGGGCGTGTCGCCGCAACTGGCGGCCCGCGCGGCCGCCCACGTGCGCATCGCGCAACCCGGCGGCGAGGAGTCGCTGAACGTGGCTGCCGCGGCTGCCATCTGCCTTCACGCCAGCGCCGCTTCGCGCCTCGGGTGAAGGTCCGGAATGGCCCCCCGCCCGCTGCAGAATTGCACGGCGCGGGCTATAATCAGAGGCTTTCCCGCAAACCCGTACGCCTAGCGCAGCCGAAGCTCCTCCCCTGAACAAAAGCAACACCGGAACCCGAGTTCCGGCTGTCGTTTGGGCGTACCGTCACCATCCGGAGAACCCAGTGCTTTTGTCTCAACAGGGAGCCCGCCCTGCCGCCCTCCTGGCGCTCGCGGACGGTACGGTCTTTCCTGGCACTTCCATCGGCGCCACCGGCACCGCCACCGGCGAAGTCGTGTTCAACACGGCCATGACCGGCTACCAGGAAATCCTCACCGACCCCAGCTACGCGCGGCAGATCGTCACCCTGACGTATCCGCACATCGGCAACTACGGCGTCAACGAAGAAGACGTCGAAGCCGCCCGGGTGCATGCCGCCGGCCTCGTCATCCGCGACCTGCCGCTGGTCGCGTCCAACTTCCGCACCAGCCTCACGCTGTCGGATTACCTCAAGCGCGAGAACACCGTCGGCATCGCCGACATCGACACGCGCAAGCTCACCCGCCTGCTGCGCAGCAAGGGCGCCCAGAACGGCTGCCTCATGGCGCTGCAGCCCGGGCAGGAGATCACGCCCGAGATCGTGGACAAGGCGGTGGCGCTGGCGCGCCAGGCGCCGGCGATGAACGGCCAGGACCTGGCCCAGGCGGTCACGGCCGACAAGCCCTATGGCTGGAACCAGACCGAATGGGAGCTGGGTGCCGGCTACGGGCAGCTGGACCAGCCCAGGTACCACGTGGTCGCATTCGACTACGGCGTCAAGAAGAACATCCTGCGCATGCTGGCCGAGCGCGGCTGCAAGGTCACGGTGGTTCCCGCGAAGACGCCTGCGTCGGAGATCAGGAAGCTCGACCCGGACGGCGTGTTCCTGTCCAACGGCCCGGGCGACCCCGAGCCTTGCGACTACGCGATCGAATCCACGCGCGAGCTGATCGAAGCGGGCTACCCCACCTTCGGCATCTGCCTGGGCCACCAGATCATGGCGCTGGCGTCGGGGGCGAAGACCTACAAGATGAAATTCGGCCACCACGGCGCCAACCACCCGGTCAAGGACCTGGACGATGGCCGCGTGTCCATCACCAGCCAGAACCACGGCTTCGCGGTGGACGAGAAGTCGCTGCCGGCCAACGTGCGCGCCACGCATGTGTCGCTGTTCGACGGCACGCTGCAAGGTTTCGAGCGCACCGACAAGCCCGCGTTCTGCTTCCAGGGCCACCCGGAAGCCTCGCCCGGCCCGCACGACATCGGCTACCTGTTCGACAAGTTCACCCGGATGATGGACGAGAAGAAGAAGTAAGACATGCCCAAGCGCTCAGACATTCGTTCCATCCTCATCATCGGCGCCGGCCCCATCGTCATCGGCCAGGCCTGCGAATTCGACTACTCCGGCGTGCAGGCCTGCAAGGCGCTGCGCGAGGAGGGCTACAAGGTCATCCTGATCAACTCCAACCCGGCGACGATCATGACCGACCCGGCCACGGCCGACGTCACCTACATCGAGCCGATCACCTGGCAGACCGTCGAGAAGATCATCGCGCGGGAGAAGCCCGACGCCATCCTGCCCACCATGGGCGGACAGACCGCGCTGAACTGCGCGCTCGACCTGTGGCGCAACGGCGTGCTGGACAAGCACGGCGTCGAATTGATCGGCGCCACGCCCGAGGCGATCGACAAGGCCGAGGACCGGCTGAAGTTCAAGGAGGCCATGACGAAGATCGGCCTCGGCTCGGCCCGATCCGGCATCGCCCATTCCATGGACGAGGCCTGGGCGGTGCAGAAGAGCGTGGGCTTCCCGACCGTGATCCGCCCCAGCTTCACGCTCGGCGGCACCGGCGGCGGCATCGCCTACAACCCCGAGGAATTCGAAGTCATCTGCAAGCGCGGCCTGGAGGCCTCGCCCACCAACGAGCTGCTGATCGAAGAATCACTGCTCGGCTGGAAGGAGTTCGAGATGGAAGTGGTCCGCGACAAGGCGGACAACTGCATCATCGTCTGTTCGATCGAGAACCTCGACCCGATGGGCGTGCACACCGGCGACTCCATCACCGTGGCGCCGGCCCAGACCCTGACCGACAAGGAATACCAGATCATGCGCAACGCCTCGCTGGCGGTGCTGCGCGAGATCGGCGTCGACACGGGCGGCTCCAACGTGCAGTTCGCGGTCAACCCGCAGGACGGCCGCATGATCGTGATCGAGATGAACCCGCGCGTGTCGCGGTCCTCGGCGCTGGCTTCCAAGGCCACCGGCTTCCCGATCGCCAAGGTCGCGGCCAAGCTGGCGGTGGGCTACACGCTCGACGAGCTGCGCAACGAGATCACCGGCGGCGCCACCCCGGCGAGCTTCGAGCCGACCATCGACTACGTGGTCACCAAGATCCCGCGCTTCGCCTTCGAGAAATTCCCGCAGGCCGACGATCGCCTCACCACCCAGATGAAGTCGGTGGGCGAGGTCATGGCCATGGGCCGCACCTTCCAGGAATCGTTCCAGAAGGCGCTGCGCGGCCTGGAGGTCGGCGTCGACGGCATGAACGAGAAGACCCAGGACCGCGAAGTGCTGGAAAAGGAACTGGGCGAGCCCGGCCCCGAGCGCATCTGGTACGTGGGCGACGCCTTCGCCGCCGGCTGGAGCGTCGAAGAAGTCCAGGACCTCACGAAGATCGACAAGTGGTTCCTGGTGCAGATCGAGGAAATCGTGAAGATCGAGCTCGAGCTGGACCAGATCGCCGAAGCGAAAGGCGAGGGTGCGCTGGCCTCGCTCGACGAGAAGCAGCTGCGCCTTCTCAAGCGCAAGGGCTTCTCCGACCGGCGCCTGGCCAAGCTGCTCAAGACCAGCGACAAGGCGGTGCGCGAGCGCCGCAAGCAGCTGGGCGTGCGTCCGGTCTACAAGCGGGTGGATACCTGCGCGGCCGAGTTCGCCACCGACACCGCCTACATGTACTCGACCTACGAGGACGAGTGCGAGGCCGAGCCGACCGGCCGCAAGAAGATCATGGTGCTGGGTGGCGGCCCCAACCGCATCGGGCAGGGCATCGAGTTCGACTACTGCTGCGTGCACGCCGCGCTGGCGCTGCGGGAAGACGGCTACGAGACCATCATGGTCAACTGCAACCCGGAGACCGTCTCCACCGACTACGACACCTCCGACCGGCTGTACTTCGAGCCGCTGACGCTGGAGGACGTGCTGGAGATCGTCGACAAGGAAAAGCCCACCGGCGTGATCGTGCAGTACGGCGGCCAGACGCCGCTCAAGCTCGCGCTCGGCCTGGAAGCCGAGGGCGTGCCCATCATCGGCACCAGCCCCGACATGATCGACGCCGCAGAGGACCGCGAGCGCTTCCAGAAGCTGCTAAACGAGCTGGGCCTGCGCCAGCCGCCCAACGCCACCGCGCGCACCGAGGCGGAAGCGCTGGAGAAGGCGCAGGCGCTGGGCTATCCGCTGGTGGTGCGCCCCAGCTACGTGCTGGGCGGCCGCGCGATGGAGATCGTGCACGAGCAGCGCGACCTGGAGCGCTACATGCGAGAGGCCGTGAAGGTCTCCAACGATTCGCCGGTGCTGCTGGACCGCTTCCTGAACGACGCCACCGAATGCGACGTCGACTGCCTGTCGGACGGCCGGCGCACCTTCATCGGCGGCGTGATGGAGCACATCGAGCAGGCCGGCGTGCATTCGGGCGACTCGGCCTGCTCGCTGCCGCCGTACTCGCTGTCGAAGGCGACCATCGAGGAGCTCAAGCGCCAGACCGCGGCGATGGCCAAGGCGCTGGACGTGGTCGGCCTGATGAACGTGCAGTTCGCCATCCAGGAGAGCGAGGCCGGCGACGTGATCTACGTGCTGGAGGTCAACCCGCGTGCCTCGCGCACGGTGCCCTACGTCAGCAAGGCCACCGGCATCCAGCTGGCCAAGGTGGCGGCGCGCTGCATGGTCGGCCAGTCGCTGGACGAGCAGGGCATCCGCGAGGAGGTCACGCCGCCGTACTTCAGCGTCAAGGAGGCCGTGTTCCCGTTCGTCAAGTTCCCCGGCGTGGACACCATCCTCGGTCCCGAGATGAAGTCCACCGGCGAGGTGATGGGCGTGGGCAAGACCTTCGGCGAGGCCTTCGTCAAGAGCCAGCTCGGCGCCGGCACCCGGCTGCCGCGGCCCGGCGATGCGGTGAAGAAGGTGTTCCTCACGGTCAAGAACAGCGACAAGCCGCGCGCGGTGGACATCGCACGGCAACTCGCTGCCATGGGCTTCGAGATGGTGGCCACCAAGGGGACGGCGGCCGCCATCGCCGCGGCCGGCATTCCCTGCCAGACCGTCAACAAGGTCGCCGAAGGCCGGCCGCACGTGGTCGACATGATCAAGAACGACGAGATCTGCATGGTGATCCACACCGTGGAGGAGCGTCGCAACGCGATCGCCGACTCGCGCGCCATCCGCACTTCGGCGCTGCTGGCACGGGTCACCACCTTCACCACCATCTGGGGCGCGGAGGCGGCGGTCGAAGGCATGAAGTACGTGGACGACCTCCACGTCTACTCGCTGCAGGAACTGCACGCCCAGCTGGCCTGATCGCCCGCGCTCTTTTCGGCATAATCGGCCGATCAACACACCGCCGGTCGGCAACGTCCGGCGGTTTTCCTTTGGATTCGCGACAAGGCAAGACGAGACATGGCCACCATCCCCATCACGAAGAGAGGCGCCCAGAAGCTCAAGGCCGAGCTGCACCAGCTCAAGACCGTGCAGCGCCCGGCGGTGATCAACGCGATCGCCGAGGCGCGCGCCCAGGGCGACCTGTCGGAGAACGCGGAGTACGACGCCGCCAAGGACCGCCAGGGCTTCATCGAGGGCCGCATCCGCGAGCTCGAAGGCAAGCTGGCGGCGGCGCAAGTCATCGATCCGTCCCAGCTCGATGCCGGCGGCAAGGTGGTGTTCGGCGCGACCGTGGAGCTGGAGGAAGAGGACTCCGGCGA
>JAKFEA010000236.1:0-4083 GCA_036675905.1 Acidovorax sp. | reverse complement strand
TCTTGCTCCCTCCCCCTCTGGGGGAGGGTTGGGGTGGGGGCGCTCGGTCGCCGCAGCGCCCCCACCCTGCCCTCCCCCAGAGGGGGAGGGAAAAGACCAACCTACGCCGTCATCCGCCCGCGCCCGTTGCCATTGGTGCTGTCGCTGTCCCCGTGCCGCTGCACTCGCTCGGAAATACGCTCGCGCAGGCGCCAGCGGGCGGCGTCGGTGAGCATGCGGCCGGCCCAGCGGTAGACGTTGTACTCGCGCACGTTGCTGCGCAGGTTGGACATGCGCTCGCGCTGCTCGGCAGCAGGCATCAGCAGCGCACGGTGCAGGGCGTCGGCGACTTCCTCGACGTGGTAGGGGTTGACCACCAGCGCCTCGGGCATGTCGCGCGCCGCCCCGGCGAAGCGGCTGAGGATCAGCACGCCCTGCTCGTCGTCGCGCGCGGCGACGAATTCCTTGCACACCAGGTTCATGCCGTCGTGCAGGCTGGTGACCAGGCAGACGTCGGCGGCGCGGTACAGGCGGTTGACCTCGTCGTGCTCGTGGTGCTGCGCCAGCAGCCGCACGACCTCGCGGCCGTTCTTGCCGAAGCGCTCGTTGATGCGCTCGGCCAGGTGCGTGATGCGCTGCTGGAACGCCTGGTACTCCTCCAGCTGGGCCCGCGTGGGGGCGGCCACCTGCACGAAGGTGAAGCGGTCGCGCCACTCGGGGTGCTTTTCCAGCAGGCGCTCGACCGCGTGCATGCGCTCCAGGATGCCCTTGGTGTAGTCGAAGCGGTCCACGCCCACCGCGATGTGGTGCGAGCCGGGGATGTCCAGCGCCTCGCACACCTGGCGCCGGCATTCCTGCGGCGACGGCTGCTGCGTGGTCTGCAGGGCCGAGGGCCACTCGATCGAGATCGGGTAGGCCTCCACGAAGGTCTTCTCGCCGCGGTACGACACGGTGGAGTGCTCGTGCTCGATGCGCGCCTCCAGGTAGCGGTCGACCGCGTCGATGAAGTTCTTGCAGTGGAAGGGCGTGTGGAAGCCCATGATGGTGCTGCCCAGCAGGCCCTCCAGGATCTCCTGCCGCCACGGGCAGATGCCGAACGACTCGGGGTTGGGCCAGGGGATGTGCCAGAAAGTCAGGATGGTCGCGCGCGGCAGCTTGGCGCGCACCATCGCCGGCAGCAGCGCGAAGTGGTAGTCCTGCACCAGCACGATCGGGTCTTCGCTGCGGGCCTCGGCCACCACCGCGTCGGCGAAGCGCTGGTTGATCGCGCGGTAGGCCTCCCAGTCGGACTCGCGGAAGACCGGCCGCACGTGCGCCACGTGGCACAGCGGCCACATGCCCTCGTTGGCGAAGCCGTAGTAGTAGCCCTGCTCCTCCGCCTCGGTCATCCAGATGCGGCGCAGCTGGTATTCGCTCTTGCCGGGCGGCAGCTGCACGCGGTCGTGCCGGTCGACCACGTCGCGGTCGGCGGTGCCGCTGCCGTGCGCGATCCAGGTGCCCGAGCAGGCGCGCATCACCGGCTCGACCGCCGTCACCAGGCCGCTGGCGGGGCGGCGCACGAAGGTCTTGCCGTCCTTGCCGTGCTCGTGGATGTAGGGCTCGCGGTTGGACACCACGATCACCTGGTCGCCGCGCAGCTGGCTGCGCAGCAGGCCCTGCAGGCGCGGCGCGTCCCAGCCGGCCTCCGCGATGTGGCTGCGGCGGTATTCGTCTTCCAGGTCGCGCAGGCGCGAACGCAGCTCGGCCGCGATGGGCGCCAGCTCGGGCGCGCCGCCGCCCAGCGGGCGGATCAGGCCTTCGCCGCGCAGCAGTGCGCGCGTGCCCGAGACCCAGCCGCGCCAGCTCAGTTGCGCGACGGCCATCGTGACCAGCGCGATGATCACGCCCAGGCCGGCGATCAGGATGATCAGGTACCGGCGCGTGTCCTGGCTGCGCCGGTCGATGAAGCTCAGGTCGTGCAGCAGCACCAGCTGGCCGACCGGGCCCGCTTCGGCTCGCACCGGGTGCGCGCTGACGTGCACCGGGCCGCTGGGCAGGCGCAGCTGCGGATCGGTCTCGGCGCTGAGCTGCTCGGCGTCGCTGCAGTTCAGGTCGCGCGGGAAGTTGGCCGTGCGCACCATCAGCTCGCCGAACGGCGAGCACCAGCCGATCGCCACCATCCGCTCGTCTTCCACCGCCCGGTTGAACAGGGCCTGCAGCTTGCGGCCCTTGGGGTCCTGCAAGGCGTCGGCGATCGATTCCGACAAGGTGTTGGCCACCAGGTTGCCGCGCATGTTCATGTCGCGCGCGAACCAGCGCAGGGTGAGGCGGTCCATGATCGGCAGCGCCAGGTAGGCGGCCGCGATCAGGACGACGATCAACGGCAGGAGGAAACGGAGCTGGAGGTTGAAGGCTTTCATCAAGGGGGTGCCGGCCGCGAGTCACCTCGAAAGGGACGACCCCGTGGGGGCCGTTCGGGTGGGGCCAGGCGGACATCGCCGGGCCCGGGGCTCGTGCCGGTTCTGCAGCGAGTGCGTAGTTCCGGAAGGCCGTACTGTACCGCCGAGGCGATTGCGTGGGGGTGGGGCAACTCTGCCGTGATGCAATCGGCGCCTTGCGTGGGCCGGAGCGCCCCCACCCTGCCCTCCCCCAGAGGGGGAGGGAAAAGACAGGAACCCCTCAGGCCCCCTCTTGCTCCCTCACCCGAGCGTCCCCTCTTGCTACCTGCCCCGCAGAGTCCCCTCTTCCTCCCTCACCGCAGAGCGTCCCTCTTGCTCCCTCACCGACAGAGCGTCAGGTCCCCTCTTGCTCCCTCCCCCTCTGGGGGAGGGTTGGGGTGGGGGCGCGCCCGGAACCTGAGCTTCGGATGACCTCCAGCAGAGCCGCGGCCGTCTTCTCCGCCGCACCCCGGTGCGCTTGCGCGAACTGCAGCCCAGCTTGCGAATGCACCCCGCGCCGTCGAGGATCGGTGGCAATGGCCATCGCGGCGGCGACGCCCTCTTCCAGGGTGGCGACCCGCACCGCGGCCCCGACGGCGCCGGCGTTGTCGGCGGCTTCCGCGAAATTGAAGGTGTGCGGCCCCATCACCACCGGGCAGCCGCAAGCGGCCGCCTCGATCAGGTTCTGGCCGCCCAGCGGCAGGAAGCTGCCGCCCAGCAGCGCCACGTCGGCAAGCCCGTAGTACAGCGGCATCTCGCCGAGCGAATCGCCGATCCAGACGTCGGCGGGCCGCGGGCCATCCGCATCGGACCACCCACTGCGGCGCGACACGGCCAGCCCGGCTTGCCGAACCAGCGCGGCCACGTCGTCGAATCGCTGCGGATGACGAGGCACCACCAGCCACTGCGCGTCCTGCACGGCGGGCAGGCCGGACGAACGCGCAGCGGCGATCACGCGCAGCAACTCCGCCTCCTCGCCCTCGCGCGAGCTGGCGAACATCAGCACCGGCCGCGCTTGCCGCTCGCGCCACCGGCGACCCTGCGCCAGCAGGCGTTCGTCGGGATGCGCATCGAACTTGAGGTTGCCGAACACGCCCGACACCTTCGCCCCGGCGCGGGCCAGCCGCTTGGCGTCGGCTTCCGTCTGCGCCCATGCGGCGTGCAGCGACGCGTAGGCCGGGTGGGCGAGCCGCTTCATGCGCAGCGCCTGCCGCAGCGACTTGTCGGACAGGCGCGCGTTGGCCAGCACGAGTGGCACATGGGCACGACGGCAGGCCTCGGCCAGGTTGGGCCAGATCTCGGTTTCCATCAGCACGCCGGCGCTCGGCCGGAAGTGCGCCAGGAAGCGCTGCACCGCTTGCGGCGTGTCCCAGGGCAGCCAGGCCTGCACGTCGCCGTCACGCAGCAGCTTGGCGCCTTCAGCGCGCCCGGTGGCGGTGCCGTGCGTCAGCAGCAATCGCAGCGACGGGTCGCGTTCACGCAGGGCCTTCAGCAGGATGGCGGCGGCGCGCGTTTCGCCCAGCGACACGGCATGCACCCACAGCGCACCGGGTACCGCTGGCTCCTGGTAGTGGCCGAAGCGCTCGTCCACCGCTTCCAGGTAGCCGGGCTCGGCCTCGCCGCGGCGGCGCAGCTTGCGACGCAGCAGCGGCTGCGCGCCGCGCATCACCAGCGAATAGAAGCGTCG
>JAKFEA010000235.1:0-2309 GCA_036675905.1 Acidovorax sp. | reverse complement strand
CATGTACGCGGCCTGCGCGCGCAGCATGTCCACCAGCGAGGCGTCGGGCAGCGAAAGCCCCAGCTTGCCGAAGCGGCTGTGCCACTGCTGCGCCACCTTGTTCGCGATCGCGTCGAAACCCGCAGAGGCATCGCCGCCCTTGCCGAGTAGCGCCGCGCGATCGATCGCCGGCGCTTCCGGCAGCGCCCCGGTCTTCGCATCGGCGCGGGAAACGCCCAACGGGAAAGCCAGCACCACGTCGCGGTGTTCGCCGGGCGCCAGCTTCACCGCGTAGTCGAGCAGCGCCGCCGCCAGGCCGTCGTCGTCGCGCGCCTGCAATGCGTCCGGCACGGTGCCGGCGGCGACGTGCGTGGTGATCTCGCCTTCGCCATGTTGGCCGAACGCCGCCGCGCCGCGCGCGTCGGCGGGCGTCAACGAGGAAAGCAGCAGGCGGCCGTTGACGCGAATATCGCTGCGTCCGGCGGGACCTTCGATGGCGACTTCGCGCACCGGCGAGACGCCGCCGTGCTGCCATGGCGGATTCACCTGCAACGGACGCAGCACCAGCGACAGCATGCCGTCGACGTTGGCGGTGCCGGTGTTGCTCACGCGATAGCGCACCAGGGTCACCGGCTGCCCATCCTGTTCCACCGCGAAGGCTTCGCTGCGCACCTCCACGCCCGGTTGCGCGGTCCATTGCACCGACGCCATCGGCATCCAGTCGTCGCGCAGGGCGTGCTTGCGTTCCACGTTGTCCGACACCACCGTGCGGCCGGAAGCATCGCGCCATGCGGGCTGCACCAGTGGCGCGCCCTTGTAGGCCTCCAGGTTGCCGTATTCGTCGAAGATCGATTTCTGCATGCCACCGGGAATGCCGATGGCGGTCCAGTACACCTGCTGCTGGTGCAACGAGGACGGGAACAGCGCCGCATTGGCGCGCGAGGCGGCGATCTCGTAGCGTTTGGTCGGCGTCATTGCCCGCTCGGGCCCGAGCAGGCGCAGGCGCTTGATCGTCGGCGCCGCGCCGTCCACTTCGCCCGCGCTCAGGCGCAGCGCGGAGAGCGTGTGCACTTCGCGTGCAGCGAGGTAGGAGAGCTCGCCTTGCGAACCCGGATCCTCCGCCAGCGTGGTCCATTGTCCGGCCGCATCGCGCGCTTCCAGCCTGGCGCCGTTGCGCGGTCCGCCCCACCACACTTCCAGTCCCGCCGCCGGCAATGCGCGGCCCAGCGCGATCTCGAGTTCGCGCGTACCGGGCGCCTTGCCTTGCGCCTGCAGCGCCCGCGCCGGCGCGTTGGCCCACAGCGCCTGCGGATTGTCCTTGCCGGTGAGGTTGGTGATGCGCGCCGCGTCGCTGGCCGAGACCGGTTCGAACTCGAACACCGACACGCCCCAGTCCGCGGTCTTGGGCAGGCTGGCCAGGCGCAGGTAGCGGGCCTTCACCGCGGGGAAGAACAGGTAGTCGGTGAACCCGCGCGAATCGCCGCTGACGTAGGCGTCATGCCAGGTCTTGCCATCGAGCGAAGTCTGGATGGCGTACGACACCGCAAACCCGCTGTCCCAATGCAGCAGCACCCCGCCGACGTCGGCGGCCTTGCCCAGGTCGACCTGGAGCCAGTGGTCGGCGCTGAACGCCCCGCCCCAGCGGGTCTTGTGGTCGCCGTCGATCGCATGGGCCGGGGACAGCGCCTCGACCTGGGCCGAAGAGCCGCTCGCCTTCCACTGCGCGCGCGGCGGCAGCCGGTCGTTCTGGGCGAAGGCGCTGGAGGCGCAGAGGGTCAGGGCCGCCAGCATGGCGAAGCGCGGCCACCGGGCGGCCGGGAAGGGGTTCGGGGATTGCAGGGCCACTGGCGTTTCCGTGTCGACGGCAATTGCCGGAGACGCTGGATGCTAGCGTTGAAAACGGTTACATGCGAGTTGCGATGCATCAGGCCCGGTTGTCACCCGGCCCCTGACTTCCTGGAAAAGCTGGCTGGACGCGGGGTCGCTCAACCCCCCGCCGCCTTGCGCACCTGCTCCGCATCCGACGACCACATCGCCCCGGTCAACGCGATCGACGCATCCCAGAAGCGCGCGGACACGTCCGCATCCAGTGCCTGCGGCATGATCTTCGCCGGCGCCGGCGTGCCTTTCATTTCGTAGAAGCCGTTGGGTCCGTAGTAGCCGCCGCCGTGCGCATCCGGTGAGGTCGCCGCGAACAGGGTCGGCAACGCGCCAGCCGCAGCCGAATGACTGAACAACGGGCCCAGCGTCCGGCTCAGGGTGGACATCCAGTTCCCGCCTTCCGATCCCGGCCCGTTGTCCATCAGGTCGGTCCGCGCGAAGCCAGGATG
>JAKFEA010000234.1:0-2707 GCA_036675905.1 Acidovorax sp. | reverse complement strand
GTCCGGCTGGTCCGGCGTGTAGACCACCACCTGCAGGCCTTCGCCCACCGGCGACAGCCGCGCGCGCACGATCACCTTGGCGCTGCCGACGTGGCGCGACAGGTGGCGGGTGTGCCAGGCGATGTCGTTGGCGTCGTGCCGCATGAAGTAGCCGACGTCCAGGGTGTCCCACAGTTTCTTGTGCGCCTCGAAGGGCAGGGCGAACAGCTGCAGCTGCACCAGCGCTTCGCGCTTGCGCGCCTCGATCTCCGCCTTCGGGTCGGGCGAGGCGCCGCCCAGCGCCCGCAGGGTGGCGCGGTACAGGTCTTCCAGCAGCTTGCCCTTCCAGGCGTTCCACACCTTGGGGCTGGTGCCGCGGATGTCCGCCACCGTCAGCAGGTACAGCGCCGTCAGGTAGCGCTCGTTGCCCACGCGCGCGGCGAAGGCACGGATCACTTCCGGGTCGCCGAGGTCCTCCTTCTGCGCCACCCGGCTCATGGCCAGGTGCTGGCGCACCAGGAACTCGATCAGCTTGCAGTCATCGGGGTCGATCTCGTGCTGGCGGCAGAAGCGCCGGACTTCGCGCGCCCCCAGGTCGGAATGGTCGCCGCCGCGGCCCTTGGCGATGTCGTGGAACAGCGCCGCGGCGTAGAGGATGTAGGGCTTGTCCCAGCCGGCCGCGAGCTGCGAGCAGAACGGGTATTCGTGCGCGTGCTCGGCGATGAAGAAGCGCCGCACGTTGCGCAGCACCATCAGGATGTGCTGGTCCACCGTGTAGACGTGGAACAGGTCGTGCTGCATCTGGCCGACGATGCGGCGGAATACCCACAGGTAGCGCCCGAGGATGGAGGTCTGGTTCATCAGCCGCATGGCGTGGGTGATGCCGCGCGGCTCCATCAGCATCGCGCGGAAGGTCTTGTGGTTCTCGGGGTCGTTGCGGAAGCCCGCGTCCATGACCTTGCGGGCGTTGTACAGCGCCCGCAGCGTGCGCGCCGACAGCCCCTTGATGCCCGGCGTGGACTGGTACAGCAGGAAGGTCTCCAGGATCGCCCGTGGGTGCTTCACGTACAGGTCGTCGCTGGCCACCTCGATCATCCCGGCCTTCTCGAAGAAGCGCTCGTTGATCGGCCGCGCCTCCGGCGACGCCGGGTTCAGTCGTTCCTCGATGTTCAGCAGCAGGATCTGGTTCAGCTGGGCCACGGCCTTGGCCGCCCAGTAGTAGCGCTTCATCAGCCGCTCGCTGGCGCGCGCCACGATGCGGCCGTCGGTGCGCATGGTGGCGCTGTAGCCGAACGATTCGGCCACGGCGTTCTGCAGGTCGAACACCAGCCGGTCCTCGCGGCGGCCCGCCACCACGTGCAGCCGGGCGCGGATCGTCGACAGCAGGGCTTCGTTGCGCTTGATCTGGCGGGCCTCGAAGGCCGTGGCCAGGCCGTTGCGGGCCAGCTCGTCCCAGCTGCGGCCGAAGCCGGCGGCGTTGGCCACCCACAGGATCACCTGCAGGTCGCGCAGGCCGCCGGGCGACTCCTTGCAGTTCGGCTCCAGCGCATAGGGCGTGTTCTCGAACTTGTTGTGCCGCTGGCGCATCTCCAGCGTCTTGGCGACGAAGAAGGCCCGCGGCTCCATCTGGGCCCGGAAGCGCGCCTGGAAGGTGGTGAAGAGCTTGCGCGAGCCGGTGACCAGGCGGGCCTCCAGCAGCGAGGTCTGCACCGTCACGTCGCCGGCCGCCTGCGCCAGGCATTCCTCCAGGGTGCGCACGCTGGAGCCGATCTCCAGGCCGGCGTCCCAGCAGCTGCCGATGAAGTTCTCCACCTTCTGCTGCAGCGCGGCGTCGGCGTCGCAGCGGATGCCATCGGGCATCAGCAGCAGCACGTCGACGTCGGAATGCGGGAACAGTTCGCCGCGGCCGAAACCGCCGACGGCCACCAGCGCCACGCCGGCGGGCAGGCCGGCACGGGCCCAGAGCAGCTTGAGCGTGCCGTCGGCGTGGTGGGCCAGGGCTTGCAGCAGCGACTTGATGGTGCGGGTGGAGCCGCCCTCGGCCTGGAGGTCGGCGAGCAGGGCGGCCTTGCCTGCCTTGTGGGCTTCGCGAACGGAAGCGACGTCATTCCCGCGAGGGCGGGAATCCAGGGCTCCCGCCGCCTGGATTTCCGCCTGCGCGGGGATGACGTTGTTCGTCATCCCTTCACGAAGGCCGGCGGCGGCGGGCTGCCGGCGGACAGGGTCAGCACCTCGTAGCCGGTCTCGGTGACGAGCACCGTGTGCTCCCACTGCGCCGACAGGGAATGGTCCTTGGTGACGATGGTCCAGCCGTCGTTGCCGAATTCCTTCACGTCGCGGCGGCCGGCGTTGATCATCGGCTCGATGGTGAAGGTCATGCCGGGAACCAGCTCTTCCAGCGTGCCGGGCTTGCCGTAGTGCAGCACCTGCGGCTCTTCGTGGAAGTTGCGGCCGACGCCGTGCCCGCAGAATTCGCGCACCACCGAAAAGCCGTTGCGCTCGGCGAACTGCTGGATGGCCCAGCCGATGTCGCCCAGGTGGGCGCCGGGCTTGACCTGCACGATGCCGTGCCACATCGCCTCGTAGGTCAGGTTGACCAGCCGCCTGGCCGCGATGGACGTCTCGCCCACCATGAACATGCGGCTGGTGTCGCCATACCAGCCGTCCTTGATCACCGTGACGTCGACGTTGACGATGTCGCCCTTCTTCAGCGGCTTCTCGTTGGGGA
>JAKFEA010000233.1:0-8629 GCA_036675905.1 Acidovorax sp. | reverse complement strand
GCCAGGGCCTGCGCTGGTGCACGGCAATGGCGGCGGGGGCGCGCGGGCGCTGGGCTTTCCGCTCACCGGGGTATGGTGAGCACGGCGGAGCCGGAGGCTCCCCAGGGCCTTCTCGACCTGGTGGCCTGCGAACTCTGCGAGCGCCATCGCTTTGCCAGCGGCAAGCCCGGCTATTTGCCGGTGTGGGCGCAGATCGACGCGCTGCCCGATTGGTTGCTGCGCGCCCAGGCACTCTGCCTCGAGCCGCCGCCGGAGATCAGCAAGGCGGCCGAATGGCTGCTCGACAACGACTACCAGGTGCAGCGCGCCGCCAGGCAGATCGCCGAGGACCTGCCGAAGCCGTTCTATGAGCGCCTACCCTGCCTGAGCAATCCGGGTGAGGCGGGCATACCGCGTATCTTCGCCGTGGCCCAGGGCTACCTGCATGCCTCGCGCCTGCAACTCTCGCTGACCAGCGCGGTGCAATTCCTGCGCGCCTACCAGGCCAGGGCGCCCTTGACCATCGCCGAGCTGTGGGCCTTCCCGACCATGCTGCGCCTGGCCTGTGTGGAGATCCTGGTCGGTGCGTTCTCCCGCCTCCTGCCGGAGCTGCAACCGCCCTTCGCGCCGACGCGGCATTGCGTGGAAATCGGCGCCTTCGAGGACACCGAATGCGTGGCGCGGGCCCTGGCCAATCTGGGGATCATCGCGGCGATTCCCTGGAAGGACTTCTTCGAGCAGACCAGCCTGGTCGAGGCGGCGCTCAGGGGCGATCCTGCCGGCGTCTATCCGCGCATGGACTTCGATACCCGCGATCGCTACCGCAAGGCACTCGAGGAGCTGGCCGAAGGCGCCGGGTGCAGCGAGGCCGAGGTCGCCGAGCGGGTGCTGCAGCATGCCCGGGACGGCAGCCCGATGGAGGCCAGCGGACATGTCGGTTACTGGTTGATCGGCCCCGGCCGGGAGACCAGCGAGGTGGACCTGGATTACCGCCCGCGTGGCGCGGCGGCCTGGCGCCGCCGGCTGTTCCGCCATGCCGGCGCGGTATATGCCGGCGCACTCGGCCTGGCGGGCGTCGCGGCGCTGGTCCTGCCGGCCTGGTACCTGGCACTGGTCGGCGCCACGCCGTTGGTCTGGCTGCTCGGCATCGCCCTGGCGCTGCTGCCGGCCTCGGTACTGAGCATCACCCTGGTGCATTGGCTGATCACCCTGAGCGTGCCGCCGCGGGTCTTGCCCAAGCTCGACTTCAGCGCCGCCATCGCCGCGGACTGCGCCACCGCGGTGGCGGTGCCGGTGCTGCTGGCGGACCGGGAGGAGGCCGGCGAACTGCTCGAGCGCCTGGAGCTGCACTACCTGGGCAATCCCGACCCGCTGCTGCGTTTCGTGCTGCTCAGCGACCATGCCGATGCGCCGGCCCGGGAGATGCCCGCCGACGCGGTGGTCGAACAGGCCCTCGTGCAGGGCATCCGCCAGCTCAACCAGCGTCACGGCGAAGCGGGACGCGGGCCTTTCCACCTGCTGCAGCGGCCACGCCTGTACAACCCCGGCGAAGGCTGCTGGATGGGCTGGGAGCGCAAGCGCGGCAAGCTCGAACAGTTCAATCGCTACCTGCTCGACAGCCAGGAAGGTGCCTTCAGCCTGCATGAGGGCGATCCCGCGGCCCTGCGCGGCATCCGCTTCGTGGTCACCGTGGATGCCGACACCGGCTTGCCCGCGGGCAGCGTCGCGCGGCTGGTCGGGACCCTGGCCCATCCGCTCAATGGCGCCGAATTCGATCCGGCCAGCGGCCGCGTGCGGCGTGGCTACACGGTGCTGCAGCCGCGGGTGGAGATCACCCCGGAGCGCGGCGACGGCTCGCTGTTCGCCCGCCTGTATACCGGCGACACGTCTATCGACATCTATACCCGCGCGGTGTCCGACGTGTATCAGGACCTGTTCGGCTGCGGCATCTTCGTCGGCAAGGGCATCTACGAGGTGCTGCCGTTCCAGCGCAGCCTGGAAGGGCGGATTCCGCCGAACAGCCTGGTCAGCCACGACCTGTTCGAGGGCATCCACGGACGCGCCGGGCTGGCCAGCGACATCGTGCTGTACGAGGGCTTCCCCGGCGGCTATATCGACTACGCACGGCGCCAGCACCGCTGGATTCGCGGCGACTGGCAGTTGTTGCCCTGGCTGCGGCGCCGGGTGCCGGGCGACGCCGGGCAGCGGCTGGCCAATCGCCTGGGCGCGCTGGATCGCTGGAAGCTGCTGGACAACCTGCGCCGCAGCCTGATTCCCCTGGCGCTGCTGGTGCTGGCGGCGGCCGGCTGGCTGTGGCTGCCCGGCTCGCCTTGGGTGTGGACGCTGCTGACCATCGTTGCACCGGGCGCCTATCTGTTCACCGACCTGGTCACCGGTCTGGCCAATGGTCGCCGCCGCGGTGCGGTGAAAGGCGTCCTGCGGCGCCTGCGCGACCATCTCGGGCGCTGGTTCCTGGCCCTGGTGTTCCTGGCCAACGATGCCGCGCTGGCCCTCGATGCGCTGCTGCGCACCCTCTGGCGGCTCGGCGTGTCGCGGCGCCATCTGCTCGAATGGACCACCGCCGCGCACCAGGCCTTGTTCTTCGCCCAGCGCGGCTCGCGGACCGATGCCTGGCAACAGATGTGGCTGTCCCCGGGCCTGGCCGCGCTGCTCGGGGGGGCGCTCGGCCTGTTCAATCCCGCCGCGCTGCTGCCGGCGGCGCCCTTGCTGTTGCTGTGGCTGCTGGCGCCGGAGATCGCCCTGGCGATCGGCCGGCCGCGGCAGGCGGCGGAGGCGCCGCTGGATCGGAGCCAGCGGGCCTTTCTGCGGCAACTGGCCCGGCGCACCTGGCTGTTCTTCGAAACCTTCGTCGGTCCGGACGACAACTGGCTGCCGCCGGACAACTTCCAGGAAGAGCCGTACCGGGAGATTGCCCACCGCACCTCGCCGACCAATATCGGCATGCTGTTCCTCTCCACCCTGGCCGCCGCGGATCTGGGTTACCTGGGCAGCATCGACCTGGCCGCGCGCATCCGCCGCGGCCTGGACACCCTGGAGCGGCTCGAACGCTACCGCGGGCACTGGCTCAACTGGTACGACACGCGCCTGCTGCGTCCGCTGGAGCCGCGCTACGTCTCCACGGTGGACAGCGGCAACCTGGCGGTCAGCCTGTTGACCCTGCAGCAGGGATGCCTCGCGTTCGCCAAGGGCCCGGCCCTGCGCGATGAACTCTGGGCCGGGCTGGAGGATGCCTTCGCACTGCTGCGCGCCGCCCTGACGCCGGTCGACGACGCCGAAGTAGCCGCCCAGCTCGCCGCATTCGCCAGGCCCGGCGGGCAGGCGTGGGGGCATTCGCTGCCCCCGAGTGTGCTCGACCGCCAGCACCGGACGCTGCGCGGGGCGGTGGCGCGGACCATCACCCACCAGGCGGGGCTGAGCGTGCAGCAGATGAAGGAAATCCAGACCTGGCTCGAACGCATCGAGCACCACCTGCTGGAAATCCGCCGCGATCGCGAGCGTCTGTTGCCCTGGTGGAGCCTGATCGAAACCGCTCCGCCCGCGGCGAGCGAGCTGGCGCAGCAGATCGCCAGCCTGTTGCCGCCGAGCCTGGGCATGGCCGAGAGCGCCAGCGCCTGCGGCGATGCCGACAGGTTGCTCGCCAGCTTCGCCAGCGGCGACGCGGCCACCTCGGCCTGGCTGGCCGAGCTGAGCGGCGCGCTGCGCGCCGGCTGCGCGGAACAACAGCGCCTGCGCCAAAGCCTGCTGGAGGACGCGCAGCGCGCCGCGCAGATGGCCTGGGCCATGGATTTCCGCCCGCTCTACGATGCGGAGTCGCGCCTGTTCCATATCGGCTACAACCTCAGCGCCGACCGCATCGACGGCCACCATTACGACCTGTTGGCGACCGAGGCGCGGCTGGCCAGTTATTTCGCCATCATGAAGGGCGATGTGGCCGTGGAGCACTGGTTCTTCCTCGGCCGGCCGCTGGCGCAGATGGGCGGCGGGCTGGCGCTGGTGTCGTGGAATGGCTCGATGTTCGAGTACCTGATGCCGCCGCTGCTGTTGCCGAGCCATTCGGGCTCGCTGCTGGGGCAGAGCGAGCGCGCCGCGGTCGAGGTGCAGCGCCAGTATGCGCGCGAGCAGGGCATTCCCTGGGGAATCTCGGAGTCGGCGTTCGCCTCGCGCGATCCCGAGCACCGCTACCGCTACCGCGCCTTCGGCGTACCGGAACTCGGCCTGCGCCGCGAACTGGCGCGGGACCGGGTGATCTCGCCGTACGCCACGGTGCTGGCGCTGGCGGTGGAGCGCGGCGCCGCGCTGGACAACCTGCTCGAACTGCAGCGCCTCGGCCTGGTCGGCAGCTACGGGCTGTACGAGGCGGCCGACTTCACCGCCGAGCGGGTACCCAGCGGTCGCCCATTTTCCACGGTGCATGCCTATATGGCGCATCACCAGGGGATGATCATGGCCGCGCTGGTCAATGCCCTGTGCGACAACGTGCTGGTCAGGCGTTTCGCCGAGGAGCCGCGGGTGCAGGTGATGGCGCTGTTGCTGCACGAGCGCGTGCCCCAGGAACTGCCCACCGAGAACCGCCGCGTCGAGGTCCAGGAGCGGCCGCCGGCCAGTTGGAGCGGCGTGCCGCCGCCGCAGCCCTGGACGCCGCAGGGGGACGGGCTGTTCCCGCAGGTCCAGGTGCTCGGCAATGGCCGCCTGTGCAGTTGGCTATCCAGCGCCGGCGCCGGCGGCTTGGCCTGGCATCAGCAGGCGCTGACCCGCTGGCAGGCGGACGCCACCCGCGACCACCAGGGGCTGTGGATCTATGTGCGAGACCAGCAGAGCGGGGCGCTCTGGTCGGTCGGGCGCCAGCCGACCGGCGTGCGCAGCGAGCAGGAGCGGGTGATCTTCCATCCGCACATGGCCGAGTTCCACCGCCACGATCAGGGTATCGGCCTGCGCATGGAAACCACTGTGGCCACCGCCGAGGATGTGGAGATTCGCCGCATCACCCTGGCCAACGAGGGCGACCGGCCGCGCACCCTGCAACTGACCAGCTATGCCGAGGTGGTGCTGGCGCCGCCGCTGGGGGACGAACGGCATCCGGCGTTCAGCAAGTTGTTCGTCGCCAGCGAGTACCTGCCGGGCTTGCAGGGCTTGCTGTTCAGCCGGCGGCCGCGCCACCCGGAGGAGCGGCCGCCGTTGCTGCTGCATCGCCTGGTCGGCGACGACGGCCCCCTCTCTGCGCTGGCCTTCGACAGCGACCGCGAGACCTTCCTCGGTCGCCACGGCGATGTCCGCCTGCCGCAGGGGGTGGTGGCCGGGCTGGCCGGCAATAGCGGCTGGACGCTCGACCCGGTGATGGCCCTGCAGGTGCAGCTGCAACTCGAGCCGGGCGAACACCGGCAGTTGGCCTTCCTGACCCTGGCCGGCGGCTCGCGGCATTCGCTGCTGGAGCTCGCCGAGCGCTACGCCACCCTGTCGGCGCTCGACTGGGCCTTTGCCGATGCGGCCAGCGGGGCCAGTCGCGAAGTGCGCCGGCTCGGCCTGGAGCCGGCACGCCTGCCGGAGTTGCAGATGATCGCCTCGCTGTTGCTGCATCCGCACCCGGCGCTGCGCGCCGAGCCGGCCATCCTCGCGGCCAACCGCCACGGCCAGCCGCGGCTGTGGGGGCTGAGCCTGTCGGGGGATCGGCCGATCCTGCTGCTGCGCATGGCCGATCGGCAGGCCAACGGCCTGCTGCATACCCTGGTGCGTGGCCACCAGCTGTGGCGGCGGCGCGGCCTGCATGTCGACCTGGTGGTGCTGCGCATGGGCGTCTCCGGGTATGCCGAGCCGCTGCGCGAGCAGTTGCATGCCCTGCTGCAGGACAGCGGCGGCCAGGATGAGCTGGACCACCGCAGCGGCGGCATTCATCTGCTGTTCGCCGATCAGCTCCACGATGACGACATCCGCGTGCTGCACAGCTGCGCCCGGGTGGTGCTCGACGAAGCCGCCGGCACGCTCGCCGAGCAGCTCGCCGGCGCCCTGGTGCCGCGACCGAGCTTGCCGCTGTTCGCCGGTTCCGGGTCCGCCGCAGTCGACCCGGACGGCCCGCTGCCACGCCCGCAAGACTTGCTGTTCGACAATGGCCTCGGCGGCTTCTGTGCCAAGGGCCGCGAATACATGATCCATCTGCCGGCGGGGCAGCGCACTCCGGCGCCCTGGTGCAACGTGCTGGCCAACGAGGGTTTCGGCAGCCTCGTCAGCGAGGCCGGCCTGGGCTTCAGCTGGGCGCAGAACAGCGGCGAAAACCGCCTGACGCCCTGGCACAACGACCCAGTCGGCGACCCGGCGAGCGAGGCGCTGTACCTGCGCGACGAGGAGAACGCGGCGCTCTGGACCACCACGCCGCTGCCGGCGGGCGGCGGCGGTGCCTGCCAGATTCGCCATGGCGCCGGTTACAGCAGTTGGCGCCGGCACAGCCACGGGCTGGAACAGGAACTGCTGGTCTTCGTGCCAGCGGACGATCCGCTGAAGGTCGTCCGCTTGCGCCTGCGCAACCCCGGCAGCCGTCCCCGGCGGATCACCGCGACCTACTACGCCGAGTGGCTGCTCGGTGCCTTGCCCAGCGTCGCCAGGGCGCAGGTGGTCTGCGAATACGCCAGCGACTGCCATGCGTTGTTCGCGCGCAACCCATGGAACCCGGAGTTCGCCGAGCGGGTCGCATTCCTCGCGGCGATCCAGGCGCCCCACGACCTGACCGCCGACCGCCAGGATTTCCTCGGCCGCGAGGGCCACCCAGCTAGCCCGGCCGGCCTGTTGCGCTGGAGCCTGGGCGGACGGGTCGAAGCCGGTGGCGATCCCTGCGCGGCCCTGCAGGTGCACCTCGACATCGGCGCCGAGGACACCGCCGAGGTGGTGTTCCTGCTCGGCCAGGCAGGCGACCGCGAGCAGGCGACCGCGCTGGTCCAGCAGTGGCGGCAGAACGGACGGGTGGAGCAGGCGCTAGGCGACCTCAAGCAGCACTGGGACCGGCTATTGGGTGCCGTGCAGGTACAGAGCCCCGACCCGGCCTTCGATCTGCTGGTCAACCGTTGGCTGCTCTACCAGTGCCTGGCCTCACGCATCCTGGCCCGCGCCGGCTTCTACCAGGCCGGCGGCGCGATCGGCTTTCGCGACCAGTTGCAGGATGTGCTGGCGCTGTTGCACGCCGAGCCGCAGCGGGCCCGCGCGCATATCCTGGCCTGCGCCGCGCACCAGTTCGAGGAGGGCGACGTGTTGCACTGGTGGCATCCGCCGCTGGACCGGGGGGTGCGCACCCGCTGCTCGGACGATCTGCTGTGGCTGCCTTACGTCACCAGCCAGTATGTCGAGGCGACGGGCGACGAGCGCATCCTGGACGAGCAAGTGCCGTTCCTCCAGGCGCCGCCACTGGCCGGCGATGAGCATGACCGCTACGCCCGCTTCACGGCGGGCGCGCCGGGCTATTCGCTGTTCGAACATTGCCGGCGCGCACTGCAGCGTGGCGTCACCCACGGCAGCCATGGCCTGCCGCTGATCGGTGCGGGCGACTGGAACGATGGCATGGACCGCCTCGGCCGCGAGGGGCGCGGCGAAAGCCTGTGGCTGGGTTGGTTCGCCGTCGCGGCCATGCGCGGCCATGCCGGCTTGGCCGGGCGTCAGGGCAACGCCGAGCAGCAGACGTACTGGAACAGCTGCGCCGATGCCCTGGCGCAGCGGATCGATCAGGTCGGCTGGGACGGCGCCTGGTACCAGCGCGCCCTGGATGACGACGGGCGGCCCCTCGGTACCCATACGGACAGCGAATGCCGCATCGATTCGATCGCCCAGTCCTGGGCGATCCTCTCGCGCGGCGCGCCGGAGGAACACGGCCGGATCGCCGTGCAGAGCGCGCTGCGTGAACTGGTCCGTGACGAGCAGCGGTTGATCCGCCTGCTCTGGCCACCGTTCGCCGAGGGCCCGCGCGAACCCGGCTACATCAAGGCCTATCCGCCCGGCATCCGCGAGAACGGCGGCCAATACAGCCATGCCGCGGCCTGGCTGGGGCTGGCCTGCGTGGGCCTTGGCGACGCCCAGGGGGCCTGGCGCATCTTCGAGCTGCTCAACCCGATCCATCAGGCACGTGGCGCGGAGCAGCTGGCGCGCTACCGCGTCGAGCCCTACGTGTTGGCCGCGGATATCGCCAGCGTCGACCCCTGGACCGGCCGCGGCGGCTGGACCTGGTACAGCGGTTCCGCCGCCTGGACCTGGCGTCTGGCCGTGGAAGGCATCCTCGGCCTGCGCCTGCGCGATGGTCGGTTGCGGGTCGAACCCTGCCTGCCGCCGGGCTGGCAAGGGTTCAGGGTGGAGATTCGCGGGGCAAACGGCGTCCTGTCGATCGAGGTGGAGAGACGCGGAGCGGAACAGGCATCCGCGCCGCGGCTAACCTTGAACGGCGAAGCCAGCGCGGAGCAAACCCTGACCTTCCCATCCGACGGCAGCACCCACGAGGTCAGGGTGCTGCTGGATTAGCGGTGTCGAGGTTGGCTGTTCAGTCGCGCTGCCAGCGGATGTTCACGCTGTTTTCGTCGTCGCTGTAGTGGTACTCGGAATGCCCCTTGTACGCCGCGTTCAAGGCATGGCCGATGCGGTTGGCCAGGTGCATGCCGGTAGT
>JAKFEA010000232.1:0-6890 GCA_036675905.1 Acidovorax sp. | reverse complement strand
ACGCCGCGATCTGCCGCTCGCCCTCGGTCGTGAAATCGGCGCCGACATGCTCGGCGCGGAACCAGAACTGCGGGTGGTGTTCGTTCATGCGGACTCCCTCGTATGTCCCACGTATGGCTGGACAGCCAGTCCATGCTAAGCGGCGCACATGACAGTCCGGCGAAGGACACGGACTCTTACATGAGGGAAATCCTGAACGTCTTTCGGACTACATGCGTGGCAAGTGCCGGCGCGATGCGGCAGGCGGACGGAAGGGCTGGACTTCCCGGGGAGTCGTGCGCGCTGGCCTCGCCGCGGATCGTTCGCTTGCAGGAGATCCAGGGCCGCAAGCGTGTCCTGCCCCGGCCCGACGCATTGCCGCAAGACCCGGCCCCCGGTAGCCTCATGCATGGGACAACAGAGGAGGGAAACGACCATGAACACGAACAGAACGCACGGCTGGACCGGCATGCTGGCCGTCGCGTTGCTGGCGGCGGGCTGCGCCGGATCGCCCGGGCCGTCCATCGGACAAGCGCCTGCAAGCCCACCGGCAGCGCAGGCAGCGCAAGAAGCGCAGCAAGCCGAGGAGGCGGCCCGGCGATCGAGCGAGACTCACGCGGCTCCTGCCGCGCGGCCAACGCCGCCCGTCGCGCACATGTACCCCGCGCCGGCGCCCGCCCCGCCCATGGCGATCGGGCGCCCCTTCGTCGCGCCGCCCGCGTCGTACGCGCCTAGCGTCGTCGTCCCGCCGAACACGGCGAAGTACCGGCAGTTCACCGAGAACAGCTGGCGCCGCGTCAGCGACGAGCCGGTGTCCACCTTCAGCGCCGATGTCGACACGGGCAGCTACGCCAACGTGCGCCGGTTCATCAACCGCGGGCAGCTGCCGGACAAGGACGCCGTGCGCGTCGAGGAGCTGGTCAACTACTTCGGCTACGACTACCCGCTGCCGCAGGCCTCGCAGGAGCACCCGTTCAGCGTCCGCACGACCGTCGTGCGCTCGCCCTGGGGCGATGGGCGCGGCCTGCTGCGCATCGCGATCAAGGGCACGGACGTGGCCAAGGCCACGCTGCCGCCGGCCAACCTGGTGTTCCTGGTCGACGTGTCGGGATCCATGAGCCCGTCCGACCGGCTGCCGCTGGTGCGGTCGGCGCTCAAGCTGCTGGCCAACCAGCTGCGCCCCGTGGACCGGGTGAGCATCGTCACCTATGCCAACGGCACCCAGCTGGCGCTGCCGCCCACCCCCGGTGATCGCAAGGAGACGATCCACGCCGCGATCGATCGCATGGTGGCCGGCGGCGGCACCTATGGCGAGGCCGGCATCCGCATGGCCTACGCGCAGGCGCGCGAGGCGCGCATCGCCGGCGGCATCAACCGGGTGCTGCTGGCCACCGACGGCGACCTCAACATCGGCGTCACCAGCCCGGCCGACCTGAAGGCGCTGGTCGAGGGCGAGCGCAAGCAGGGCATCGGCCTGACCACCCTGGGCGTGGGCGACAACAACTACAACGAGGCCCTGATGAAGCAGCTGGCCGACGCGGGCGACGGCAGCTACCACTACGTCGATTCGCTGCAGGAGGCACACAAGGTGCTGGTCAACGAGCTGACCTCGACGCTGGCCGTGATCGCGCAGGACCTGAAGCTGCAGGTCGAGTTCAATCCTGCCAACGTCAGCGAGTACCGCCTGATCGGCTACGAGCTGAGGGCGCTCGCGCGCGAGCAGTTCAACGACGACAAGGTCGACGCCGGCGACGTGGGCGCCGGCCACACGGTGACGGCGCTGTACGAGTGGGTGCCACAGGGAGCCAGGGGCAGCGTGGATCCGCTGCGCTACGGGGCACCGAAGACCGGCCCTTCACCGATCCCGAAAGGCGCAGCGCATTCCGGCGAGATCGCCTGGCTGAAGCTGCGCTACAAGGTGCCGGGGCAAGCCGACAGCCGGCTGGTGCAGGTGCCGATCGCGAAGCCCCAGCCCCTGCCGGCGCTGGAAACGGCCGAACCGGACCTGCGCTTTGCCGTGGCCGTCGCCGGCTGGGGCCAATGGCTGCGCGGCAGCACGCTCGTGGGCGACTGGAGCGCGAAGAAGTCGCTGCTGCTGGCGCGGGGCGCGCGCGGCGAAGACCGGTACGGGCACCGCGCGGAGTTCCTGCGGCTGGTGGAGCTTTCGGGCAGCCTGAAGCGCTGAGCGGGCGGGCGCGGGGCCTGCCGGCCCGAAGTCCACGCGTGGCCCTCGTGGTTGAGCGGCATGGACGAGAATCCCGGCAACCCGTCGCCTCGAGAGGTACCCGACTTGGAACCCACCATCTTCACCCGCATCCTCCGGCGCGAAGTGCCCGCAGCCATCGTCCACGAGGACGAACTGACCTTCGCTTTCCTGGACGCGGGCCAACTCAATCCCGGGCACGTGCTGGTGGCGACCAAGCAGCAAGCCGAGACCCTGCTGGACGTCGACGAGGACACGGCCGCCGCGCTGTTCCGCACGGTGCACCGGGTGGCCCGGGCGGTGCAGGCGGCGTTCCAGCCCGAGGGCATGACCATCCTGCAGGCCAACAGGGTGGCCGGCTGGCAGACCGTGCCGCACCTGCACGTGCACGTGCTGCCGCGGCACACCGACGACGGCGTCGGGCTGGTGTGGCCGCGCAAGAACCCGTCGCTCGAAGAGTTGCGGCAGATCGCCGGCAGGATCAAGCTCTGATCGCGGCGCGGGGCGCGCTACATCTTCAAGTCGTAGTCGACCGTGATCGGCGCATGGTCGGAGAAGCGCTCGCTGCGGTAGATCTCTTCGCGGCGAGCCGCGATGGCGACGTTCGGCGTGGCCAGGTGGTAGTCCAGCCGCCAGCCGACGTTCTTCGCATACGCCTGGCCGCGGTTGCTCCACCACGTGTAGCTTTCGTCGGTGGTGTGCGGCTGCAGGTGGCGGTACACGTCGACGATGCGGTGCTCGTCCAGCAGCTTGGTCATCCAGGCGCGCTCCTCCGGCAGGAAGCCGCTGTTCTTGCGGTTGCCGCGCCAGTTCTTCAGGTCCTGCTCCTTGTGCGCGATGTTGACGTCGCCGCACAGCACGAAGTCGCGCTCGCCTTTGAGCCGCAGCAGGTGCGGCTCGAATTCGTCGAGGAAACGGAACTTGGCCTGCTGGCGCTCCTCGCCGGACGAGCCGCTGGGAAAGTAGGCGCTGACCACCGAAAACTTGCGCTGCGGCGTGTCGAAGCGCAGTTCGACGTAGCGGCCCTCGGCGTCGAACTCCGCGGAGCCGAACCCGACCACCACGTCGGTCGGCTCGTGCCGGCTGTACACGCCCACGCCCGAGTAGCCCTTCTTCTGCGCGAAGTGGAAGTGGCCTTTCAGCCCCGCCAGTTCCTCGAAGCGGCCCTGCACCTCGGGCGCCTGGCACTTGACTTCCTGCACGCAAATACAATCCGGCTTCGCCTGCGCCAGCCATTGCTCCACGCCTTTCGTCGCGGCGGAACGGATGCCATTGAGGTTGAGGCTGGTGAGCTTGAACAAGGAATTTCCCATGGTGGCAGCGCGCGGCCAGGACGCCCTGGCGCAGGACTTCGTGCAGTTTGCGGTGGAGGCCGGCGTGCTGCGCTTCGGCGAGTTCAGGACCAAGGCCGGTCGCCTGTCGCCCTACTTCTTCAACGCGGGGCTGTTCGACGACGGCGCCAAGCTCGGCCGGCTGGCGCAATTCTATGCAAGGCGCATCCTGGCCTCGGGCATCGAATTCGACATGCTGTTCGGGCCCGCGTACAAGGGCATCCCATTGGCGGCCGCGGTGGCGATCGAGCTGGCGCGCGCCGGGCGCACCGTGCCCTACGCGTACAACCGCAAGGAAGCCAAGGACCATGGCGAAGGCGGCAACCTGGTCGGCGCACCGGTGCAGGGGCGCGTGCTGATCGTCGATGACGTGATGTCGGCCGGCACGGCGGCGCGCGAGTCGATCGCCTTGATCCGCGCGGCCGGCGCCACGCCGCATGCGGTGGCGATCGCGCTGGATCGGCAAGAGAAAGCGACCGAGGACGGCCGCGACGTCGAGCACAGCGCGGTGCAGTACGTGCGGCAGCAACTCGGGCTGCAGGTGTGCGCGATCGCCGAGCTGGCCGACCTGCTGGCGTACCTGCAGCAGCACGCCGGCGACGAGCTCGGCGCGCACTACGCCAGGGTGCTGGCCTATCGGGAGCGGTACGGGGTCGGTTGAGGCCGACGCCGCGCGTCAGATCCCGCTGCTCGGCGCCCGGCTCACCTCGTTGTTCGCTTGCACCAGCACGCGCAGCATGCGAAGGAACTCCTTGCGCTCCTTCGCGGGCAGCGGGGCCAGGATGCGGTCCTGCGCCCGCAGCATGGCCGGCGCCACTTCCTTGGCCAGCGCCTGGCCCTCGTCCGTCGCCGTGAGCAGCCGCACCCGGCGGTCGTGCTCCGAAGGACTGCGCAGCAACGCACCCTTGGCCTCCAGCCGGTCGATGACGCCTCCCGTCGTCGAGGTATCCAGCCCGATGGCGGCGGCCAGCGTGCGCTGATCGATACCCGGGCTGACGCACACCGTCTGCAGAGCCGCGTACTGGACCGGCGTGATGCCGTGCGCCTCGGTCTCCTGCAGGAACAGCGCCACGGCGATCTGCTGCAGGCGGCGGATCGAGTAACCGGGCAGCTGGTCGAGTTCGGGTGACTTCGGGGTCTTGGGCATGCAGGTGGTCGATCAGGGTTAACCCGTGTGGGCGTTGCCGATTTTATCCATACACTTTTTATCAGTGTGCTGACGATAAGCATACGGCCAACCTGATCAGGCAGCGAAAACCACGCCATGAACCTTCCATCTTCTTCCCTGCCCGTGATCGTGGCCGGCGGCGGCATCGGCGGGCTGGCCGCCGCGCTGGCCCTGGTGCGCCAGGGCTTCCAGGTGCTGGTTCTGGAGCAGGCCGCCGAGATCGGCGAGATCGGCGCCGGCATCCAGCTCGGCCCCAATGCCTTCCACGCATTCGATGCGCTCGGAGTGGGCCCGAAGGCGCGCAGCCGGGCGGTCTACACCGACTGCATGGTCATGCACGACGCCATCGACGAGTACCAGGTCGCGAAGATCCCCACCGGCGAGGCGTTCCGCCAGCGCTTCGGCAATCCCTACGCGGTGATCCACCGGGTCGACGTGCACGGCTCGCTGCTGGAAGGCGCGGTGGAGACCGGCCGGGTCGAGTTCGTCACCAGCACGCGCGTGGAGCGCGTCGAGCAGGACGGCGACACGGTGGTCGCGCACTGCGCCGGCGGGCGCCACTATCGCGGCCAGGCGCTGATCGGCGCCGAGGGCGGCAAGTCGGTGCTGCGCCAGCAGTACGTGAACGACCCACCGCGCGTCACCGGGCACGTGGTCTACCGCGCCGTGGTCGACAAGGCCGATTTCCCCGAGGACCTGCGCTGGAACGCCGCCAGCATCTGGGTCGGCCCCAACTGCCACCTGGTGCACTACCCGCTGCGCGGCGGCGAGCAGTACAACGTGGTCGTCACCTTCCACAGCCGGCAGCAGGAGGAGTGGGGCGTCACCGACGGCAGCAAGGAAGAAGTGGAGAGCTACTTCCAGGGCATCTGCCCCAAGGCGCGCCAGCTGATCGAACTGCCCAAGAGCTGGCGGCGCTGGGCCACCGCCGATCGCGAGCCGATCGCCACCTGGGTGTTCGGCCGCGCCACCCTGCTGGGCGACGCCGCGCACCCGACCACGCAGTACATGGCGCAGGGCGCCTGCATGGCGATGGAAGACGCGGTGACGCTGGGCGAGGCGCTGCGCGTGCACGGCAACCAATGGGAGCCGGCGCTGGCGCTGTACCAGCGCTCGCGCGTGGCCCGCACCGCGCGCATCGTGCTGTCGGGCCGCGAGATGGGCCGCATCTACCACGCCAAGGGCGTGGAGCGGCTGGTGCGCAACGAGATGTGGAAGGGCCGCCCGACCGAGCGCTTCTACGACGCCCTCGAATGGCTGTACGGCTGGAACGTGGGCAACTGCCTGGCCCCTCACTGAACCCAACCTACCGGAGACACACCATGCTGGAACTCGGCCGCCTCGAAGACCTGCCCCAGGCCTATCGCGAGCAACTGGAAGCGCTCAACCTGGTGCCGCTGTGGCCCAGCCTGCGGGCGGTGCTGCCACCCGACCTGCCGACGCGACACACCCAGCCCATCCACTGGTCGTACCAGGCGCTGCGCCCGCTGCTGATGCGCGCCGGCGAGCTGACGCCGATCGAGAAGGCCGAGCGCCGCGTGCTGGTGCTGGCCAACCCCGGCCACGGCCTGGAGAAGATGCAGGCCAGCGCCGCCATGTACCTGGGCATGCAGCTGCTGCTGCCGGGCGAGTGGGCGCCCTGCCACCGCCACACGCCCAACGCGCTTCGCATGATCGTCGAGGGCGAGGGCGCCTGGACCACGGTGGACGGCGAGAAGTGCCCTATGAGTCGGGGCGACCTGATCCTCACGCCGACCGGGCTGTGGCACGAGCACGGGCACGACGGCGACCAGCCGGTGGTCTGGCTGGACGTGCTGGACCTGCCGCTGGTGTATTTCCTGGAGGCCAGCTACCACGTGCAGGGACAGCGCCAGCGCGTTGCACCCGGCCACGGCGATCGTGCGTACGCGCGCGGCGGGGTCGTGCCCACGCGCGTGTTCGAGCGCTCGCGCAAGGCCTATCCGATGCTGCGCTACCCGTGGGCGGATGCGCGGGCTTCGCTGGTGTCGCTGGCGCAGGACCTGCCGGACCTGGAAGCCGTGCAAGTCACCTACGTCAACCCGGAAACCGGCGGCGACGCGCAGAACATCATCGGCTTCTACGCGCTGATGCTGCGGCCGGGACAGACGCTGAAGTTGCCGGCGCGATCGCCGGCGACGGTGTTCCACCTGATCGAAGGCGGCGCGCAAGTGACGGTGGATGGCAACAG
>JAKFEA010000231.1:0-2287 GCA_036675905.1 Acidovorax sp. | reverse complement strand
GCGGCACCACCATCGTGCTGGTCGAGCACAACATGGCGCTGGTCATGGAAGTGTCCGACCACGTGTTCGTGATGGACCACGGCCGCAAGCTGTCCGAGGGCACGCCGGAGCAGGTCTCGCGCGACCCGCGCGTGATCGAAGCCTACCTGGGCAGCGAAGCCGCCCCCGCCGAAGCGCTCGCGGAGGCCGCCCATGCTTGAAGTCGAGCAGCTCCAATCCAGGTACGGCCGCATCCCCGCGTTGGGCGGCGTCAGCCTGCGGGTGGATGCCGGCGAGCTGGTGGCGCTGGTCGGCGCCAACGGCGCCGGCAAGACCACGCTGCTGCGCGCCATCTCCGGCGTGCAGCCGGCCAGCGGCGGCTCCATCCGCTTCGACGGCCAGGACCTGGCGCGCCGCCACGCCCGCGAGCGGGTGCAACTGGGCATCGTGCAGGTCCCCGAGGGGCGGCAGGTGTTCGGGCCGCTGTCGGTCGAGGACAACCTGAAGCTCGGCGCCTTCGCCCGCGGCGATTCCGAGGCCGTGGAGCCGATCTACGAGATGTTCCCGGTGCTGGGCGACAAGCGCAAGCAGGCGGCCGGCAACCTGTCGGGCGGCCAGCAGCAGATGCTGGCGATCGGCCGCGCCCTGATGGCCAAGCCGCGCCTGCTGCTGCTCGACGAGCCCGGCATGGGGCTGGCCCCGCGCCTGGTCGCCGAGATCTTCTCGCGCATCGCCGCGCTGAGGAAACTGAGCACCACCATCCTGCTGGTGGACCAGAACGCCCGTGCCGCGCTCGGCGTCGCCGACCGCGGCTACGTGATGGAAACCGGCCGCATCGTGCTGGCCGGCCCCGCGCGCGACCTGCTGGCCGACCGCGCGGTGCAGAAGGCCTACCTCGGCGCCGCCGCCTGAAACACAAGGAAAGACAAGGACCATGAAACCCAGCCTGCAACCCGGCCTGCGCCACACGGCGCGCTTCGAGATCACGCGCGACCGCACCATCGACTTCATGGGCGAGAAGGCGCGCGTCTACGCCACGCCCATGCTGGTGCGCGACGTCGAGGTCGCCTGCCGCGAGCTGCTGCTGCAGCACCTGGACGCCGGCGAGGAATCGGTGGGTACCCGCGTCGAGCTGGACCACACCGCCGCCACCCTGCAGGGCATGGCGGTCACGCTGGAGGTGGAACTGACCGCTCTCAAGGGCCGCGCCGCCACGTTCACCATCACCGGCAGCGACAGCGTCGAGCCGATCTGCCGCGCCACCCACCACCGCTTCATCGTCGACGTGGGCACCACCGAGCAGCGGCTGGCCGCCAAGGCCGCGAAGGCAGGGTTGGCATGAGCGTCGCCGGGCCGCCCCAAGACGCTCGCACCGCAGTGCGCAGCACGGAGGTGTTCCTGTGACCGCCCAGGCCGCCACCCGCAAGGTCCCCACCTACTGCTACCAGTGCGTGGCGGGGCCGGACCTGCTCACCGTCAAGGTGCAGGGCGGCGTGGCGACCGAGGTGGAGCCCAACTTCTGCGCCTCGGAGGTGCACCCCGGCGGCGGCAAGGTGTGCGTCAAGGCCTTCGGCCTGATCCAGAAGACGTACAACCCGCACCGGGTGCTCACGCCCATGAAGCGCACCAACCCGCTGAAGGGGCGCGACCAGGATCCGGGCTTCGTGCCGATTTCCTGGGACGAGGCGATGACGCTGATCGCCGACAAGCTCAAGCAGGTGCGCGAAGAAGGGCTGACCGACGAATCGGGCTATCCCAAGGTCGCCGCCAGCTTCGGTGGCGGCGGCACCCCGCAGTCGTACATGGGCACCTTCCCCGCCTTCCTGGCGGCCTGGGGCCCGGTCGACATGGGCTTCGGCTCCGGCCAGGGCGTCAAGTGCTACCACTCCGAGCACCTGTACGGCGAGTTCTGGCACCGCGCATTCATCGTCGCAGCCGACACGCCGCTGTGTAATTACCTGATCTCCTGCGGCTCCAACGTCGAGGCCTCCGGCGGCGTGGTCGGGATCTGGCGCCACTCTCGCGCGCGTGCCCGCGGCATGAAGCGCGTGCAGGTGGAGCCGCACCTGTCGGTCACCGCGGCCTGCTCGGCGCAGTGGGTGCCGCTCAAGCCCAAGACCGACGCCGCCTTCCTGTTCGCGCTGATCCACGTGATGCTGCACGAGGCCAGGCGCGAGCAGCTCGACGTCGAGTACCTGGGCCGGCGCACCGGCTCGCCCTACCTGGTCGGGCCCAACGGCTACTTCCTGCGCGACCGCGCCACCCGGAAGCCGCTGGTGTGGGACACGCTGCGCGGGGCCGCCTGCGT